>NZ_CP039635.1:710833-1025000 GCF_004923295.1 Azospirillum sp. TSH100
CAGCTGCCCCTGATAGAGCAGGTCCGGCACCGCCAGAACCGACAGCAGCGAGGTGTTCTTCAGCTGGAGCACCGTCTGGTTGACCAGTGGCGGCACCATGCGCCGGAAGGCTTGCGGCAGGATCACTCCGCCCATCAGCTGGTGCCGGCGCATGCCCAGCGCCCGGCCGGCATCCCATTGCCCCATGTCGACGGAGATGATGCCGCCCCGGATGATCTCGCCGAAGAACGAGGCGCCGTAGAGCGTCAGCGTGATGAAGGCGGCGACCGACGGGCTCAGTTCGATGCCGGTCAGGATCGGCAGCGCATAATAGACCCAGACCAGCTGTACGAGAACGGGGGTGCAGCGGAAGATCTCGATGATGCCGGTCACCACCGCCGTGGCGATGCGCATGTTCGACAGCCGGGCCAGCGCGATCATGCATCCCACCACCAGTCCGGACACCGCCGTGCCGATGGTGAAGCCGAGCGTATAAAGGACGCCGACCCCGATCAGACCCTTGTATTGCAGCAGGAAACCGAAATCCCATTGATACTGCATCTATCGATCCCGTGTGTGAGGGCCGGCCGGACTTCCGCCGCTCCGAAGTCAGCCCGCCGGGACCCCGGCATGCAGCCAGCGGCCGAGCGTCAGGACGTCGAAGACCGGAAGCCCGAAGCGGGCGGCAATCCCGGCCGAGAAAGGCGGCAGGTTGGTGCATTCCAGCAGGATGGCGCCGATGGCAGGCTCCCGACGCACCAGCTCCTCCACCACCGCCATCAGTTCCGCCTCCAGGCGCGGCCGGTCGTAAGGTTCATTCTTCTCGATCAGCCGATGAAAGGCGCCACCCCGGGGCAGGCCGGCGACGGGCGGCAGGCCCGACGTCTCCGTCAAGCCGGCCTCGCGGAAATGGGCGGGCGTCAGCGAGCCGGCGTCATAGGTGACGACACCGATCTTCCGGCCGGCCGGCAGCATGGCGGCGATCTGCGGCAGTTGCAGCAGGCTCGACGTGGCCAGCGGCCGCGACAGCCGGGCTGCGAGCTGGCGTTGGCGCAGCACCAGAAAGCCGCAGGAGGTCAGAAGCGCTCCCGCTCCCTGGCGGATCAGCTCCTCGCCCGCCGCGACGAAGGCATCCATCAGCCCGCCCTCGCGTCCATCGACCACATCGCGCGGCAACGCCCCGGAGACCGTCCGATAGAGAACGGGAAAGGGCCAGCTGCCGGCATTGCCGACATCGCCGACCGGCCGCTCGAAAGCGGTGTCGAGCATGATGATGCCAAGCGGTCGGGCCATTCCCGATCTCCTTCCCACTCTCCTCGCCGAAAGCCGCCCACAGGCCGGCCGGAAGGCCGCAGCCGCCGTCAGAACTGGAGTTCGGGCGGAATGTCTTCCTTGCGCACCCCGACCAGTTCGAGACTGGACGTGATCCAGTCGGTGACCACGCCGGAGGAGCGGTTGTATTCCAGCCAATTGTCCACGAAGGTGCGGAAACGCGCGCTGTCCTCGGCCCGCACGCCGGCGCAGGTCGGCTGGCGGATGGCCGGACCGGGGATGACGATCTTCCCGACATTCGGGTTCTTCTTGACCGTCACCAGCGACAGCATGGCGACCTGGATGACCAGATCGGCGCGGCCGGTCTGGACGGCCAGCGTGGCCTCGTCCGGGGTCTTCAGGGCGACCAGCGTCGCCTTCGGCAGAACGCGGCGGGCGAACAGGTCATGGGTGGAGCCGATGTCCACCGCGACGCGGATGTCCGGCTTGTTCAGCTCTTCCCACGTCTTCGGTTCCAGCCCCTTCTTGGTGATGATGGTGAAGGTGTTCTGCATGATCGGCCGCGTGAACTCCACCACCAGCGCCCGCGACGGCGTGGGGCTGAGGCCGAACATGATGTCGATCTTGTTGGCCTGCAGGTCGAGGACGGCGTTGCCCCAGGTGGTCTCGCTGATCTCCAGCTCCGCCTCCAGCGACTTGGCCAGATCGCGCGCCATGCTCATGCAGAAGCCGGACCATTCGCCGGTGGCGATGTCCTTGTGGTAGTAGGGTTCGGTCCCGACAATGCCGGCGACGCGCAGCTTCTTCGTGCTGCGAACCCGGTCGAAGGTGGATCCGGCGGCCGGCTGCTGGGCCAGGGCCGGCGTGGAAAGCGCCAGTGCGCCCGCACCCACTGTGGCCGTTCCGGCGGCGGCAATACCGACAAGTCCGGCGAACTCCCGTCTGCTGACCATCTCGATCCCCTGTCCGTTCAATATTGCCGGAATCCATTCAACCTGAGGCGGCTGCCGGGCAGCGGATTGTCTTTCTCTCCGCAGTCCTGGCCATCTCCCATCGGTCGGTACGTTCCGTTGATGGGACTATTTGATGACGCAGAACGCCCGCCGGAAAAAACATTGAAAAATCCGTCTATCATGACTTTTATTCATGCTCTGGCAGGCGGGCGACCATGCGGCGATATCTTCCCTCCCTTTCGGCACTGCACGCTTTCGAAGCGGCGGCCCGGTTCATGAACTTTACCAAGGCGGCCGAGGATCTTGGCCTGACCCAGAGCGGGATCAGCCGGCAGATACGGAATCTCGAGGATTTTCTGGGCGTTACCCTATTTCACCGATCCGGCCCCCGCCTGGTTCTGACGGAGGTCGGCGCCACCTATTACCGCGATCTGGCACTGGCGCTCGACAAGCTCCAGGAAATCTCGATCGACGCCGTCCGTGGGCGCAGCATAGAGTCCTCGTTGATGATAGGAACCCACCATACGCTTGCCTCGCGCTGGCTTCCGGCGAGGCTGGGGTCCTTCATCGCCGCCCACCCCGACATACCGATCGAGGTCTCGCCGGCGCTGCCGACCACGGATTTCGACACGACGAGGTTCGACATCACCATCCTGCGCGGTGCCGGCACCTGGCTGCACACACGAGCCATCGAGCTGTTCGATGAAAAGCTGGCGGTTGTCGCCTCACCCACCCTGATCGCGGCGGGTGAAAGGCTGGATCCGCTGGATTTCGCCAAATTCCCGATGCTTCAGAACGCCGGCCGTCCCAGCCTGTGGCTGCACTGGCTGCGCGTGGCCGGGCTGGACTACAGCGGACGGATCCAAGGAAACCGCTTCGCCCACAACGACATGCTGATCAACGCAGCCGTCCACGGCATCGGCATTGCCGTAATCCCGGTTTGCTACATCGAGCGGGAATTGGCGCGGGGCGAGTTGCACACGCCCTTTGGTGAGCCCATCCGCTCCGGCGACTCCTATTATGCGGTTTATCCGGAGCGCAAAGCCCACCAGCCCAACGTTATTCTGTTCCGCGATTGGCTGATCCGTCAAACCCGCAGATATGAACCGATCGTCAATGCGGATGAGTGAGCGCCCCTCGGTCCAGCTCATCTGGTCCCGAGGTGCGGTGCAGGAATACTTGGAAGAGTCCTGAACTGATCCTTCCGCGTTTTCGGTGCAGCGTGAAGCAATTATGGGCAGCAGTGAGCACATGGAAGGAACGGTATCCCTTTTCTGAGTGTTCTGGTTTTCTTATCGGAATCGCTGCTATCCCTGCTCCCGCCCGGCCTCGCCGTTGATCACGTCACGGCCGCCGCCGACCGCGTTGTTGTGACCATGCGCGCTCGTGCCTCTATGGCGGCCTGCCCGGTGCATCGGCGTCCGTCATGCCGCCGCGTCGTCGCTAACGCCCCCACTGCCTTCAATACCGGCGGCCGGGTTGCCGATAGCGGATCGTAACGGTGTTCGACAGGTCCGGTTCGACGAGGTGATCGCGTTGCACGGCCAGGGCTGGCCGATGAAGCGGATCGCCCGGACGCCCGGCATCAATCGCAGGATGGTTTGCACGCGGGCGACGGCGGGCGAATTTTCACTCTGGTCTCGTCTCGAACCTCGCCGCCGGGATCGGCAACACCGCCGGCCAGGGCGCCCTCGTCCGCCAGCGCGGATCACCGGGTTTGAGCCTTCATTCCTCCCCGACTTCGGCCCACGGCCTCGGCCCCGAGCTGTTCGTCCGCCAGGGCCTTCTCTTTGCCTGCTTCAGGCGAAGCCGGTGGCCGGTCAGTTCTTCAGCTTGTAGCCCGTGCGGAAAATCCACCACACGACGGCAAGGCAGATCGCCAGCAACAGGGCGGTCATGCCGAGGCTCAAGGCGACGGGCATGTCGGCGGCGCCGTAGAAGCTCCAGCGGAAGCCGCTGACCAGATAGACGACCGGATTGAACAGGGTGACCGTTTGCCAGAACGGCGGCAGCATGTTGATCGAATAGAAGCTCCCGCCCAGGAAGGCGAGCGGTGTCACGATCAGCATCGGCACGATCTGAAGCTTTTCCCAGCCGTCGGCCCAGATGCCCAGAATGAAGCCGAGCAGGCTGAAGGTCACCGACGTCAGCACGAGGAAGGCGACCATCCAGACCGGGTGGGCGATGGAAAAATCCACGAACAGCCGCGCCGTCAGCAGGATCAGCGTTCCAAGGATGATGGACTTGGTCGCCGCCGCGCCGACATAGCCGATCACCGTCTCGAAGGCGGAGACGGGGGCCGACAGCAGCTCGTAGATCGTGCCGGAATAGCGTGGCATGTAGATGCCGAAGGACGCGTTCGACACGCTTTCCGTCAGCACCGACATCATGACGAGGCCGGGGACGAGGAACGCGCCGTAGCTGACGCCTTCGATGGATGCGAAACGCCCGCCGATCGCCGCCCCGAAGACGACGAAGTACAGCGAGGTGGAGATCACCGGGCCGGCGATGCTCTGCGCCAGCGTCCGCCAGGTGCGGGCCAGCTCGAAGAGATAGATGGCCTTGATCGCATGAAGGTTCATGCCCGCTCCCTCACCAGATTGACGAAGATCTCCTCCAGGGAGCTCTCTTCGGTGCGCAGGTTCGTGTAGGTGATGCCGTGGTCGCCCAGCTTGCGGAGAAGCCCGGCGATGCCGGTGCGCTCCTGCTGCGTGTCGAAGCTGTAGACCAGTTCCCGCCCGCCCTCCGACAGGGTCAGGGGATAGCCGGCGAGTTCGGCCGGGATGGCGGTCAAGGGCGCCTGCAATTGCAGGGTCAGCTGCCGCTTCCCCAGCTTCTGCATCAGCGCGGCCTTTTCCTCCACCAGGACGATCCGGCCGCCGGAGATCACGCCGATGCTGTCGGCCATCTCCTCCGCCTCCTCGATATAATGGGTGGTCAGGATGATGGTGACGCCGCTGTCGCGCAGGCGCCCGATCATCTCCCACATGCCGCGGCGAAGCTCCACGTCCACGCCGGCCGTCGGCTCGTCCAGGAACAGGATGCGCGGCTCGTGCGACAGCGCCTTCGCGATCAGCACGCGCCGCTTCATGCCGCCGGACAGCGCCATGACCTTGGTGTCCTTCTTCTCCCACAGGGACAGATCCTTCAGGATCCGTTCGATCACCGCGGGGTTGGGCGGCTTGCCGAACAGGCCCCGGCTGAAGCTGACGGTCGCCCAGACGCTTTCGAACGATTCGGTCGTCAGTTCCTGGGGGACCAGACCGATCAGCGACCGCGCGGCGCGCCAGTCGCGGCGGATGTCGTGGCCGTCCACCGTCACGCTGCCCGCTGTCGCCCGGACGATGCCGCAGACGATGCTGATCAGCGTCGTCTTGCCGGCACCGTTCGGACCGAGCAGCGCCAGGATCTCGCCGCGGCGGATGTCGAGATCGACTCCTTTCAGGGCCTGGAAGCCGGATGCGTAGGTCTTTTCCAACCCACGAATCTCAATGATAGGCTGCATATCTTTCCTCGGCTTGGGGCCAACTCCCGGATGCGGACGCCACCAGGGCCGGGCCACCATAGCGCTGTGCGGCGCCCGGCGGAATTTTACCTGAGTGATAGGACCCGGCGCAGCGCGACCTCGAACAGGGCGCCGCGTTCGGACGGCAGCAGGGCGATGCTGCCGCCATGGGCCTCCACCAGCCCCCGCGCGATGGTGAGGCCGAGACCGGTGCCGCTGCGGTCGCGCGCGGTGGTGAAGAAAGGGACGAAGACCCGGTCGGCATTCGCCGGCGAGATGCCCGGCCCGTCGTCGGCAATCCGCAGGATCGCCCGCTCGCCCTCGGCCCGCAGGGTGACGGTCACCCGCGCGTCCGCGCCGGCATGGTGCCTCGCATTTTCGATCAGGTTCGCCAGGACGCTTTCCAGGGAGTCCCGCCCCATGGCGACCGGCAGCGAGGCCGGCAGCGACACGTCCGCGCCATGACGCTCGGCCAGACGGGCGGCGACCGGCACGGCGTCGGTCACCGCATCCTCGGTCACGGTCATCACGTCGGCGCGGGCCAGTTCCAGCAGGCGGCGGACGAGGCGGGACAGCCGTCCGGCCTCGGCGTCCATGTTGGCGAGGAAGCGGTCCCGTTCCTCGGGAGGCATGCTGTCCATGTGGTCGCGCAGCAGCTCGACGGTGCCGCGGATGGTCGTCAGCGGAGTCTTGAACTCGTGCGAGACATGGGCGGCGAAGTCGCGGATATAGTCGGCCCGCTCCTCCAGCGTCCTCGCCATGCGGGTCAGCGCGTCGGACAGTTCGGCGACCTCGCGCACCACCGGGCGCGGCAGCGGGACCATCACGCCCCGTTCGCCGTCCGCCGTGCGCTTCGCCAGCCCGGTGACCGCCCGGAGCGGGCGGGCGATGGCGACCGTCCCCAGCCGCGCCAGCACCCCCACCGACGCCAGCAGCAGCACCGCCAGCCCGGCGAGGTGCCAGCGCTTGCCGTAGAGGGTGTCGGCGATGCTGCGCGGCGTGCGCGACACCACCACCACGCCGACGACACGCCCGTCGTCGAGCACGGGCTGGGCGGTGAAGACCCGCACCGACCGGCTGCGGTCCGGCACGGCCGGGCTGTCCGAACCGGACCGGTAGCTTATCCGGTCGTGACTTGTGCGTTCGCGCAGGACGCTGGCGGCCTCGCCGGCCAGGGCACGGCGGACCTCGTCCTGCCGCGCCAGGGACAGGCCCATCTCCTCGCCGGTGCTGGCGACGACCACTCCCTGGCGGTCGGTGACCCTCATGCCGGCCAGGGTGATGCGCTGCGCCTCGCGCAGGATCGGGCCGAGCGTCGATCCGGCAATGGCGGCGGATGGGTCGCTCGCCATCGCCGGGACCGGATCGGGGGCGGGGGGAAGGATCGGATCCTCGGCTAGGTCGAGGCTGGCGAAGCGAGGCGTCCAGGGCGGGTCGAAGCCGGGCGGGCGGGTCCAGGCCGGATCCACCGGGGGGCCGAGATCCTCCGCCTTGCCGCCGGCCCGGCGCCAGGCGTCGCGGTAGAAGGCGGCGACCACCCCGGCCTGGGCGATCAGTTCGGATTCGGTCTGGCGGATCAGGGCGCTCTCGTAGAGGCGGAGGATCCACAGGCCGCTCAGCGGCAGGACCAGCGCCGCCACCGTCATCACCAGCAGCACGGTTCCGATGGACGGCCGCCGTCCGGACGGCGACCTCCCGGATGGCGATGTCATCGGCAGTCCGACAGCTTGTAGCCCAGCCCATGCACGGTCTCGACCGGAGCGCCGCCGACCGCCTGGAATTTGGCCCGGACCCGGCGGATGTGGCTGTCCACCGTGCGGTCGGCGACATAGCGTTCGGTGGCATAGGCGCCGTCCATCAGGGCGTCGCGGCTGAACACCTTGCCCGGCCGGTCGGCGAGCGTGCGCAGCAGGCCGAACTCGGTGGCGGTCAGCACCACCTCGGTCTCGTCCCAGAAGGCGCGCACGCCCTCCAGGTCCAGGCGCAGGCGGTTGTGGCGGAGGATTGGTGCCGGCCCCTCGGGAGCCGGCGGCTCCGGCGGGACCGTCCGCCGCAGCACCGCCTTGACCCGCGCCGTCAGCTCGCGCGGCGAGAAGGGCTTGGTGACGTAATCGTCGCCCCCCAGTTCGAGGCCGAGAATCCGGTCGATCTCATCGTCGCGCGACGACAGGAAGATGATGGGGACCCGGCTCTCCCGGCGCAGCCGGCGGCAGACCTCGGAGCCGTCCATCTCCGGCATGCCGATGTCGAGCAGGATCAGGTCGGGGGAGTCCGCCTGGGCCAGCGCCAGCCCCCGGACGCCGTCCCCGGCCTCGACCACGGCGAAGCCCTCCCGGTTCAGGGCGAAGCGGACGATGTCGCGGATGTGGGGATCGTCGTCGATCAGCAGGATCTTGGTCATGACAGCGCAACCCTACCCGATAATCTGCACAAGTTCTGCACGGAGATTCCTTCCCGGCTGCACAACCGCGTCATCGCCGCGGCATGCCGGGCCGCCACGCTGGGGGCCTGTTTGCCATCGCCCCGTGGAGTGTCCGAATGACCGTGCCGTCTGATCCCCCACCCAGCATTCCGCCCGCGCGCCGCAACCGCCGGTCCGCGAAGTTCCTGCAGATCGTCCTGCTTCTGGCGGCGACCCTCATCGCCGGCCTGCCGGTCTCCGGGATCATCGGCGAACGCTCCGACCGGCAGGCCGAGATGCAGGAGGAACTGGCGCGGAGCTGGAGTCCCGAACAGACTGTGCGGACGCCGGTGCTGGCGGTTCCCTATCTCGCCGCCGACGGCAAGACCCGCGGTTACCTGAAGATCGCGCCCGCGACCCTGGCGACGCAGGCGGCCCTGGTGCCGGAGCGCAAGAGGCGCGGCCTGTTCTCCGCGACCGTCTACACCGCGGCGCTGGAGATGACCGGCAGCTTCGCGGTCCCGTCCGCGTCCAGCCTCGAAAAGCTGGTCGGGCGCAGCGGTTCCATCTCCTGGCAGGACAGCGTCTTCCTGCTCCAGGCGTCGGGGCTGGCCGGCATGACCGCCGAGGACCGCGTGGTCTGGAACGGGGAGGCCATCCCCTGGCGCGGCTGCCAGGAACTGGTCGCCCGCGCCGAAGACTGCCGGGGTGCCGCGCTGGCCGCCCGCCCGACCATGGCGGCGGCCCCCGCCACCAGCGTGGAGATGAAGTTCCAGGCGACGGTGACGCTGCGCGGCACCGGGGCCTTCCACCAGACCCTCGACAGCCGGCAGGCCACGGCGGTGATCAAGGCGCCGTGGCCGACGCCGAGCTTCGTCGGCACCGTGCTGCCGTCGGACCCGACCGTGACCGCCGACGCCTTCGAGGCACGGTGGACCGTCTCGGACTATTCCAGGCCGCCGCTCCGCTCCGACGCGACGCTGTTGGATTCCGCCGAAGCCCAATATCTCCCCTCGGTCGGCGTCGAACTGCTGGAGGCGGTTCCCACCTACCGCATGATCAACCGCGCCTCGAAATACGCCAGCCTCTTCGTCGTGCTGTCTTTCACGGTCTATGCGCTGTTCGAGCTTCTCTCCAGCGTGCGCATCCACATCCTCCAGTATGGCCTGCTCGGACTGTCGATGACGCTGTTCTCCCTTCTGCTGGTGTCCTTCGCCGAACCGTTCGGCTATGTCGCCGGCTACTGGATCAGCGCGGCGCTCGTCCTGGTCCAGGCAACGGCCTACACCGCGGCGGTCACCCGGCGCACCGGTCCGACCCTGGTCTTCGCGACGGCGCTGGCGAGCCTGTTCGCCTTCCTCCACCTGCTCATCGGGCTGGAGAACTATTCCCTGCTGGTGGGGACGGTCGCCCTGTTCCTGGTCCTGTCGGCGGTCATGGCCGTCACCCAGCGCGTGGACTGGCAGGGAGAGGAACCGTGAGGGCTTTTGCCTGGTGTGCCGGCCGCCGGCTCTGTCGCAAAGTTTGCCGGCACGCGGCGGAAGGGCTGGACCCTGCGTGCTCGCCGAGGCCGTCCGGTTCATCAGCCGGCAGCTCGAACTCCAGGACGCATCGCGTCGGTGCTGAGGCCCGTAATCATCATCTCGCGCCTGCCGGCAAACTTTGCGACAGAACCCTCAAACGGGCTTTCAGCCCTCACTTCCCAGGCAATGGCCGGTCATGAGGACATCTCCCCAAGCGCCGCCACGACCGCCGCGCTGGGGGCGGTCCAGCCGACGATGCCGCCCTGGGCACGGATCATCGCCAGGGTCGCCGCCTTGAAGGCCGGAAAATAGCTGTCCGTGGCGTCTTCGACCAGCAGGCAGTCAAAGCCGCGGTCGTTGGCCTCGCGCATGGTGGTCTGCACGCAGACTTCGGTGGTGACGCCGGCGAAGACGAGATGGCTGGTGCCGAGTTCGGCCAGCACGCCGGCCAGCGGCGTGGCGTAGAAGGCGCCCTTGCCGGGCTTCTCGATCACGATCTCGCCCGCCAGCGGGGCGAGTTCGGGGATGATGTCGCTGCCGGGTTCGCCCGCGATCAGGATGCGGCCCATCGGTCCCGGATCGCCGATGCGCAGCGGCCCGCCGCCGCGGTTGAGCTTGGAGGGCGGGCAGTCGGACAGGTCCGGCCGATGGACCTCCTTGGTGTGGATGACCGGCAGTCCGCGGGCGCGGAAGGCGTCGAGCAGCGCACGGGTCGGCGCAATCGACGGGCGCAGCTGCGTCACGTCGTTGCCCAGGGCCTCGCCGAAGCCGCCGGGCTCCAGGAAATCGCGCTGCATGTCGATGACGATCAGCGCCGTCCGCGCCACGGGAAAGGTGAAGGGGTAGGGCAGGGCGGGGATCGTCAGCATGGCGGCAGCTCCGTCCATCGGGTTTTCAGTCAATGGCCGGCCATGCAGCGCCCGATGACCGTCAGGTCGGCGGCGGCCGGGGTGGTCTCGTGGACGATGGCGCCGTGCGACATCACCACCAGCCGGTCGGACAGTTCCAGCAGCTCGTCGAGATCCTCGCTGACCAGCAGCACCGCGGTGCCGCGGTTGCGGGCCTCGACGATCTGGGCGTGGATGTCGGCGACGGCGGCGAAATCCAGGCCGAACACCGGGTTGGCGGCGATCAGCACATCGACCTCGCGCGACAGTTCGCGGGCCAGCACGGCGCGCTGGACATTGCCGCCGGACAGGGTGGCGATCGGCGCGTCCGGCCCGGTGGTCTTCACCCGGTAGCGGGCGATCAGGTCGAGCGCCGCGCGGCGCATCGCCGCCGGATCCAGCCACCAGTTGCCCAGCCAGCCCCCCAGCCAGTTGCCGCCACGGGTGATCGGCGGTTCGTCGAAGCTGCGGAAGGCCATGTTCTCCGCCACGCTCATGCCGGGCACGCAGGCATTGCGCAGCGGCTCCTCCGGCAGGCAATGGACCTTGTGGCGCCGCATCTCCTCCCGCGTCGCCCGATAGGGCTCGCCGCCGACCTGCACGCTGCCGGCGGTGGCGGCGCGCTGGCCGGCCAGCACCTGCACCAGTTCGACCTGCCCGTTGCCGGACACCCCGGCGACCCCGACGATCTCGCCCATGCGCACGGTCAGGTCGACGCCATGCAGCGCCGGCAGGCCGCTGTCGTCGTCGGCGCGCAGGCCGGCAATGCGCAGCCGCGCCGCCGTTCCGGGTGGGCCGCGGCGTTCGACCGGCACCGCCGTGCTGCTGTCGCCGATCATCAGCCGGGCGAGGCTGTCGGGTGTGTGGTCGGCGACCGCCCCCGATCCGGCGAGCCGGCCGCGCCGCAGCACGGTCACGTCGTCGGCGAAGGCCATCACCTCGCGGAATTTGTGGGTGATGATCAGCACGCTGAGCCGCCCGGCCAGCGCCATGCCGCGGATCAGCCCCAGCGTCTCGTCGGCCTCGTCCGGGGTCAGGACCGAGGTCGGCTCGTCCAGGATGAGCACGCGGGCGTCGAGGTAGAGCTGCTTGACGATCTCCGCCTTCTGCTTGTCGCCGGCGGCGAGCGTGGCGACCGGCGCGTCGACGTCGATGGTGAAGGGCATGGTGTCGAGGAAGGCGGCCAGCCGCCGCCGCTCCGCCCGCCAGTCGATCACGGCGGGGACGCTGGCCCGCGCCATCACCAGATTCTCCAGCACCGTCATGCGCGGCACCAGGGTGAAATGCTGGTAGACCATCCCCAACCCATGAATCTGGGCGGCGCGCGGATCGCCGATCACCACCTCGCGATCGCCGACCACCACCGCGCCCTCGTCCGGCCGGTGGAAACCCATGATGCACTTCACCAGCGTGCTCTTGCCGGCGCCGTTTTCGCCAAGCAGGGCGTGCACGGTGCCGGGGCGCAGCTTCAGCGACACGCTGTCGAGCGCGGTGAAGGCGCCGAAACGCTTGGTGATGGCCACCGCCTCCAGCCCCGGCGCTGGCGGGCCGTCGGCGGGGCCAAGGGGCACGGTTGGTGGCGGGACGATCCGCGACATCACGTTCATGGCAGCGCCTCGATGAAGCCGCGGGAGTTGGCGACGGCGCCGAAGACGCCGCCCTGCATCGTCACCATCTTGACCGCCGCCGCATGGTTGCCGGGATCGGTGGCGCCGCAGCAATCGGCCAGCAGCAGGCACTCGAACCCGCGGTCGTTCGCCTCGCGCATCGTCGTGTGGACGCAGACGTCGGTGGTGATGCCGGTCAGCACCAGATTGCGGATGCCGCGCGTGGTCAGGATCAGCTCCAGGTCGGTGGCGCAGAAGCTGCCCTTGCCCGGCTTGTCGATCACCGGCTCGCCGGTCAGCGGCGCCAGCTCGGGAATGATCTCCCAGCCCGGTTCGCCGCGCACCAGGATGCGGCCGCAGGGGCCGGGGTCGCCGATGCCGGCGCCGATCCGCCGCGACCGCCAGCGCTTGTTGGCCGGCAGGTCGGACAGGTCGGGCCGGTGCCCCTCGCGGGTGTGCAGGATGTGGTAGCCGCCGGCCCGCATCGCCGCCAGCACCGCCCGGATCGGCTCGATCGGCGCACGGGTCAGGCTCAGATCGTAGCCCATGCTGTCGACATAGCCGCCGGTGCCGCAGAAGTCCGTCTGCATGTCGATGACGATCAGCGCGGTGTTGGCCGGCGTCAGGTCGCCGTTGTAGGGCCAGGGATAGGGTTCGGCCGGCACGAAACGCTCGGTCATGGCGGATCTCCTATCGGGTGACGGACAGTTCGGCCGGCGCCCCGGCCAGCCGGTGGCGCGAGGACGAGGTGGCGATCATGATGGCGAGCGTCAGGACGTAGGGGGCGGCGTTGAACAGGTGGTAGCCCTGCGTGACCCCGACCGATTGCAGTGCCGGCCCCAGCGCCCCCGCCCCGCCGAACAGCAGCGAGGCCCAGACGCACAGCACCGGGTCCCAGCGGGCGAAGATGACCAGCGCCACCGCGGTGATGCCCTGGCCGCTCGACAGCCGCTCGTTCCAGCTGCCGGGGTAGGACAGCGACAGGAAGGAGCCGCCGACCCCGGCGAAGAAGCCGCCCGCCGCGGTGGCGAGCAGGCGCACCCGGTTGATTGGATAACCCATGGCGCGGGCGGCCTCGGCGCTCTCGCCGACGATGCGCAGCACCATGCCCCAGCGCGTGGTGCGCAGCCCCCACAGCAGCAGCGGCGCCAGCGCCAGACCGACGAGGAACAGCGGGTTGATGTCCAGCGCCGAGCGCACCTGCGCCGAGTTGCTCCACCAGCCGAAGGGAATTGAGGGCAGCTGCGGTGCCTGCGGCTGGATGAAGGGCTTGCCGAGGAAGAAGGCCAGGCCGGTGCCCAGCAGCATCAGGGCGATGCCGACCGCGATGTCGTTCACCCGCTCCAGCGCGCAGATCATCGCGTGCAGCGTGCCGAGCAGCGAACCCGCCAGCCCGGCGACCAGCACCCCGGCCCACGGGTTGCCGGTCAGGTAGGCGGTGGCGTAGCCGCTCATGGCGCCCATCACCAGCGTGCCTTCCAGGCCCAGATTGATGCGCCCGCTCTTCTCCGTCAGGCATTCGCCCAGGCTGACGAACAGGAAGGGGGTGGAGACGCGGATGGCCCCGGCCAGCACGGCCAGCGGCACCCCCCACCATCCCAGCGACGCGTGGTCCATGCTCAGGCCTCCTTCGGTACGGGGGTCGGGCGGGCGAAGGTGAACAGGCGCAGGCGGCCCCGCATCGCCTCGCTGGCCAGCAGGACGACGAAGATGATGCCCTGAAGCACCAGGACCGAGGCGTCGGGCAGATCCAGCCGGCGTTGCAGCAGGCCGCCGCTGGCGCCGATGCCGCCGAACAGCACGGCGACCGGGATGACGGCCAGCGGGTTCTGGCGGGCGAGGAAGGCGACCAGAATGCCGGTGGAGCCATAGCCGGCGACCAGCGAGGCGCTGGCCCGGCCATGCACCGCCGCGACCTCCACCATGCCGGCCAGCCCGGCCGCCGCCCCGGCCAGCGCGGTGGTGACGACCAGCAGCCGGCCGACCGGCAGCCCGGCCATCCGCGCCGCCCGCGGGTTGCCGCCGACCATGCGGGCGGCGAAGCCGAAGGTGGTCCGCCGCATCAGCACCCAGGCCGCCACCGCGCAGACGATGCCGGCCACCAGCCCCCAATGGACGCTGCTGCCCGGCAGGGTGCCGATCATGTAGGCGTCGGCCAGCGGCGGGGTGGAGGGCTTGTTGAGGCTGGACGGGTCCTTCAGCGGCCCTTCCACCATGTGGTTCAGCACGGCAATGGCGATGTAGGTCAGCAGCAGGCTGGAGATCGTCTCGTTGACGCCACGCCACTGGCGCAGCGCCCCGGCCCCGCCGATCAGCAGCGCGCCGCCGGCCATGCCGGCCAGCGCCATCGCCGGCAGCACCAGCGCCGCCGGCGCGCCGTTCAGCGCCATCCCCATCGCCGCCGCCGCCAGCGCCCCCAGCACCAGCGCGCCCTCGCCGCCGATGATGACCAGCCCGAGCTGGGCCGGCAGCGCCGTGCATAGGGCGGTCAGGATCAATGGCGCGGCGCGGGTCAGCGTGTTCTGCCACGAGAACCACGTGCCGAAGGCGCCCCGGTACATCAGCTGGTACATCTCCACCGGATCGACCCCGACCAGCGCCACGAAGGCGCCGAACAGGGCGAGCGACACCGCCACCGCCGCGACCGGCAGCGCCAGGGCCGAGAAGGTCACGGACAGTCTGGTCACGGCACCGTGCAGGAACGGCGGCATCGGCGGCACTCCCGGCTTTTCTGCTGCGGTCAGGAAAGGGCGATCAGGAGATCGAGCCGGTCACGCCCTCGACCAGCCAGTTCATCGATTCCAGCGCGATGTCGGTCTGGCCGTGGCTCTTGCCTTCGGCGATCACGCTGTTGCCCTTGTTGTCCTTGATCGGCCCCTTGTAGATGACGAAGCTGCCGTCCATGAACTTGGCCTTGACCTCGTCGGCGTGCTTGCGCGCGGCGTCGGGCACTGCCGCACCGTAGGGGGAGGTCTTGATGATGCCCTCCTTCAGCCCGCCGCGCACGAGGTTGGGCGGCTTGATCCCGCCCTGCACCATCTTCACGAAGTCGGTGTAGACCTTGGCCCAGTTCCATTCGGCGCCGGTCAGATAGCCCTTGGGCGCCAGCGTCGCCTGGCTGGCATGGTATCCGGTGCAGAAGACGCCGCGCTTCTCGGCGGTCTCCACGATCACCTTGGGGCTGTCGACATGGCAGGTCAGCACGTCGGCGCCCTGGTCGATCAGGCTGTTGGCCGCCTCCGCCTCCTTGACCGGCATCGACCAGTCGCCGGTGAAGACCACCGCGGTGGTGATGGTCGGATCGACCGAGCGGGCGCCCAGCGTGAAGGAGTTGATGTTGCGCAGCACCTGCGGGATCGGCTTGGCGGCGACGAAGCCCAGCTTCTTCGACTTGCTGGCATAGGCGGCGACGATGCCCGACAGATATTCCGCCTCGTCGATGTAGCCGAAATAGCTGCCGACGTTGGTCGGGTGCTTGCCCGGCGTCCACAGCCCGCCGCAATGCAGGAAGGTCAGGTCGGGGTGCTTCTTCGCCTCCTTCAGCACATAGGGATCGAAATAGCCGAAGGAGGTCGGGAACAGCAGCGAGGCGCCGTCGAGGTTGATCATGCTCTCCATGCTGTTCTCGACGTCGATGGTCTCGGGGACCTTCTCCTCCTCCAGCACCTTGACGCCGGGCATCGCCTTGACGGCGGCGGCCCCTTCGGCATGGGCCTGGTTGTAGCCGTAATCGTCGCGCGGACCGACATAGAGGAAGCCGATCACCAGGGTCTTGGCCATGGCCGGCGTCCAGGGCAGACCGGCGCCGAGCGCCCCCAGCCCACCGGCCGCCGTCATCGTCTTCAGAACGGAGCGGCGGGAAAAGCGCAACGCGTTGCCCATGGTGCATACCCCTTGTCGTGTGGTGCAGGTTTGCCGGGTACATCCGCAAAACCTGTGCCAGGGGAGGGCCGGGCAATCATGGCGGCAGGAATCCAGCCGGATTGTATTCAAGAGCGGGATCGAGCCGGTCGGCGAACCTGTTTGTGTGCCCGTTTTTTCGCCTTGGCGTCAGAATTTGCCTGCGCAGCGGTCAAACAGGGCGTGCGACGATCATCACGAGGTGGGCGCCATAACGGCTGTTTCCATCTAAAATACTGATTTTAAAAGAATCTGTTTCGGGCAAATCCCCGGACACTCTGCATGCATCCGTGCATGCAAGGTGGCGCGTGTCTTCCGAATGACCACTCAGCCGGACGACCGGCCGACATAATCGGCCGAGGCATCGCCGACCGTGGTGACGTGCAGGCGCAGCGCGTGATAGGCGGCCTCGCCGTCGCCATGCAGGATGGCGCGGACCACCGAATCATGCTCCAGCCAGGACAGCGACAGCCGGCCGCTGACGCGGAACTGGGCACGGCGGAACGGACGCAGGCGCTGGCGGATCGCCTGGGCGGTCTCCTGCATGTAATCATTGTGCGCGCCGGCATAGATGGCGGAATGGAACCGGGTGTTCATGGCGTCATAGGCCTCGCGGTCGCCGGCACGGGCCAGCGCCCCGGCCTCCGCATGCAGGGCGGCCAGCCGCTGGCGCTCCTCCGCCGTCATGCGCTGGGCGGCGAAGCGGGCGCAGGCCGCTTCGATCTCGCCCATCACCTCGAACATCTGGGCCAGCCGTTCCGGAGTGATGGAGGTGACGACGACGCCCTTGTTGGGGCGCACCTGGACCAGCCCGGTGGCGGCCAGCAGCTTGAACGCCTCGCGCACCGGGGTGCGGGAGACGCCGAAGCGGGCGGCCAGCTCCTGCTCGTCCAGGCGGACGCCGGGCAGCAGGCGGCCGTCCAGGATGTCGTCCGCCAGGTGCCGCCGCAGGGTTTCCGCCAGCGTGCCGCGCGACTGGCGGTCCAGCGGCTCGGTGGTGTCGTCCTGCTCCAGACGCAAACCGGGTCCGGCCTGCAAGGTCATGGCTGGGTGTATCCTCTTCCCGCGGTCATGCGCGCCGCCGCGATAGACAGCTGCCGTGGTATACATGGGATGCGCGCAATGGTTCCAGCCTTGCGTATCGCGGCAGCCAATCCGCGCAAGCACCAAACCGGCGATTGGGCCGTCAGGGCGCCGGCCCCAGGCTGACATGGGCGGCGACGATCCGCCAGCCGTCGGGCATCCGCACCCAGCTCTGGCTTTGCCAGCCGACCCGGCCGGTGGCGGTGCGGCGGTAGGCGCACAGCGCCGTGGCGAAGCGATCGCCGAAGCTGGTGATCACCACCCTTTCCAGCACGCGGGCGAGGCCCGACACATCGCGGCCGCTACGGAAGGCGGCGATGGCGTCGAAGCCGTAGGCCGGCCCGTCGGTGCCAAAGCGCACCGTGCGCGGATCCTGCCAGAACAGCGCGTTCAGGGTTGCGACGTCGTTGCTCATCAGCGCCGCCTCGTACCGCTCGAACGCCGCCGTCACCGCGGCGACCACGTCGGGCCGGTTGATCTCAGCATCGTCGGTCGTGGCGGTATCGGTGTCCATGCCGGTCGTCCTTTCCATCTGCAAACAGGTGGCGCCTGCGCCATATTGCATGCAAGACTGCATGCAGGCCAGCCCCGCCGCCCTTATCGCCGCCGTCGTCACGGCGCCTTTCCGGATGGGAGTCCCCGACGCATGACCGATCCCGCCTTCGATCCAGTGCTCCATATGGAGGCGATGGCCCCCGCCTGCGGGCTGACGATCGCCGACGCCCACAAACCGGGCGTGGCGGTCTTCCTGACGCTGGCCCAGGCCATGGCCGCGACGCTGATGGCCGCGCCGCTGGCCGACGATGCGCTGGAACCTGCCCCGGTGTTCACGCCCGGCCAGACCTCTTCCGGTCAAGCCCCGTCGGGTGACGCATGAGCGTCGCCATCCTGGCTCGTCCCGCCTGGGAGATCGCCGCGGCGGTGCGCGGCGGCAGCCTGTCCGCCACGGCCGTCACCGAGGCGGCGCTGGACCGCATCGCGCGGCTGAACCCGGTGCTGAACGCCTTCACCGACGTCACCGCCGACCGGGCGCGGGCCGAGGCGGCGCATCTCGACGCCCGCATCGCCGCCGGGGCGGATCCGGGACCGCTCGCCGGGGTGCCGGTGGCGGTCAAGAACCTGTTCGACATCCGCGGGCTGCCGACCCGCGCCGGCTCGCTCATCAACCGGGAGCGTCCGCCGGCCGGCGCCGACGCCGTGCTGCTGCAACGGCTGACAGGGGCCGGGGCGGTGCTGGTCGGCGGGCTCAACATGGGCGAGTACGCCTATGACTTCACCGGCGAGAACGCCCATGACGGCGCCTGCCGCAATCCGCATGATCCGGCGCGGATGGCCGGCGGCTCGTCATCGGGCTGCGGGGCGGCGACGGCGGCGGGGCTGGCCCCTTTGTCGCTGGGGTCGGACACCAACGGATCGATCCGCGTGCCGTCCTCGCTCTGCGGCATCTTCGGGCTGAAGCCGACCTATGGGCGGCTGACCCGGCACGGCAGCTTCCCCTTCTGCGACAGCCTGGACCATCTCGGCCCCTTCGCCCGCTCGGCGCGCGATCTTGCGCTGGCCTACGACATCCTGCAAGGCCCGGCGGAGGGCGACCACGCCTGCGCCGGCCGGCCTGTGGAGCCGGTGTTGCCCACGCTGGGAACGGGTCTGGAGGGGCTGCGCATCGCCGTCGCCGGCGGCTATTTCTCGCGCGGCGGCCTGCCGGAGGCGCACGACGCGGTGGAACGCGCCGCCCAGGCGCTCGGCACCGATCGGGTGGTCGAGGTGCCGGGGGCGGAACTGGGCCGGGCGGCGGCCTATATCATCACCAATGCCGAAAGCTCGGCCTTCCATCTCGATCGGTTGCGGACACGGGCCGGAGACTTCGATCCCGACACGCGCGACCGTTTCCTGGCCGGCGCCCTGCTGCCGGCGGCGTGGTATGTCCAGGCGCAGCGGGTGCGGCGCTGGTACCACGATCAGGTGATGGCGCTGTTCCGCGAGATCGATGTCCTGCTGGCCCCGGCCACCCCCTGCACCGCGCCGCTGGTCGGCCAGAAGACGATGGTGCTGGACGGCCGCGAGATGCCGGTGCGCCCGCATCTGGGGCTGTTCACCCAGCCGATCTCCTGCATCGGCCTGCCGGTCTGCGCCGTGCCGATGGCGCTGCCGGGCGCGCTGCCCATCGGCATCCAGGTCATCGCAGCCCCCTGGCGGGAGGACCGCTGCCTGAGGGTCGCCGCCGCGTTGGAGCGGATCGGCCTCGCCCGCGCGCCGTTGGCCGGACCGGGGGAAGCGTGATCCGATAATTGCATGCAATATGTCCGCTGTTGACGCGAAGCACCGCAACATTCATGCTCTAGACGCAATATTGCATGCAATGATGGTCAGCTGGTCGCAATCGGCTCTCCACCGGCAGTGCCCGCCCGAACAAGGAGTGTTCCCATGTCACCGCTCCCCAGCAACGCCGCCGGTGCGCCCGATGCCGTTCGTCTCGATCTCGCGACGCTCGATCAGGGCTACCGCGACGGCACGCTGACACCGGGCGCGGTCGTCCGCATCGTGCTGGAGCGGATCGCGGCTGCCGGCGAGGATCATGTCTGGATCCACCGCGTGCCGGCCGCCGACCTGCTGGCGCGGGCCGCGGCGCTGGAGGCGCTGACAGTGGCGGAGCGGGCGGCCCTGCCGCTCTATGGCGTGCCGTTCGCGGTCAAGGACAACATCGACGTCGCCGACATGCCGACGACCGCCGCCTGTCCCGAGTACACCTATACTGCGACCGACACGGCGACGGCGGTGCAACGCCTGCTCGACGCCGGGGCGATTCTGGTCGGCAAGACCAACCTCGACCAGTTCGCGACCGGGCTGGTCGGCGTCCGCTCCCCCTATGGCGTGGCGCGCAACCCGATCGACCCGCTGTGCGTTCCCGGCGGCTCCAGCTCCGGATCGGCGGTGGCGGTGGCGTCGGGGCTGGTCGGTTTCTCGCTCGGCACCGACACCGCCGGGTCGGGTCGGGTGCCCGCCGCCTTCAACAACATCGTCGGACTGAAACCGACCAAGGGGCTGGTCAGCACCGCCGGGGTGGTGCCGGCCTGCCGCTCGCTGGATTGCGTGTCGGTCTTCGCCCTGACGGTGGAGGACGCCATGGATGTGCTGGCAGTGATGGCGGCACCCGATCCGCTCGACCCCTACAGCCGCGTGGCGCCACCGGTGCCGGCCGCCCCGCATGCGCCCTTCCGCTTCGGCGTGCCGGCCGCCGACCAGCTGCGCTTCTTCGGCAATGCGGAGGCCGAGCGGCTCTATCGCGCGGCGCTCGACCGGCTGTCGGCGCTGGGCGGCGTGGCGGTCCCGATCGACTTCGCCCCGTTCGCCGAGGCGGCGGCCCTGCTCTACAGCGGCCCCTGGGTGGCGGAGCGCACGGCTGCGGTGGGCGAGTTCCTGGCCGATTACACCGAGGCCGGGCTGGAGGTGACGCGCGGCATCATCGAGGGCGGATACAAGCACGACGCGGTGGGCTGCTTCCGCGCCATGTATCGTCTGGAGGCCCTGCGCCGCGACACGGCACCGGTGTGGGACGCCATCGACCTGCTGGCGGTGCCGACCACCGGAACGATCTACACGGTGGCGGAGGTGATGGCCGATCCGATCGCGCTCAACACCAATCTCGGCACCTACACCAACTTCACCAACCTGCTGGACCTCTGCGGCATCGCCATTCCCAGCGGTTTCCAGGCCGACGGCCGGCCGGCCGGGCTGACGCTGCTCGCCCCCGCCTTCCGCGAAGCCGCCGTCGCCGCTGTGGCGAGCGCCGCGCACCGGGCGGCGGAGGTGACGGCGGGTGCAATCGGTCTGCCCCTGCCGCCGGCCCGCCCGACGTCCTACGGCGGCGAGGGGCTGATTTCCCTGCTGGTGGTCGGCGCGCATCTGAGTGGCCAGCCGCTGAACCGGCAATTGACCGACGCGGGTGGACGGCTGGCCGGGGCGGTGATGACGGCGTCGTGCTACCGGCTCTACGCCCTGCCGGGAGAACCGGCGCGACCCGGCATGCTGCGCGTGGCGGAGGGTGGCGTCGCCATCCCCGGCGAGCTGTGGGAGCTGACGCCTTCAGCCTTCGGGCGCTTCGTCGCCGGGCTGCCGCAGCCGCTGTGCATCGGCACGGTCGAACTGGCAGACGGCCGCATGGTCAGCGGATTCCTGTGCGAGGCGATCGACACCGCGGGCGCCCCGGATATTTCAGGCTTCGGCGGCTGGCTGGCCTATCTGGCCCGATGATCCTGGCGC
This sequence comes from Azospirillum sp. TSH100, assembly GCF_004923295.1. NCBI lineage: Bacteria > Pseudomonadati > Pseudomonadota > Alphaproteobacteria > Rhodospirillales > Azospirillaceae > Azospirillum > Azospirillum sp. TSH100. Next base: position 732,204 of record NZ_CP039635.1, read on the forward strand.
TGTCCAGGGCACGCGATCTCATCGACTTCGGCGGCATCGTCAACCCGCTGGCAGCGTGGAAGGTGGCGGGCGCGGTCTGACCCCTGAACGGAGTGAAGGAGGAGGTTCCACCGCGTCAGGCTCGGGCGGCGAGCACCGCCTCGTCGTGCATGAGGTGCAGAATCTCCCGCTTGAACCGCATGAATTCCGGCGAGGTCAGGGCATCGAGGTTGCGCGGACGCGGAATATCGATCGTCATGGATCGCTTGATGCGCCCCGGCCGCGCGGTCATCACATGCACGGTGTCGCCAAGGATGATCGCCTCGTCGATGTCGTGGGTGATGAACAGGACCGTCTTGCGCCGCGCCTGCCAGATTTCGAGAAGCAGTTCCTGCATCAGCTGCCGGGTCTGGCTGTCGAGCGCACCGAAGGGCTCGTCCATCAGCAGGATGCGCGGATCGTTGGCGAGCGCCCGCGCCAGGGCCACGCGCTGGCGCATGCCGCCCGACAGCTCCTTGGGAAAGGACCGCTCGAACCCGGACAGTCCGACCGCGCGGATCAGGTCGTCGGCGATATCCTCGCACTCCGCCTTCGGCAGCTTCTTCAACTTCGGGCCGAACATCACATTCTCGCGCACGCTCAGCCAGGGAAAGAGGGTGTAGCTCTGGAACACCATGCCGCGGTCGGCCGACGGGCCGGCAATCGGCTGGCCGTCCAGCGTCATGCTGCCGGAGGTCGGCGTTTCCAGTCCGGCGACCAGCCGCAGCAGGGTGGACTTGCCGCATCCGGACGGACCGACGATCACCGCGAAGGTGTCGTGGGCAACCCGCAGCGAGACATCGTCGAGGGCCGTCACCTCCGGCTTGCCTTTGGGCTGGAAGCGGACGGCGATGTGATCGAGCGCGAGCAGGCTCATGGGATGCTCCTTACAGATCGGCGGACCAGGACAGCAGGCGCTGGCGCAGCAGTTTGAACAGGAAGTCGGTGATCAGCCCGAGGACACCGATGGTGAAGACACCCAGCAGGATCACGTCGGTGAACAGGCCGCGCATGGCGTTGAGGATCATGTAGCCGAGCCCGCTGTCGGCGGCGACCAGCTCCGCCACCACCAGATAGGTCCAGGCCCAGCCCATGGTGACGCGCAGATTGTCCAGCACGCCGGGCATGCAGGCTGGGAACAGGATGCGCTGCACCACTTGCCGGCGGCTGGCCCCCAGCGTATAGGCGCAGTCGATCAGATCCTTCGACACGCGGGCCGACACGTCGGAGATCAGGATCAGCTGCTGGAAGAAGGTGCCGAGGAAGATCACCATGATCTTCTGTTCGATGCCGATGCCTATCCACAGGATCAGCAGCGGGATCAGCGCCGACACCGGGATGTAGCGCATGAAGCCGGTGATCGGCTCGATGGCCGCCTGCACCGCCCGGAAGCTGCCCATCAGGATGCCGAGCGGCACCGCCGGGATGGAGGCCAGCAGGAAGCCGGACAGGATGACGGTCAGGCTCGACCCGATGTGGCGGAACAGCGACAGGTCGCCGATCCGCTTGATCCCGGCCGCCAGCACCCTGTCGGGCGCGGCCAGGAAATCGGGGGGCGTGAAGCCGCCATAGGTGAGCAGGCACCAGATGCCGATCAGGATGCCGACGGAGCCGGTACCGAGCGCCAGGCTGGCGCCGCGCGGGATATCGACTTTCGGTGCGAACAGGGAACGGGTCGACATGGTGCCTGCTCCGTGGGTCACTTGACGATGCCGGCGGCGACCATGGCGGCCGGATCGGCGTCGAGCTTGAACAGGCCGGCCGCCTCGCCCAGCGTCCTGGCGTTGGCGATGGTGGCGACGATGCCGTCCGGCTTGGCCGGATCCATGAAGGCGGCGTTCATGGCGGAATCGTAGAAGGCGATGCCGGCGCGGGTTTCGGCGAAGACCGCCGGATCCTCCAGCCAGCCGCCGACGCCCTTCGCCATGATGGCGTCGGCTTCCTTCGCATGGGTCTTCTGCCAGTCGACCGCCTTGCTCCAGGCGCGATAGAGCGCGACCATCTCCGGCCGGCGCGCCTCCAGCTTGGCCTTGGTCGTCACCATCACGTCGGTGATCAGACCGGGCTTGGCCGAGCTGTCGACCAGCAGCGCGCCATGCGAGGTGGCCTTGCCGCGGCTGAGCCAGGGCTCCCAGGTCACGGCGGCGTCGACCTTGCCGGCGACGAAGGCGGCGCCGGCGTCGCCGGCCGTCATGTTCAGCGCCTCGACATCCTTGACGCTCAGCCCGGCGTCCTTCAGCAGCACGCTGAGAAAGAACTGCGAGACCGAGCCTTCGGTGAAGGCGACCTTCTTGCCCTTCAGCCCCGCGATGTCCTTGATCGCCTTGTTGGCGACGATGCCGTCGCCGCCGCGGCTGTCGTCGACCGCGAACAGGTAGGTGAGCGGACGGTCGGCCGAGGTGAAGCCGAGCACCGCGTCGACCGTCGTCACCGCCACGTCGATGCGGCCGGCGGTCAGCGCCGGCATGCGGGTCTTGACGTCCTCCATCAGCACCAGCTTGACGTCGAGCCCCTCGTCCTTGAAGAACCCCTTCTCCTTGGCGATGTAGAGCGGGCCGTAGCCGACCCAGGTCGAATGGGCGACGGTCAGCTCGGCCGCCGATGCAGTGGATGCGAAGCCGCCGAACGCGGCGGGGGACGCAAGACCGCCGAACGCGGCGAGAAGGGCGAGCGCCGGGCCGCGAAGTCGCGAAAGGAACTGCTTCATGCTTCGGTCTCTCTTTCTTTGAAGGCGTTCAGACGGATCGGGACTTGCTGCGCAGCGTGGCCGGGGAAGCGGCGAGCACGCAGAGCAGTTCGAACATCATCGAGATGCCGACCCAGGCGGTGCCGCCCGACGGATCGAAGGGCGGCGAGACCTCCACCAGATCGGCGCCGACGAGGTTGAGGCCGGACAGCAGACGCACCATGCGCTGCGCCTCGCGCGTGGTCAGGCCGCCGATCTCCGGCGTGCCGGTGCCGGGGGCGAAGGACGGGTCGATGCAGTCGATGTCGAAGCTTGCATAGGTGGGACCGTCGCCGACGATGGCGCGCGCCTCCTCCATCACGGCGGCGATTCCGCGATCCTCGACCTCCTCGATGCGGATGATCCGCACCCCCTGCTCCAGGCCCCAGACGACATCGGCGCCGTCATACATCGTGCCCCGGATGCCGATCTGCACGACGCGGCGGGGATCGAGATAACCGTTCTCGATGGCGCGGCGGAACGGCGTGCCGTGGGTGTATTTGAAGCCGCCGAAATAATTGTCGAACAGGTCGGTGTGCGCGTCGAAATGGATCATCCCGAGCGGCCCGTCCGCCGCCAGCGCCTTCAGGATGGGGTAGGAGACCAGATGGTCGCCGCCGGCGCTGAGCGGCGTGATCCCACGGCTCTTGAGCGTGCCGTAGAAGCCGGCGATGCGGTCGAGCGCGTCGGCGACATCGGCCGGATTGACCGGTGAATCGCCGAGGTCGGCGACGTTGCGCAGGCTGAACGGATTCATGCCGGTGACGGGGTGGACCGGCCGGATCATGGTCGAGAGGTCGCGCAGCTGGCGGGGGCCGTGGCGGGTGCCGGGACGGTTGGTGGTGCCGCCATCCCAGGGCACGCCGACGATGGCGATGTCGACCTCCGCGGTGGCGGGATCGTCGAGACCGAGATAGGGCAGGCGCATGAAGCTGGGCAGCCCGGCGTAACGCGGCAGGTCGAACGCCGACACCGGCTGGAAGGAGGTCGCCGAGGCGCCCGGCAGGGGCGTTTCGCCGTCGGATTTCAAGGGCATCGCGGTCTCCGCAGGGGATCGATGACCGCAACGTTGCCATAGGATGAAACGTCCAATAATATCAGATTTCAAATCTAAACGTCCGACGATACCAACCTATCATGCAGCCCACTCTGCCGCCGCTCAGCGACGTGGATCTGCGTCAGCTCCGCATTTTCCGAACCGTTGTGGAGAGCAGGGGGTTCACCCAGGCGCAGGGTGAACTCGGCATTTCGCGCTCGACCATCAGCGCCCAGATGGCGGCGCTCGAAACACGGCTCGGGCTTACGCTTTGCCGGCGCGGCCGGTCGGGATTCGCGCTGACCGAACATGGGCAGAAGATCTATGCGGAGACCATCAAGTTCTTCGCGGCCATGGACAATTTCCGCACCGAGGTCGGCGCCATGCGCGGCAGCCTGGTCGGAGAGCTGCGGATCGGGATCGTCGACGCGGTCGTCGAGAACCCGAATTGCGCGTTCGACCGGGCAATCGCCGTGTTCAACGAGCGGGTGCCGAACGTTCATCTGACCTTGACGGTCATCTCGCCCAACCAGATCGAAAGCGAGCTGCTCAGCCGGCAGATGGAGATCGCCATCGTCCCGAACCAGCCGATGAACGGCGCGGTCCAATTGCAGCAGCTGTTTCATGAGGAACAGAACCTGTTCTGCGGCGCGCGTCATCCGCTGTTCGAGATGGACACGGCGCGGCTGTCGCTGGAGCTGATCGCCGAACAGGCTTACGCGCGCCGCGGCTATGCCGTGGCGACCGCCTACAACACGCTTTTCAAACATGCGCCCAGCGCAACGGCCTACAACATGGAGGGCCAGGCGCATCTGGTCCTGAGCGGCCGGTTCGTCAGCTTCCTGCCGCGGCACTATGCGCAGCGCTATGTCGAACGCGGCGAGATGCGATCCTTGCGGCCGGATCTGCTGAGCTTCAAAATTCCGCTTTGCATCGCCCATCTTCCGCAAAGCGTGCTGTCGCGGGTGGCAAGGGCCTTTCGTGAGTGCCTGCTGGAGGTCCACGCACGCAAACCGCGGTAAGGCCGGCGCGACGCCCCGGATCGGGCACCGAGCCTGCGCCCCGCAGCCGGCGGGGCACAGGCAGCTCGGCTTGGGAAATCGCCGTCTCTCAGTGGCCGTGCTTCAGTGGAAGACGCGCGACAACGCGCCGTCGATGGCGGCGACGATGCGGTCGATGTCGTCGGCGGTGGCGATCAAGGCCGGGCTCAGGCACAGCGTGTTGTTCAGCCCGGGCAGCGAGCGGTTGGTGGCGCCGATGATGACGCCGTTCGCCATGCAGTCGGCCACCACCGCCTGCACCAGCTTCTCCTCCGCCGGTTCCTTCGTCCCCCTGTCCTGCACCAGCTCGACACCGCAGAACAGGCCCTTGCCGCGCACGTCGCCGACGGCGCGGTGACGCTCCGACAGCGCCCACAGGCCGGACATCAGCCGCTCGCCCATCGCCTGGGTGTTGGCGATCAGATCCTCGTCCTCGATGATCCGCATGTTCTCCAGCGCCGCCGCCGGCCCGGCGACGCAGCCGCCGAAGGTCGAGATGTCTCGGAAGAAGGACATGGGATCGGCGGGGTCGTCCTTGAACAGCTCGAAGATCTTCTCGTTCGTCACGGTGCAGGAGATCGCGGCATAGCCCGACGCCACCCCCTTCGCCATGGTGACGAAATCCGGCTGCACGCCGTAATGCTGGTAACCGAACCATGTGCCGGTGCGCCCGACGCCGCACACCACCTCGTCGATGTGCAGAAGCACCTCGTGGCGGCGGCAGATGTCCTGCACCTTCTCCCAATAGCCCTTCGGCGGGGTGATGACGCCGCCGCCGGCGGTGATCGGCTCCAGGCACAGCGCGCCGACCGTGTCCGGCCCCTCGCGCAGGATCACCGCCTCGATGGCGTCGGCGGCCAGCTCGCCGTAATTCTCCACCGCGCCGTACTGGCTGCGGTATTCCAGGCAATGCGGCACCTCGACGAAGCCGTCGGGGAAGGGGCCGAACTGGGCGCGGCGCTGTGCCTGTCCCGCCGCCGCCAGCGTGCCGAGCGTGGTGCCGTGATAGTCGCGCTCGCGGTAGAGGATCTTGGATTTGCGGCCGCCATGGTGCCGGTGCGCGATCTGGCGCACCATCTTGAACACCTTCTCGTTCGCCTCCGACCCGGAGTTCGAATAATAGACCCGGCTCATCCCCGGCATCTTGCCGATCAGCTTCTCGGCGAAGCGGGCGCCGGCAATCGACCCGGCGGAATTGGCGAAATAATTGAGCTTCACCAGCTGGTCGCGCACCGCGTCGGCGATGCTGGTCCGGCCATAGCCGACATTGACCGTCCACACGCCGCCCGACACGGCGTCGAGATACTCGCGCCCGGTGGCGTCCCACACCCGCATCCCCTTGCCTTCGACGAAGATGCGCGGGTCGGTCGTCTCGAACCCCTTGTGCTGGGTCAGATGGTGCCAGACATGGGCGCGGTCGGCCTCGATGATGTGGCGGATGTCGTTGGTGCGTGACTGGTCGGTCCGAAGGACGTCATCCATCGGTCATCTCCTAGGGGTCGGATGCGGTGCCGGTTGCGGCGGGTTCAGGCGGGGGTTTTGCGGTGGATCTTGAACGGCGACCAGGACTGGCTCACCGGCATGATCTCGACGCTGTTGATGTTGACGTGCGGCGGCAGCGAGACCACCCAGCGCACCGTCTCGGCGATGTCCTCGGGCTGCAACGGGTTCGCCCCGCCATAGAGCGCGTCGTAGGCGGCCTTGTCGCCGCCGGTGCGCACCAGGGTGAATTCGCTCTCCGACAACCCCGGCTCGATGGAGGTCACCCGCACGCCCTGGGCCGACAGGTCGCAGCGCAGGCCAAGCGAGAACTGCTTCACGAAGGCCTTGGTGCCGCCATAGACGTTGCCGCCGGGATAGGGCCAGTTGGAGGCGACCGACGCGAGGTTGACGATCAGCCCGCGCCGGGCGATCAGCCGGTCCAGCAGCAGCCGGGTGATGGTGACCAGCCCGGTGACGTTGGTGTCGATCATGGTGCGCCACTGGTCGAGGTCGCAGTCCTGTGCCGCCCCGGTGCCCAGCGCCAGCCCGGCATTGTTGACCAGGACGGAGATGCCGGCGAAGGCGTCGGGCAGGGTGGCGAGGGCGGCGCTGGTCGCCGCTTCGTCGCGGATGTCGAAGCACAGCGGATGGACGACATCCGGCCCGCCCAGCGCCTCGGCCAGCGCGTCCAGCCGGTCCCGGCGCCGGCCGGTGGCGACGATCCGCCAGCCCTCCGCCACCAGCCGCCGGGCGATGGCGTCGCCGAAGCCGGAGGTGGCGCCGGTGACGATTGCCGTTCTGGCCGTGGCGCTCATCGGGGCGGTGTTCGACATTGTGCGATCTTTCCTCATGACGGTGTGAAGCTCAGGCCAAGGGTGACGGCGGTCTGGATCAGTCCCGCGACGGCCACGGCGAACAGCCCCCCGGAGGCCAGCCGCCGCCAGCCCTCGACACCGAGGCGGGTGGACAGCAGCCGGCCGGCGGCGAAGCCGGCAAGGGTGGGGGCCATGTAGGTCGCCAGCAGCCCGACCACGCCGGGGTCGATGGCTCCGACCATGGCGCGGCCGGCGAGGCTGAGCGCATCGACCGCACCGAAGAACACCGCCAGCGTCCCCTTGATCGTCCGCCGATCCCGCCCGCCCGCCAGCAGCCACGCCGCGATCAGCGGCCCGCCGACGGCGAAGGCGGCGAGCAGAACGCCGACGACGAAGGCGATGGCGGCGCCGATTGTCCGGTGCCGCAGCCAGGGTGGCGGCTCGCGCACCAGGGCGACGCAGGCCGCCCCGAAGATGGTCACCGCCACCAGCAGCCGCGACGTACCCTCATCGAGGCTGGCGGCGATCAGGCTGCCGCACAGCGCCCCGGCGAAGCCCATCGCCAGCAGCAGCCCCGACACCGCCCAGTCCACCCTCCCCTGTTCGCGGTCCAGCAGCAGGAATCCGGTCAGCAGCAGGTCGCTGATCAGGATGAAGGGGATGCCGGCGGCGGGCGACGGCAGGAACAGCAGACCCAGCGCCGCGATCAGCGCATATCCGAACCCCGTCACCCCGCGGAAGGCGGCGGCGAGGAAGGTCACGCCCCCGAAGAGGATCATCGACATCGGACCCGATACCTTCCCGGAGCGGAGTCAGACCTTGCCCTTCCAGGGCACCAGGCGGCGTTCCAGCCAGCGCATGCCGAACTCGAACAGGGCGGCGAAGGCGCCGATGACGAAGATCCCCATCAGCACGATGTCGGTGCGCAGGAAGTTGGAGGCGTTCAGCACCATCTGCCCGATGCCGGTGGAGGCGGCGACCATCTCGGCGGCGACCAGCGTCGTCCAGCCCACCCCCATGCCGATCCGCAGGCCGACCAGGATGTCGGGCAGGGCGGCCGGCAGCACCACATGCACCACCACCTGCCAGCGGCTGGCGCCCAGCGCCCGGGCGGCGTTGACCTGATCGGCGGCGGCGGCCGACACGCCGGCCCGGGCGGCCAGCGCCACCGGGGCGAAGCAGGCGAAGAAGATCAGCAGGATCTTCGAGGTCTCGCCGATGCCGAACCAGATGATGACCAGCGGCAGATAGGCCAGCGGCGGCAGCGGCCGGTAGAATTCGATGAAGGGATCCAGTGCGGCGCGCAGGGTCGTGCTCAACCCGGTCGCCAGCCCGACCGGGATGCCGATCAGCGCCGCCAGCACAAAGGCGCTGACCACGCGCAGCAGGCTCATGGCGATGTGCTCGGTCAGCGGCGCGCCATCGATGCGGCCGTCCACCGCGTCGAGGAAGGCCTGGAAGACCGTCCCGATCTTCGGCAGGAACAGCGGCTTGACCACGCCCTGGCCGGTCAGCGCCGCCCACAGCGCCAGTGCCGCCAGGATGGCCGCCATGCTGATCAGCGCCGGCTGGGAGCGGAAGCCCTGCATCCGGCGGCGCAGCCGGCTCAGCGGCACCATCCCGGACGGAATGCCGGTCAGCCCGGTGCCGAGGCTCTTGGCGGGTTGCGCCTGCTCCGTGGCGGTGGGTTTCATGCGGCCTCTCCTGTGGCGGCGTGGCTGCCGTGGTCGCTGCGCTCGTGCCCCTGGTCGCTGCGCTCATGGATGAAGCCCAGCACCCGCTCGCGCATCGCGATGAAGTCGGGGGAGGATTTGACCGACCGGGCGTCCTGCCCGGCCAGGAAGCGCCTGCTGAAATCGAGCGGGATCGTCTCGGCGATCCGGCCGGGGCGAGGGGTCATGATGATCAGCTTGGTCGCCAGGAAGATCGCCTCCTCCACCTCGTGGGTGATGAAGAAGGCCATCTTGCGCGTCTCCGCCCACACCCGCAGGATCAGCTCCTGGATCTGCTCGCGGGTGAAGGCGTCGAGCGCACCCAGCGGTTCGTCCATCAGCAGCATGCGCGGGTCGGCGGCCAGCGCGCGGGCGATGCCGACGCGCTGCTGCATGCCGCCCGACAGCTCGTAGATCCGCTTGTCGGCGAAGGACGCCAGCCCGACCAGCTCCAGCATGCTGCGGGCGCGGCGGCCGCGTTCGGCCTTGCCCATGCCCTGCATCCTCAGGCCGAAGGCGACATTGTCGGCCACGCTCAGCCAGGGCATCAGGGCGTGGCGCTGGAACACCACGCCGCGGTCGGCCCCCGGCCCGGTGACCGGCTTGCCGTCCAGCAGGATCTCCCCGTCCGTCGGCGGCAGGAAGCCGGCGATGCAGGACAGCAGGGTGGTCTTGCCGCAGCCCGACGCGCCGAGCGCCACCACGAATTCCCCCGGTTCGATGGTCAGATCGACCCAGGACAGGGCGACGGTGGCGCTTTCCCCGCCGCCATACTGGACGCTGACATTGCGGACTTCGAGCATGGCTGGACCTCCTGACGTGCGGGGGATGGCGCTGCGGAGCGGAGCGTTACTTCGCCGCCGCCTTGACCACGTCGGCGGTGACGAAGGGGCCGTAGTCGGGGGCCAGTTCGGTGACGCGGCCCTGGCTCTTCAGGAACTCGGCGGTCGATTTCAGCGCCTCGGCGGCACCACCGCCCAGCCACTCCTTCGACGCCTGCTCCTCCAGGGTCGGGAAGCGGTAGGCGGCCAGCCCGTCCGGCACGTCGGCCGGGGCCGCACCCGTCCATTTGGCGATGGCGGCGGCCTGCGGCGACGACGCGGTCCAGCCGGCGCCGGTCTTGGCGTAATCGGCGTCGGCGGCGGCCAGCAGCTTGACGAAAGTGGTCATGAAGTCGGGGTTGGCGGCCATGAAGGCCTTGGTGGCGACGATGCCGTCGAAGGTCGCCTTGCCCTTCTTGGCGAAGTCGCCGGCGCTGGCGATGACGGTGCCGTTCTTCTTCGCCGCGGTCAGGACCGGCGCCCAGATGAAGGTGGCGTCGATGTCGCCGCGCTCCCACGCCGCGGCGATTTCCGGCGGACGCATGTTCAGCAGCTTGACGTCCTTGCCCGACAGCCCGGCCTCCTGCAGCGCGTACATCAGCTGGTAGTGGGAGGTCGAGACGAAGGGAACGGCGACCGTCTTGCCCTTCAGGTCGGCGATGGACTTGATGCCGCTGCCGTTGCGGACGACCAGCTGTTCGGCGTTGGCGATGTCGTCCAGGATCCAGAACAGCGTGATGGGAAGCCCCTGCGAGGCCGCCGCGGCGATGGGGGAGGATCCCGCCTCGCCGATGTCGACATTGCCCGACGACATGGCGCGGATCACGTCGCCGCCGCCGCCGAACTTCACCCATTTCACGGCATAGCCGGTCTTCTTCTCCAGTTCGCCGCTCTCCATCAGGACGCGGATGGGCGTCATCATGTCCTGATAGGCGAAGGTGACGGTCTTCCCCGCGGCCACGGCCGGGGCGGCGGCCCCGAACAGCGCGCCGATGGCGACAAAGGCGGTGGCGAGCAGGGTCTTGCTGAAGGTCATGGCGGGGTCTCCGTCGAGGCCTGTGATCCGAGGCGGCCATTAGGACCCGGCCGCCGGCCCCGCCGAAAGGTCCAGATCCCCCCGGTTTGCGGCGGTGGCTGGTCCAGAGCCGGTTGCGCTGCCGCATCGCGCGCCATGTGGCGCCCGTTTGGGCAGGCGCCCGTCCGGCGGGCACCCCAATCGTCCGTCCGGCACGGTTCCGCCGCTCCGCCGGCCGGCACTCTTCTTGCTTTTCCGCATACCAGGGCAGGCAGCCCCACGCGGCGCGAAGAAGAAGGACGGTTGCACCATGCAGATCGACACCGCCTGGCGGCTGCTGTTCGGTGGAATGGAGCGCGACGCGCAGGGTCTGAGCGCGCGTGTCCGCGGCATCATCGCGGACGCCATCGAGACCGGCCTGCTGGCACCCGACATGCGGGTCCCCTCCAGCCGCAGCCTTGCCGAGGCGCTGGGCATCTCGCGCAACACCGTCAACGCCGCCTACCAGCATCTGATCGACGACGGCCTGCTGGTCGCGCGCGAGCGCAGCGGCTGCTTCGTCGCCTCGTCGGAGGACCGGCGCCCGGCTGGGCAGGCGGATGCCGCCGCGGACAAGGCCGGCGGCTGGGCGGCGCGCTTCGCCATCCGGCCGTCGCGGATGCCGCAGATCACCAAGCCGCGCAACTGGATGGACTATCCCTATCCCTTCCTGTTCGGACAGTTCGATCCCAGCCTGTTCCCGACCAACCCGTGGCGGGAGAGCGTGAAGGCGGCGTCCAGCGTGCAGGAGATCACCCGCTGGGCCCGCGACATGATCGACGACGACGACCCCGACCTGCTGGACCAGCTGCGCCACAAGGTGCTGCCGCGCCGCGGCATCTTCGCCGGTCCGGGCGAGATCATCGTCACCATCGGGTCGCAGCATGCCCTGTCGATGCTGGTGCAGCTGCTGGTCGGACGCGACACGCCGGTGGGGATCGAGAATCCGGGCTATCCCGACGTGCGCCACATGGTCGGCATGGCGACGGCGGACATGCGGGCGCTGACCTGCGACGGTTTCGGCGTCGTGCCGGACGCGGTGTTCGCCAGCCGCCGGGTCGCCTTCGTGACGGTCGGGCACCAGTGTCCGACCACCGCCGTGATGCCGATGGGGCGGCGGCGGGCCCTGCTGGACGCCGCCGCCCGCCACGACGTCGTGCTGGTCGAGGACGATTACGAATCCGACCTTTCGGTGGAGGGCGATGCCGATCTGCCCTGCCTGAAGAGCCTCGACCGGGCGGACCGGGTGATCTACACCGGCAGCTTCTCCAAGATCCTGGCGCCGGGCCTGCGCATCGGCTACGTCGTGGCGCCGAAGCCGGTGATCGACGAGTTGCGCGTTCTGCGCCGGCTGATGTTGCGGCACCCGCCGACCAACAACCAGCGCAGCCTCGCCACCTTCATCCAGCTCGGCCATTACCGCCAGCATCTGCGCCGGACCGCAACCGTGCTGGAGGAGCGGGCCGCGCGGATCGCCGACCTGCTGCCGGCGCTTCTGCCAACCTGCCGTTTCCGCCGCGACTTCGGCGCGAAAAGTTTCTGGATCGAAGGCCCGCCCGACTTGGACAGCCGCGATCTGGTTCGCAGGGCGCGCGAGCAGGGCGTTCTGATCGAGGCCGGCGACATCTTCTTCCTCGATCCGGCAGAGGGCCGCCGTTATTTCCGGCTCGGCTTCACCTCCATCGCCACGCACCGGATCGAGCCGGGACTGCGCCGTCTGGGTGCCCTGCTTCGGAACGAGGCTGTCTCGCAGGCTGCTGAAAGGTGAGCCGGTCCCGTCTGGTCTCGCGCCACGGCGAGCCGCTGGCTGATTTTCCAAATCACCACGCCGTCTGATCCAAGGTCGTGTCAGGTTTCGGTGCGTCCGCGTCGACCTCGCTGCACGAACACCGCAACATTCCACTTTGTCCGGCAAGGTGCCTGTGGGACAAAGCGGAATGTCAACGAAGCTGGACTTCCGCCGTCTCCGCTATTTCGTCGCCGTCTGCGAACTCGGCAGCTTTTCAAGAGCCAGCGAGTTTCTAAACGTGGCGCAGTCGGCGCTCAGCCAGCATGTGGCGACGCTGGAGGAGGATCTCGGCGTCCAACTCCTGGTCCGTCAGCCGCGGGGTGTCAGCCGGACCGAGGCCGGCGACCGGCTGTTCGCCCATGCCAGGGGCGTGCTGCACGCGCTGGAGCAGGCGGAACTGGACGTGCTGTCGTTGTCGCGGACGGTGGTGGGCCCGGTGATGGTCGGCTTCAACTATACCGCCATGGAGGCCATCGGCCTGCCCTTCATCCGCCGCGTCGCCTCCACCCTGACCGAGGTGAAACTGCGCGTGATCGAGGCGCACAGCGAGATCATGCACCAGTGGATGCTGTCCGGTCAGGCCGATCTCGCCCTGACCCTGGTTCCGCCCAACGACGACCGGCTGGAAGGACTGCCGCTGCTGGACGAGGAGCTGGTCTGCCTCGGCACCCGCGCGATGATCGGCGAGGGCGGCCCCATCGATCTGGCCGACGTGCTGCGCCTGCCGCTGATCATGCCCGGCCGCACCGCCGTTCTCCAGGCGTTGGCAAGCGACACCGACGTACGCAACGCCATCGCCGCCAAGGTCTATCTGGAAATCGAAGCCGCCGTGCCGCTGAAACGGGCGGTCAGCGCCGGGCTGGGGGTGACGGTCCAGTCGGCGGCCCTGGCCGGTGACGAGATCGCCCGCGGCGAGCTGGTGGCGCGGCCGGTGGTCAACCCGTCGATGAGGCGTACCCTGTATCTGGTGTCCTCGCGGATGAAGACCGCGTCCCGTGCCGTGGTCGAGGCGCGGCGGCTGATGATCGACGTGGTGCGCGAGGCACAGGCGAGTGGCCGCTGGCCCGGCCGGCTACGCGGAACCTATCTCGAAACCAGATAGATCGCTTCATTTCTTTATAATTTACGACACCGTCTCTCCGTGCTGTTCTGTTTTGCAGGCAAACAATCCGAAGGCCCGCAGTTGAACGGGCTCCGATTCCGGACCCGGCTTTCAAGCCCGCCGGAACGCCGCAACGAACCATCACGGGAGGTGCAGGACATGACGCCCGCCAAGACGTCGAGCCACACGAAGACCATGCTGTCGCTGTTCGCCGCCGCATCGGCCACGGCGCTGATGACGCTGCCGATGGATGCGGAGGCAGCGACGCGGATGCGGTGCAGCCACCAGCTGCCGCCGGGCCATCACATCGCCAAGGTCATAGACCGCTGGGCGGCGGAGGTGAAGACGCTGTCGGACGGCAATCTCGACGTCCAGGTCTTCGGGTCCGACAGCCTGATCAAGGCCAACGACAACATCCTGGCTGTCGCCAAGGGCGACATCGAATGCGCCTTCTCCCTGAATTTCCAATGGGGCAAGACGCTGCCGCTGATGAACGTCACCGTCGGCCCCTACACCATGTCGTCGATCGAGGCGTGGCGGAAATGGCCGACCTCCGAAGCGGCGGCCTTCCTTGAGGAACGCCTGCTGAAGAAAGGTGTGAAGAATGTGGTCTGGATGTTCCAGACCAACACGACCGTCTTCACCTCCAAAGGCAAGCCGTTGCTGAAGCCGGCCGATTTCCAGGGCCAGAAGATGCGCGGCATCGGCCCGGCCTTCGACCGCGGGCTGAAGGCGATGGGCGCCACGCCTGTCGCGATCCCCGGCAGCGAGGTTTATCAGGCGCTGGCGACCGGCGTCATCGACTCCGCCCTCACCGACGTCGCCGCCGCCTGGTCGCGCAAATACTACGAGGTGCAGGATCACATGACGGTGGTGCCGGTGCTGGCCGCCTATCTGCATGGCTACGTCAATCCCCGCTGGTACGACAAGCTGACCGACAAGGACAGGGCCGCCCTGAAGAAGGCTGGCGAGGATGCCGCCGGCTGGGCGCTGGACGCCTCGCAGGAGGCCGCCGCCAGTGCCCCGGCGGAGCTGGAATCGAAGGGTGTCAAAGTGCATATAGCGACCGCCGAGGAGAATGCCGCCTTCAAGGCAGCCATGGCTCCCGCCTTCGCCGAGGGCTTTGCCGACGAGACCGGCGCGGACGGCCGCAAGCTGCTGGAACTCGTCCAGAAGCTTCAATAAGGGAGGGCAAGCCATGAGCAGCATGTCCACCCCGGATGCCGTAACGCCAGTGAACGGCAAGGCCACCTCCCATGGCGCCCTGCGCCTGCTGACCACCACCGCATCGGCCCTGTCGCGCATCGGCGGCGCACTGAGCATCCTGCTGATCGCCATCGTCCTGGCCCTGACCACGGTCGGGGTCGTCGCCCGTTATGTCCTCGGCCATCCGCTGGAGGGGGTGGACGAGGCCTGCGGCTATCTGGTCGTCGCCATGGTGATGGCGGGTGCGGCCGAGGCGCTGCGCACCGGCCATCACATCCGCATCGACCTGATCATGGGCTTCATCGGTCCGCGCGGCCGGCGCTGGCTCGACGCCTGGTCGAACCTGGCGGTGCTGGTCTTCGCCGTGCTGCTGGTCCGCACGGGCTGGCACAGCGCCGCCTTCTCCTATGATTTCGACGCCTTTTCCTCGGGCCAGCTGGAGCTTCCGCTGTGGATCCCGCAGGCAACGCTTCCCATCGGCGCCGTCCTCCTGGGGGTCGTCGCCTTCGCCAAGCTGATCGCCGCCCTGGCGGGCATTGAATCCGACGAGCGGACAGGGGGCCACTGATGACGTTCCTGATCCTTGGCCTGCTGCTGCTCCTGCTGTTCAGCGGCATGCCGATCTTCGCCGCCCTCGCCCTCACCTCGCTCGGCGTGCTGGCCCTGTTCGAGGGCAGCGTCGACAGCATGGCCGACGCGGTGTTCGCCAGCCTGAACAACCCCCTGCTCGCCACCATCCCGATGTTCGCCTTCATGGCGCACATCATGATCAAGGCCAAGGTGGTCGACGATCTCTATGAGATGTCGAACACGCTGGTCGGACACATCAAGGGCGGACTGAGTTTCGCCACCATCCTGTCCTGCACCATCTTCTCCACCATCTCCGGCTCCTCGGTGGCGACCGCGCTGACCATCGGGTCGATCTCCATCCCGCAGATGAAGCGCTACGGCTATCGCGAGCGCGACACCTACGGGCTGATCGCCGCCGGCGGCACGCTGGGCATCCTGATCCCGCCGTCGGGGCCGATGATCCTCTACGCCATCGTCACCGACGCCTCGATCGGCGCCCTGTTCCTGGCCGGCATCATCCCGGGCCTGCTGATGGCGGTGATCTTCGCCGGCTACAGCTGGCTGCGGGCCAGGGGTCAGGACAGCGTCCAGTCGCAGCCCTGGCCAGGCTTCGGCATGATCGCCGCCGCCTTCCGCAAGTCGGTCTGGGCGGTGATGATGCCGCCGCTGATCCTGGGCGGCATCTATCTCGGCGTCTTCACCGCCGGGGAGGCGGCGGCGGTCGGCGCGGTCTATGCGCTGGCGGTGGCGCTGCTGGTCTACCGCAACGTCACCGTCGCCGACCTGCTGGACTGCGGTGTCCAGACGATGCGTACCAGCGTGATGCTGTTCATGATCATCGCCGCCGCCGGCATGTTCGGCCACGCCATCACCATCATCCGCCTGCCGGCGCAGATCATGGAGACGGTGGCGACGCTGGGCTTGTCGCAGAGCGGCTTCATCCTGGCGGTGATGTTCGCGATCTTCATCCTGGGCATGTTCCTGGAGACCATCGCCATCATCCTGATCACCACGCCGATCATCCTGCCGGTGATGACGGCGCTGGGGATCAACCCGATCTGGTACGGCGTGATGCTGATGATCAATTTGGAACTGGCGCTGATCACCCCGCCCGTCGGCATGAACCTGTTCGTCATCAAGGGCATCACGACGTCTTCCCTGGCGGAGGTGACGCGCGGGGCCCTGCCTTATGTGCTGCTGATGATGGCGGGCCTGTTCATCATCTGGCTGTTCCCGCAGCTGTCGCTCTGGCTGCCGCAGGCCGCCGGCTTCGGAACATAAGCGCCGGCTTCAGACCCACATTCCCTTCAAAGCCTTCCCCCGGATATGCGCCGTCCCGCGCGCATCCGACCGGAGATCCCTTGCCATGACGAAAGCCCCCGTGACCATCGTCGAGGTCGGCCTGCGCGACGGGCTCCAGATCCTCGACCGCGTGGTTCCCACCACCGACAAGCTGCGCTGGCTGGAGGCCGAGCACCGTGCCGGCGTCCGTCGGTTCGAGGCCGCCTCCTTCGTTCCGCCCAGGCTGCTGCCCCAGATGGCCGACGCCGCCGAGGTGGTGGCCGGCGCCCGCAAGCTGCCCGGCGTCATCGTCCACACGCTTGCCCCCAACCTGAAGGGCGCCGTGGCAGCTCTTGCCGCCGGCTCCGACGTCATCGTCCTGCCCCTGTCGGCCAGCGAGGCGCACAGCCGGGCCAACATCCGCAAGACCCGCGAGGAGTCAGTGGAGGAACTGGCCCGCGCCTGCCGCGCCCGTGATGAAGGCGGTTACAAGACCCGCATCGACGCCGGCATCTCGACCGCCTTCGGCTGCACCATCCAGGGCGAGGTGCCGGAGGACGAGGTGGTCCGCCTGTGCGAATCCTGCCTGGAGGCCGGGGCCGACCGCGTGGCG
Source organism: Azospirillum sp. TSH100 (assembly GCF_004923295.1). Taxonomy (NCBI): domain Bacteria; kingdom Pseudomonadati; phylum Pseudomonadota; class Alphaproteobacteria; order Rhodospirillales; family Azospirillaceae; genus Azospirillum; species Azospirillum sp. TSH100. The sequence continues at coordinate 749,468 of NZ_CP039635.1, forward strand.
CTGGCCGATACCGTCGGCTATGCAGATCCCGCCCAGGTCCGCCGCCTCTACAAGCGGGTGAAGGACGTCGCCGGCGACCGGCTGCAAAGCGCCCATTTCCACGACACCCGCGGTCTCGGCCTCGCCAACTGCCTCGCCGTGCTGGAGATCGGCATCCGCGAATTCGACGCCTCGCTAGGCGGGCTCGGGGGCTGTCCACATGCCCCCGGCGCCAGCGGCAATGTCGCGACCGAGGATCTGGCCTTCATGCTGGAGGCGATGGGCTTCGATACCGGCATCGACCTGGACGCCCTGATCGAGGCGCAACGCCTGCTCGCCACCCTGCTTCCCGGCCAGACGCTGCACGGCAAGATCGCCGCCGCCGGCCTGCCCAAGCATTTCTACCAAAGCCGTTTCCACCGGAGCCCCGTCCATGCCTGACAGCATCCCCCTTCCCTTGGCCGGCATCCGCGTCGTCGAATTCTCCCACATGGTGATGGGCCCGACCTGCGGCATGATCCTGGGCGACCTCGGCGCCGACGTGATCAAGGTGGAACCGGTGACGGGCGACAAGACCCGCGCCCTGCCGGGGGCCGCCGCCGGCTTCTTCCGCACCTTCAACCGCAACAAGAAGTCGCTGGCCGTCGATCTGAACAGCCCCGACGGACTGGCCGCCGTGCACAGGCTGGTCGACACCGCCGATGTGGTGCTGGAGAATTTCCGCCCCGGCCTGATGGCGAAATACGGTCTCGATTACGCCAGTCTCTCGGCGCGCAACCCTCGCGTTATCAACCTGTCGCTGAAGGGCTTCCTCCCCGGACCCTATGAGAAGCGCACCGCGCTGGACGAGGTGGTGCAGATGATGGCCGGCCTCGCCTACATGACCGGCCCGACCGGCCGGCCGCTGCGCGCCGGCAGCTCGGTCAACGACATCATGGGCGGCATGTTCGGGGTGATCGGCGTCCTGGCGGCGCTGCGCACCCGCGACGCCACCGGCCGCGGCCAGGACATCCAGTCCGGCCTGTACGAGACCTGCGTCCTGCTGTCGGCCCAGCACATGCAGCAGTTCGCCGTGACCGGCGAGGCCCCGCCGCCCTTCCCCGAACGCATCGCCGCCTTCAGCATCTACGACACCTTCGAGGTCAAGGACGGCGAGCAGATCTTCCTCGGCGTGGTCAGCGACGTGCAGTGGCGGACCTTCTGCACCGCCTTCGGCTTCGACGACCTGGCCGCCGACTCCAGGCTGGACGGCAACACCAAACGCTGTCAGGCCCGCGACTGGATGCTGCCCGAAATCCGCCGCCGCCTCGCCGCCTACAGCAAGGCCGAGATATCCCGTCTGTTCGAGCGCAACGGCCTGCCCTATGCCCCGATCAACCGGCCGGAGGAGCTGTTCGACGATCCGCACCTGATCGAGAGCGGCGGGCTCGCCGCCATCACCACCGAAACGGGCGGGGAAACCCGCGTTCCGCTTCTGCCGCTGACGCTGGACGGCCGCCGGTTGGAACCGCGCATGGCGCTGCCTTCGGTGGGTGCGCAGAGCGCGACGCTGCTGGCCGAACTGGGCTACAGTCGTGCCGACATCGACCGCCTGCTCGCCGCCGGGGTGGTCGCTGACCCGGCAGCGGAGACGGAGGCCGAACGGCTCGCCTCCTGACCGTCGCCCAGCCACGGCAGGCCCGAAAAAGGGATAAGAAGAATGAGCACCGAGAGCGCAACTGACGCCGCCTTTGAAACCGGGGAGACCCTGCTCGCCCGCCATCCCGGCGCCATCATCCGGCCCGTCCGGGGCGTGTGGCCGCGCATCGCCGCCGACGCCCATGTCGCGCCCGGCGCCGTGGTGGTCGGCGACGTCACCATCGGGGCGGAGGCCAGCGTCTGGTACGGCTGCGTCCTGCGCGGCGACGACCACAGCATCACCGTCGGCCCGCGCACCAACATCCAGGACGGCACCATCATCCACGTCATGCTGAACGACTACCCCACCGTCATCGGCGCCGACGTGGTGATCGGCCATGGCGTGCGGATGCATGGCTGCACGCTGGCGGACGGCTGCCTGATCGGTATCGGCGCCATCGTGCTGGACGGCGCGGTGGTGGAAAGCGGCGCCATGCTGGCCGCCGGCGCGGTGCTGACCCCGCGCAAGCGCATCCCCGCCCGCCAACTCTGGGCCGGCAGCCCGGCCAAGCATCTGCGCGACGTCACCGATGCCGAGGTGGAGTTCATCGCCTTCGACGTCCGCCACTATGCCGGGCTGGCGCGGGCTGCGGCGGGACGTGGGTGACCGCTGCCGAGGGCGCCGATCGGATGGATGCCGATTGCGACAGTGATTGCGGAGATCGCAAAAATAAAAAAATCAACCCTGCTTTCTATTGGCCGCGAAATAGCCGCGGAAACCGCAATTCGGATTGCCATGCTTCCGTCTGCGTGTGCTGTTCGGCCAATACCGCCACTTTTGCCGGAGGAGACCATCGGCCGCGAATGAATGTATTTTCATGAACCCAATTTAAAATTCAGACGCTATACAGTGCAGTATTGGGGGATCGCAGTCCTCGTTGCTGCCGGCAAAAGTCGACCATGACGCTTTCATGAAGAGCGAAGGAACGCGCGCTCCCGCCCTTGACCTTGTCCGGCCGGCGGAGTAGAGGGGCGGCATCGTCACCGCATGATCGTTCCTGTCCGCCCGGCCCGCCGGGCCGGCGGCCGGATCGAAAAGGCAAGAGATGGACAGCCCCAGTAGTCGATCTACTCCCATACCCCTGACGACGCCGTTCGCGGGCTGATCTCTTGCGGGGATCCACCCGCGGCCCGCCGTCGTCGGGCCGATCAGAGGTGGACCATGGTGACGTTCCTCACCAGCCGGGTTTCCGTTCACCGCCGCCCCCACGGGCGCGCGTGCTTTTCCGTGACGGGCGATCTGCGCCCGCCAGGTCGCTGACCCCACGCCACTCTTCCTGAAAATCAGTATTGGCGGTTGCCGACCCCAGGGGAAAGAAGAATGAGCAGTGAAAAGGAAACCGTGGCACTCGGCTCCATCCTGGCCAGCGGGGCGATGACGGTGGGCAAGTTCGGCGTCGGGCTGTCGACCGGCAGTCTCGGGCTATTGTCGGAGGGGCTGCACAGCCTGCTCGACCTCGGTGCCACGGTGATGACGTGGTTCGCCGTGCGGGTCAGCGACAAGCCGGCGGACGCCGGGCACCCCTATGGCCATGGCAAGATCGAAAGCGTCGCCGCACTGGCGGAGACCGGGCTGCTGTTCCTGACCAGCGCCTGGATCGCCTACGAGGCGGTCCGCCGGCTGATCAACGGCGGGGTCGAGGTCGAGGCGACCTGGTGGTCGGTTGCGGTGGTGGTGGTCTGCATCGCCATCGACGCCTACCGTGCGCGCGAACTGTCGCGCGTCGCCAAGGAGACCCGCAGCCAGGCGCTGGAAGCCGACGCGCTGCATTTTTCCTCCGACATCCTGAGTTCGGCGGTGGTGCTGGTCGGGCTGGGGCTGGTGTGGCTCGGCTATCCCAAGGGCGATGCGCTGGCGGCCATCGGCGTGTCGGTGTTCGTCTGCCATGCCGGCTACCGGCTCGGCCGGCGGACCATCGACACGCTGATCGACGCGGCACCGGCCGGCACGGCGGAACGGGTCGAGGCGGTGGTGAGGGACCTGCCGGGCATCGCCGGGGTCCAGCGCGTGCGGGTCCGCCCGGCCGGCAGCGTGCTGTTCGTCGACCTCGACCTTCTGGTCGGACGGACCCTGACGCTCGACGCCGCGGCAGCGCTCCGCGAGCGGGCAATCGGGGCCGTCCAGGCCGAGATGCCCGAGGCCGAGGTTTCCGTCGCCACGCATCCGCTGGCGCTCGACGACGAGACGGTGATGGACCGTGTGGCGGTGCGCGCTGCCGGGCTGGGGCTGGCCGTCCACCATGTCACCGTCCAGCGGGTGAACGGACGCCTTGCGGTCGGCTTCGACCTGGAGGTCGACGGCTCGCTGCCGATCGAGGCGGCGCATGCGCTGTCCTCGCGGCTTGAGGCTTCGATCAGGGAAGAGCTGGGGAGCGACATCGAGGTCGAAAGCCACATCGAGCCGTTGCAGGAGAATGGCCAGACCGGTGTGGATGCCGAACCCGAACTGCTGCGGGCCATCGGCGCGCATCTCTCCGCATCCCTTCCGGTGACCGGTCCGCTGCTGGATGTCCACAATCTGCGGGTTCGCCGCAGCGCCGCCGGTCTGGTCGTGACCTTCCACAGCCATGTGGTGCCCGGCACCACCGTGGTGGCGGTGCACGATGCGATCGACGCCCTGGAACGCGACCTGCGCAGCCGTTGGCCGGACATCGTCCGCGTCATCGGCCATTCCGAGCCCGATCACGAAGGGCGGCCAATGCCGGGTACTGTTTCGGGCACTCTGCCGGGCGGGAGGGGGACGGATGCAGCTTGACCTGTCCGACGCCGCCGTCGCGGCCACCACCTTCGCCCGCTTCGCCCTTGCCTTCGTTCTGGGAGCCCTGATCGGTTTCGAGCGTCAGTACCGGCAGCGGACCGCCGGGCTGCGCACCAACGTGCTGGTTGCCGTCGGGGCGGCCGCCTTCGCCGAGATCGGCATGCGGCTGCTTGGGGCCGAGGGGGCGACGCGGATCGTCGCCTATGTGGTGTCCGGCATCGGTTTCCTCGGTGCCGGCGTCATCATGAAGGAAGGGACCAATGTCCGGGGCCTGAACACCGCGGCGACATTGTGGTGTTCGGCGGCGGTGGGGGCCTGTTCGGGCTGCGGCCTGCCCATGGAAGCGGTGATGCTGACCTTCTTCGTGCTGGCCGGCAACACGCTGCTGCGGCCGCTGGTGAATTACGTCAACCGTCTGCCGATAGACGAGCGGGTGACCGAGGCGCTCTACCGGGTGCATGTGGTCGCCAATCCGGATGGGCTTTCGGACGTGCGCGATGCCCTGGCCCGCGAACTGGAGGCTCTCGATTACCCGATCCGCGACATCGAGCAGCTGTCCGAAAGCGAGGAGCAGGTGGAATTGGCGGCGGCCCTGGTTCCGACCACCGCCAATCCCGGTGAGCTTGACCGGGCCGTTCAGAACCTGGAGAAGCAGCCGGGCATCCGGAGCGCGACTTGGACCGTCAGCACGACGACGTGACCGGTGCCGGCTCACCGGCACCCAGACCACCATGCTCCGCGGCCATAGCGACAGGGTGACCAGCGCGGCTTTGGGACGCCGTCAGATCGTCTTCCACACCCATATGGGGCGCATAGCCTGGATCCAGGGTCATCCTGATCGGACGTGGGAGGCCATGCACGAAGCGATGGAGCAAGCGCTGGCCTCCGGCCACATGCCCCCCGTCCGTCCGGCCTTTGATACCTGAGTATGGGTTCCCGCACATCCGGACCTCCGGCACTGTCGCCGTCACGGTGACCTGAGCAGGAGATCGACATGGGCCTGGCTGCTTCCGAGACGGTGCGTCCTCTTCCGGCTTTGGCAGCCCCGGCGTCCGTCGGCCAAGCGCGGGATGATGGCGACAGGCTGGCGGCGGCGGCCGATCGGCTGTTGCAGGTGGCGAACGATATGCTGGCGCCGGATCGGCAGTCGGTGGAGCATTGCCTGTCGTTGGCCCTGGCCCGGCTGCAGCGCGCCGGCGGTGAGCATCATCAAGCGTCCGATGCGCCGGATGACGGCGGACAGAAAGCCGAACCGGCGAAGGCCGGGCTTGCGGCTTGGCAAGCCCGGCGGGTTATCGCCTACATCGACGACCATCTTGCCAGCTCCATCCGCAACCGCGATCTGGCCGCGGCGGCGAAGCTGAGCTGCGGCTACTTCTGTCAGGCCTTCAAGGACAGTTTCGGCTGCCCGCCGCATGCCTACATCGTACGCCGGCGGGTGGAACGCGCGAAGGAACTGCTGGAAACCACGACCACGCCATTGTCGCAGATCGCGCTCGACTGCGGCTTTTCCGACCAGTCGCATTTCTCGCGCATCTTCCGCCGCGTTGCCGGTGAAGCGCCTCGGCTGTGGCGGCACAAGCGTCTGATCGATGGGGGCGCCGAAGAGGGGTAACGGGCTTTTCCGGCGCGGCAAGCCCGGCGGAAGGAGGGCGGCGGCTGCCCGATGGCCCGTCTCCCGATGGCCAGTCGCCGCCGCCTTCCGTTCAGCCGTGCGCGGCGTAGGCGTCCATCACGCGGGTGGAATAGACCAGCGCCGCCCCGGCGTTCAGTGCGACGGCGACGCCCAGCGCTTCGGCGATCTCCTCCTGGGTGGCGCCATGTTTGATCGCCGCTTCGGTATGGACGGCGATACAGCCATCGCAGCGGATGCTGACGGCGACCGCCAGCGCGATCAGTTCCCGCACCTTGGCGCCCAGCAGATCCTTCTTCTGGCCGGCGGCGCTCAGACCGGCATAGCCCCGCACCGTGTCGGGGCTGAGCTTGGCGATCTCGCCGACGCCGGTAAGGACCTGCTGACGGTATTCGTTCCAGTTGAGCATCATGGTCGTGTCTCCTCGCGGGTTCCGGTCCCGCTGTCGCGGGTGCCGGTAGGGTGGGATCACGCTACGTCCAGCCGGGGGCACGATATAGAAGGATGCACCCATCTTTTGGACGCCGTTCCGGGCACCTTACCCGGCCGCGGAGACACCGCTTTCAACCGCCGCCAGATCAGCCATGGCGCAGCCCCCGCGGGGCATGTCCGGAATCGTCGTATCTTTGACATTCCAGACGGCGCGGCTGCCGCATAGTCTGAGCACAGCCGACGCATCGACGAAGGGGCGGCTTATGGGCGAGGCAAGACTGGAGAGGCAGGGCGGAACATGCTCACCATCGGTTTCCTGGTGTTCGACGATTTCCAGGTGATGGGAATGGCTGCGCTTTCGGCGTTCGAGATGGCGAATCTCGTGCTCGGCCGGCCGGCTTATCAGGTCCATGTCCTGTCGGAACAGGGCGGTCCGGTGCGAAACTCGCTGGGTTTTGCCGTCGAAACCCAGCCCTTCGGCGACGGCTTCTTCGACACCACCGTCACCATCGGCTCGCTGCGGGTCAAGCCGTCCACCCCCGGCCTGCTGGCTTATCTGCGCGAGGCGGCGGGGATGTCGCGCCGGGTCGCCGGCATCTGCACCGGGGCCTATGTGCTGGCGGAGGCCGGCCTTCTCGACGGGCGCCGCGCCACCACCCATTGGAACCATGCCCGCAGCCTCCAGCGCCTCTATCCCGCAGTGAAGGTGGAGGAGGACCGCATCTTCAGTGTCGACGGCAATGTCTGGACCTCGGCCGGGATGACCGCCGGCATCGACCTCGCCATGGCATTGGTCGAGGATGATTTCGGCGCCGAGGTTGCCAAGGCGGTCGCCCGCAAGCTCGTCGTCTATCTGCGCCGGCCCGGCGGGCAGTCGCAATTCTCCGCCCTGCTGGATCTGGAACCGCGCTCCGACCGTGTGCGGCGGGCTTTGGTCCACGCCAAGGAAAATCTGAGGAACGGGTTGTCGGTGGAGGAACTGGCGGAGGCGGCGAATCTCAGCCCGCGCCAGTTCAGCCGTCTGTTCCGCCAGGAGACCGGCCAGACCCCGGCCAAGGCGGTCGAGCATCTGCGGCTGGAGGCGGCGCGCGTGATGATGGAGGAGGGGCGCCATTCGATGGACGTGATCGCCCGCGAAACCGGTTTCGCCGACCGCGAGCGGATGCGCCGGGCCTTCCTGCGCGCCTATGGTCAGCCGCCGCAGGTGGTGCGCCGCTCCGTCGAAAGCAGCCGCGTTTCAGCGCTGGACTAGACTTCGGTTCGTTCCCGGACAGTCGAGCCCTTGCTTAATACCTAGATATGGCTCCCGGAATATTTCCGGTGCGATAGATTTTCACATCATCGGACACGGCGTCTGTGCGGGGAGGACTTCACTTCCCCCGGCGCCCCTGCTTGCCCTTTTCAAACCTGAACGGACATCACACCATGCAACTCACCGGCAACACGATCTTCATCACGGGATCGACCTCCGGCATCGGCCGTGGTCTGGCCGAGGCGTTCCACAAGCTGGGCAATCGGGTCATCATCGCCGGCCGCCGCAAGGCCCTGCTGGACGAGGTGACCGCCGCCAACCCCGGCATGACGGGCATCGAGCTGGACATCGCCGACCCGATCAGCATCCAGATCGCCGCCGAGCGTCTGGTGGCCGAGAACCCGACGCTGAACGTCCTGATCAACAACGCCGGCATCATGCCGTTCGACGATGCCTCCGGCCCCATCGACGACGCGCAGGCGCAGTCGATCATCACCACGAATCTGCTCGGGCCCATCCGCATGACCTCGGCCCTGATCGAGCATCTGAAGGCGCAGCCGCGGTCGGTGATCGTCAACAACACCTCGGTGCTCGCCTACACGCCGCTGGCGACGACGGCGGTCTATTCGGCCAGCAAGGCGGCGCTGCACAGCTTCACGCTGTCCCAGCGCTTCATGCTGCGCAACACCAGCGTCACCGTGCAGGAAATCGCGCCGCCCTGGGTCAACACCGACCTGATCAAGAAGGGTGACGATCCGCGCGCCATGCCGCTGGATGCCTTCATCGAACAGACGATGGCGGCGCTCGGCACCGATGCCGAGGAGGCCATCGTCGAAGGCGCCCGGCAGATGCGCGACAATGCCGGCCCGAACGAGCATGCCCTGGTCATGGGCTTCAACAGCTACATCGCCGAGAACCCGATTCCGGTCTGATCGGGAGCGAAGCAAAACAGGGCCGCCGGACTTTCATCCGGCGGCCCTTTCTTATTGGGGCAATTTCATTCCGCCGGGACGTCGGCCATCCGCGGCGCCTTGGCCGGGGCGAACTCCAGCAGGCAGGCGAGCGCGACGCAGAGCGCGCCGATCCACCCCAGTTCCCGCACGCTGGCGACGCCCAGCACCAGAGACCCCAGCCCCGCCCCCACCGAAAAGCCGAAATAATGGAAGGAGGCATTGACCGACAGGATGACCGGCGCGTGCTTCGGTCCGGTGATGCCGATCAGCCGGGCCTGCTGGCCGGGATAGAAGGCCCAGGCGGAGAAGCCCCACAGCATGATGCCGACGAAGGACGGGATCAGCGCCAGGGACGGCGGCAGCAGTTCCGCCGTCACCGACAGGCTCGCCAGCGCCAGCACGATCAGCGGCAGGGTCAGCGCCACGATGCGGGCGCCGCCCAGCCGGTCGGTCAGCCGGCCGCCGATCGCCAGCCCGACGAAGGCCGACAGCCCCCAGGCGAACAGGGCGAAGCCGACCGCCGCCCCTTCCAGCCCGGTCACCCGCTGCAGGTAGGAGGCGATGTAGGGATAGACGGTGAAGGGCCCCATGGCCCACAGGGTGGTGACCGCCAGCGGCCGGCGCACCGCCGGGTTCGCCAGCGCCCCCAGCCGGTCGCGCAGTCCGACCACCGGTGCGGCGGAATTGATGGCCTTCGGCAACCCGACCAGCAGCCCGGCCGCCGCCGCGACCGACAGGACGGCGACGCCGCCGAAGGTCATGCGCCAGCCCAGCGTGTGGCCGACGACGGCGCCGAGCGGCACGCCGAAGACGATGGCGAGGCTGAGGCCGCTGGTGACGATGGAAAGCGCGCGGCCGCGCTCCGACGGCGGCACCAGCACGCCGGCCAGCGCGTTGGCGTTCGGCACGAACAGCCCCGCCGCCATCGCCAGCAGGACGCGCGCCGCCATCAGCCCGCCATAGCTGTCGGCGAGCGCTGCCACCACGTTGGCGGCGACGAAGGCCAGCATGGTGGCGATCAGCAGGAGACGGCGGCTGACCGCCCCGGTCAGGACGGTCAGCAGCGGCGAGCTGGCGGCATAGGTCAGCGCGAAGACCGACACCAGCTGGCCCGCCGCCTGCTCGCTGACGGCCAGATCGGTGGCGATGTCCGGCAGGATCGCCGCGATCATGAAGCTCTCGGTTCCGACGGCGAAGGACCCGAGCGCCAGCCAATAGAGCGGCGCCCTCGAATGAAGGGTGGTGGTTGCCATGGAAGGATTCCTGTGCGGGGCCATTTCGCACGGCACCGATCACGGGGCGCTGGCGCCCCGTGCGTGGACCGGCGGCGGAAAATGGCGGATGCCCGAAGTTTAGGTCGGATGCCCGATGGCGTGAATGTCACGGAAACGACGTTTCCGGACATTCACGCCGGATGGGAGGCTTTCCGGCCTCACACGCCGATCTTGTTCTTCACCAGCGGCAGGCTGCGGATGCGCTGGCCGGTCAGGGCCGCCACCGCATTGACCACCGCCGGCGGAACACCCGGCAGGCCCGGTTCGCCGACGCCGCCCATCGGGGCGCCGCTTTCCACGATCTCGACATGAACCGCGGGCATGGAGCGGCGCGACAGGATCGGGTAGTCGTCGAAATTGTGCGACTGGCGGACACCGTCCTTGTAGACCAGCTCCTCGAATAGGGTGGCCGACAGGCCGAGAGCCACGGCGGATTCGACCTGCGACTTCACGATGGCCGGATTGACGATGCTGCCGGGATCGAAGGCAACCCAGACGTTGTGGACCTGCGTCTCGCCGCCCTGGACCGACACCTCGGCGATGGTCGCCGTCTCCGATCCGAAGGGGGAGGCCATGGAGACGCCGCGGGCGCGGCGGGTGCCGTCCACCTCATAGGGGCCGCGCTTCCAGCCGCCGGACATCGCCGCCACCGTTTCCAGCAGTTTGCGGTGGCGCGGCTTGTCCTTCAGCAGCTCCATCCGCAGGGCGAAGGGGTCCTGGCTGCCGGCATCGGCGATCTCGTCCAGGAATCCCTCATAGAAGAAGTCGTTCATCGAATGGCCGACGGAGCGCCAGAAGGCGATGGTCACGGGGTGGGGGAACTTGACGTACTCCATCCGCCGGTTGGGGATGGCGTAGGGCTTTTCCGTGACGCCCTCCACCGCCGAACTGTCGACGGGATCCTTGAACACCGCGCCGAACCAGCGTCCCAGCGGCCCTTCGCCCACCGTGCGCGCCTGGATGGCGGTGGGGCGGCCGTCCTTGCCGAGGGCGGCGCGGAAGCGGGTGAAGCTGAGCGGTCGGACAGCGTCCATGCGGAACTCCTCCTCGCGCGACCACAGCACCTTCACCGGCCGCCCGGTGGCCTTCGCCAGCTGGATCGCCTGGAGGAAGGGGTTGGCGCTGCCATAGAGGAAATGCCGGCCGAAGAAGCCGCCGAGCATCGGCGAATGCAGGATGACCTTGTCCGGCGCCAGCCCGGCGGTCTGGGCCGCCACCGACTGGAACAGCTCCGGCATCTGGTTGGGCGCCCACAGCTCCAGCGTGCCGTCGGCATTGAAGCGCGCCATGGAGGATGGCGGTTCCAGCTGTCCGTGGACCAGATAGGGCGCGTCGTACTCCGCCTCGATCACCTTGGCGCCATTGGCGGCGGCAGTGGCAAAAGCGGCGGCGGCATCGCCGTCGGATTCGGCGGGAAGACCGGCTGCGCCGGAGGATTTCAGCGCCGCCAGCATCCCGTCCGACGCAAAGTCGGCGGCCACGCTGTCCAGACCGGAGGCGGCGGGGGCCGACCAGCTCACCGACAGCGCTTCCACCGCCTTGCGGGCACGCCACCAGCTGTCGGCGGCGACCGCCACCGCGCCCGGCATCTTGTGGACGGAATGGACGCCGGGCATCGCCGCGACCGCGGCCTCGTTGGCGACCGACTGGACGGTGGTGCCCTGGTTCGGCGCATGCCGGACCGCGGCGTAGAGCATGCCCTCCAGCTTCTGGTCGATGGCGTAGACGGCCTTGCCGGTCGATTTCGCCCGCACGTCCAGCCGGGCCACCGGCTGGCGGATGTAGCGGAAGCTGGCCGGGTCGCGCAGGGCCACGTCGTCGCGCGGCGGCAGGGCGAGGGCCGCCGGGGCCAGCTCGCCATAGGACAGCCGCTTGCCGCTGGCGGCATGGATGACGACGCCGTCCTCCGTCTTCAGGCTCTCCGGCTTGACCTTCAGTTTCGCTGCGGCGGCACGGATCATCATGTCGCGGGCGGTGGCGCCCAGCCGGCGCATCAGCGGATAGCTCGACCGGGTGGAGAAGCTGCCGCCGGTCATCCGCAACCCGTTGATGACCGCGTAATCCGGCCCCGGCGGGGCGCATTCCACGGTGAAGCGGGCGGGATTGACGTCCAGCTCCTCGCCGACGATCTGGGCAAGGCCGGTGTTGATGCCCTGGCCGCCTTCGACGAAGGGGCTGAGCAGGGTGACGGCATTGTCCTTGCCGATGACCAGGAAGGCCGGGATGCGGGTGCCGGGCTTGACTGCTGCGGCAGCGGCGGCGGTGGCGGCCCGCGCCGGCATCGACGGCAGCAGGGCGCCCAGCACCAGGGCGCTGGTGCCGAAGCCGAGGAAGGCGCGGCGCGAAAGGTTGGAAATGCCATCCGGCTTCATCAGCGGGACGGCTGACTGCGCCTCGATCCGGAGGTCGAGCGGGTCTTTCAGCGTGATCGGGGCTGCGGTGAGCAGGCGGTCCATGATGGGTGCTCCTCTCAGCCGGCGGCCTGGCGGACGGCGGCGGCGATGCGGTTGTAGGTTCCGCAGCGGCACAGGTTGGTCATCGCGTCGGCGATGTCGCCGTCGGTGGGGTGGGGCGTCTGCTTCAGCAGGGCGGTCGCCGCCATCACCTGTCCGGACTGGCAATAGCCGCATTGCGGCACCTGGGCGGCGACCCAGGCCTCCACCACCTTGCGGCCGACGGGATCCTCCTCGATGGCGTCGATGGTGCGGATGTCGGCTGAACCGACGCTGTCCACCGGCACCTGGCAGGAGCGGGTGGCGGTGCCGTCGATCATCACGGTGCAGGCGCCGCATTGCGCGATGCCGCAGCCGTATTTCGTCCCGGTCAGCCCCAGCGTGTCGCGAAGGACCCAGAGCAGCGGCGTGTCGTCCTCGACCGTCACCTGATAGGCGCGGCCGTTGACATGGAGGGTGGTCATGCTGGTCTCCGTGAAGGAGGTCGTTTGGGGGTCGGCTGACGCTTATTCTTGTCCGGCGCCCGTCGGTCTCGTATCCATCTCTAGGTATTAGGGGTGGCGGGCCGTCCGGCCGCCGAATGACTGGAAACTGTTCAAGACCGCCAATCGGGACAAAGTTGCGGTGCTGCCAAGAATTTCCTATAGATGACCGAAGACAGGCGACCGCAGAGGACCATCGTCCGGAATGGCGATGGGGGAGGATTTCGACCGATGGACCTTCGGCATGCCGACTTGTTCGAGATATCGCCGATCTCGATCCTGTGCGAGGACTGGTCGGGGGTGAAGCGCGCCGTCGATGAAGCGATCGCCGGCGGGGTGACGGACTTCGACCGCTTTCTGGACGACAACCCGCAGTTCTTTTTCGATGTGCGGTGGTTCCACCGGATCCTCGACGCCAACCGCTCTGCGCTCGACCTGCTGGGATTCCAGGACAAGGAGAGCTTCCTGCGGGAATCGCGGGTGCGGTTGCCGGCCAATCCCGCCAGCAATGCCCAGGTCTTCAAGGCGATGGTGCGTGGCGACACGGTTTGCCAGGGCGAGCGTGTGCTGCACACCAAGGACGGACGCGTGGTTCCCATCCTGTGGCGGGCGAGCCTGCCGCCGGGACCTGCCGATCCCGAGGCCTACGGCCGCCTGTACTTCTTCGCCGTCGATGTGTCCGAACTGAAGCGGGTGCAGGAGGCGCTGATGGCGGCCCAGGCCAACCTCAGCCATGCCGGGCGCCTGTCGCTGGTGGGGGAACTGGCGGCGTCGCTGACGCACGAGGTGTCGCAGCCCCTGGTCTCCATCGCCAGCCATGCCGCCGCGGCGACGCGCTGGTTGTCGCGCCAGCCCCCGAACCTGGAAGAGGTGGCGACCAGCCTGCAGCGCATCACCACCAGCACGCAGCATACGGTGCGCATCGTCGGCAAGATGCGCTCCTTCGCACGCCGCGGCGAGCTGGTGACCGAACCGTTGAAGCCGCAGGACTGCATCGCCGATGCCGTGACGCTGGTGGAACACGAGGCCTATCGCCAGAAAACCAGCATCGCCGTCGATGTCCCGCCGCAGCTGCCGGCCATCCTCGGCGACCGCACCCAGATCCAGCAGGTGATCGTCAACATCGCCTACAACGCCGTGCAGGCCATGCAGGGGGCGAAGTCGCCGGACCGGCGCATCGCCATCACCGCCGGCGTGGACGATGCGGAAGCGGTGACCTTCACCGTCGCAGACACCGGTCCCGGCATCCCCGACGAGCTGCTGTCGCGGATCTTCGACCCCTTCTTCTCGACCAAGCCGGACGGCATGGGGCTGGGGCTGTCGATCTGCAAGACCATCGTGGAGGAGCATGGCGGCCGGCTGTGGGCGGCCAGCGGCCCGCAGGGGGCCTCGCTGTCCTTCTCGCTGCCGGTGGCGCCGGTGGTGGCGTCCGCTCAGCCAGCCGTGCTGTAGCGGGTGACGGTGCGTTCGCGCACGCCCAGGATTTCGGCCATCCGCACGAGGTCGGCCAGCGATTGGGCATGCATCTTGCGCATCAGGTTGCCGCGGTGGATCTTCACCGTGACCTCGCTCAGCTCCAGTTTCGCCGCCACCTGCTTGTTCATCAGCCCGGCGGTGACCAATCCCATCACGTCGCGCTCGCGCGGGGTCAGCTTGCCGTAGAGGCTGCGCACCGCGTCGTCCTCGCCGCGTTCGGAGCGGCGGCGGCCGTCCAGCGCCACCGCCTCGCCGACCGCGTGCAGAACCTCGTCCTCGGTGAAGGGCTTGGTCAGGAAATCGACGGCTCCGGCCTTCATGCCGCGCACGGTCATCGGGATGTCGCCCTGGCCGGTCATCAGCACCACCGGCACCAAGATCGAGCGCTCATGCAGCGCCTTCTGCACCTCCAGCCCGTCGGCACCGTCCAGATAGACGTCCAGCAGCAGGCAGGCGGCATCGGCAGCCCCAGCGCAGGCCAGGAACTCTTCCGGCGACGCGAAGGACATCACCCGGTGGTCGGAGGAGCGCAGCAGGCTCTCGATCGCGCAGCGCACCTCCGCATCGTCATCGACGATGCAGATCAGGGCCGGGCCGCCATTCGCCACGGAGTTTTCCGCCATGCTGCCCGTCATGCTGCCCTCCGTCACACCTCTCTGCCGGCCTTGCGGCCGACCGGTCGGGCTATGGTAGCCGGACCGCTCCTCCGCGGCAAAGCCGGCAAGGTCGTACCTCCCGAAGGATGTGCCGCTGCGCTGGGCCGGGCTGGTCATTGTCTGCGGTTCCCCTGGTTTGTCCTGAGCGCGTCTTCGATGAGAAGGAGCAGGTTTTCCGGATCGAGCGGCTTGGTCACGAAGGCGAAGGCGCCCTGGGCCAGCGAGCGGCTGCGGGCGGCCGGGGTGGCGAAGGCGGTCATCACGATCACCGGATGGCTGCGCCCGAGTTGCAACAGCACCATCTGCAGGCTGAACCCGTCCATGCCCGTCAGGTTCAGGTCGGTGATGAGGCAGCCGACCTCGCCCTCGTAGGCGATGAACTCCTCGGCCGAGGAGAAGGTGCGGACCCGCATGTCGACCGAGCGCAGGAAGTTGTCGAGGCTTTCCCGGATGGCTTCGTCGTCATCGACGACACAGATGGTGGGACCACTCAGCACGACATCACACTCCAGCCACGGTCCGCCTCATCGACCGCCTCGGCCGCAAGCGGTCCATTCCAAACAACCGGAGCAGGATGCGCCATCCATACCTGCGTATAGGTTGACCCCCGCGGGCGCCTGAGCAGGTTTCTCCAGATCGGGCCACAGGCCCGGCCTGGAGAAACCTGCCGACTCTATGGTTTTGCAGGTTTTCCGAGCCCGCGCATTTGTGGGCGGAATTCGGAAAACCTGCTTAGGATGGCGCCGCGCGGGACACCGGATGGCGTCAGGCCTTGAAGAAGGCCAGCAGGTCGGCGTTGATGGTTTCCGCATGGGTGGTCGCCATGCCGTGCGGGAAGCCCTTGTAGACCTTCAGGCTGCCCTTCGGCAGCAGCTTGGACGACAGCATCGCGGAATCGGCGATCGGCACGATCTGGTCGTCGTCGCCATGCATCACCAGGACAGGAATGTCGATCTTCTTCAGATCCTCGGTGAAGTCGGTCTCGGAAAACGCCTTGATGCAGTCGTAATGGGCCTTGGTCCCGCCCATCATGCCCTGCCGCCACCAGTTGTCGATGACGCCCTGCGAGACCTTGGCGCCGTCCCGATTGAAGCCGTAGAAGGGGCCCGAGGGGATGTCGCGGAAGAACTGGGCGCGGTTCGCGGCGAGCGCGGCGCGGAAGCCGTCGAACACCTCCAGCGGCAGGCCGCCGGGATTGGCCTCCGTCTTCAGCATGATCGGCGGGACGGCGCCCAGCAGCGCCGCCTTGCCGGCCCGCGCTGTGCCGTGGCGGCCCAGATAGCGCGCGACCTCGCCGCCGCCGGTCGAGTGGCCGACATGGAAGACGTTCTTCAGCCCCAACCCGGCGACGACGGCCAGCACGTCGTCGGCATAGGTGTTCATCTCGTTGCCGGTCGCCGTCTGGGTCGAGCGGCCATGGCCGCGCCGGTCATGGGCGACGACGCGGTAGCCGTTGTTCAGGAAGAACAGCATCTGGGCGTCCCAGTCGTCGGCGCTCAGCGGCCAGCCATGATGGAACATGACGGTCTGCGCGTCGCGCGGTCCCCAATCCTTGTAGTAGATCGAGGCGCCGTCCTTGGCGGTGACGAACCCGTCTTCGGTCTTGCCGCTGGTCATCGTCCGTTTCCCTTCCTTGCCGTGGGATGCAGTGTCTCCTGAATGGCGGCGTTCGGCCGCGGCGGCATCGGCTGCGCCGACGACCGCGGAGGTGGCGACGGCGGCGCCGGCGACGGTGGCGCCGACGATCAGGGTGCGGCGGGTGGTGCCCGGTGCCGTGGTGTCTTCGGATGGCATCGTCATGTCCTCTGTCAATGCGTCAACGATCACGTCGATCGGAGTTGAGCCGGTTGGCGCCGCGGAACGCCGATGCCCACAATGGCTACCGGAATTAAGCACTTTTCAAAGCCATCCCTAGGTATTAGGAATGCGTGTAAGGAAATATCCGCAAAGAAATCGGACGTCTTCAGGATTGTTCGTGTCTTCATTTGCGTGAATGTTGCAAAAACGGACATGGCACTCTTCGTCCGTGAGTCCTGATGTGCAGGTCCTTTTCGATTGAGACGCCTAAATGACCGATTTCTTATGAACCCCTTTGCGCGCTTGGAATGGCGGATGGAGAAGGCCCATGGCACTGCCGAACGTTGCCGCCGGTGATCCACCGTCACCGTCGCCTCCCGCCACCATCCTGGCGCTGTCGATCGGCAATGCGGTGGAGCTTTACGATTTCACACTCTACAGCTTCTTCGCGCTGACCATCGGCAAGCTGTTCTTTCCGGTCCAGTCGGCTTTCGGGCCGCTGCTGCTGGCGCTGCTGACCTTCGGCATCGGCTTCGTCGTGCGGCCGTTGGGCGGCATCGTCCTCGGCGGCTATGCCGACCGGGTCGGGCGCAAGCCGGCGCTGGTGCTGACCATCGTGCTGATGGCGCTGGGCACCCTGATGATCGGGCTGTGCCCGACCTATGCGCAGATCGGTGTGGCGGCACCGGCGATCATTGTTGTCGGCCGCCTGCTTCAGGGCTTTTCGGCCGGCGGCGAGATCGGCGTGGCGACGACCGTCCTGATGGAGTTGGGACACCCCGGCGGACGCGGCCTGCGTGTCGGCTGGCAGATGGCGAGCCAGGGGGCGGCGGCCCTGATGGGCGCGCTCGGCGGTTACCTGCTTTCGACGCTGCTGCCGGCGGACGCGCTGGGCAATTGGGGATGGCGCCTTCCGTTCCTTGCCGGACTGCTGATCCTTCCCATCGGCCTGTATCTGCGCCGCCTGCTGCCGGAGACCGCTCATCCCGGTGCCGGAAGCCGGACCGCGCTGGCGGAGCTGCTTTCCGCCCATCGGGCGAAGCTGCTGCTCGGCGTGATGATGATCATGGGCGGCACCGCCTCGACCTACGTCAATATTTTCTATATGCCGACCTATCTGATCAAGGTGGTGGGATTGCCATCCGACACCGCCTTTCTGACGGGCTGTGCCGCCGGGGCGACCATGCTGGTGGTGGCGCCGCTTGCCGGGCTTCTGTCGGACCGTCTGGGCCGCCGCCGCCCCTTCGTCATCTGGACAGCACTGGCGAGCGCGCTGCTGACCTATCCCGCCTTCTGGGTGCTGTCCCACGTCGCCAGCGTTTCGGCGGCCCTGGCAGTGGTCAGCCTGCTGATCGCGATGAATGCGGTTGGGGCGGGGGCCTGTCTGCTTCTGCTTTTGGAGAGCTTTCCGTCCCGTGTCCGTGCCTCGGGCCTGTCGATCGTCTATAGTGTAGGCGTATCGATCTTTGGTGGCTTCGCCCAGTTCATCGTCACGTGGCTGATCAGCGTCACGGAAAATCCGACTTCTCCCGCCTGGTACGTCATGGCCTGTGCCCTTGCCACCGCCTGCGGCGCATCAAGAATGCGCGAGGTGCCACGATCGCGGCAGTCCAGCGTATCGGATAAACCGGAACTCCCCGCCGGGCGACTATACGATCGTGCCCCGACACGGTGACGGCTGCTTCGCGCCCTCTCCCGAGACCGGGGTGAACGGGATGGGCAGCGCGATCAAGCGAGACGATGCATAGCGCTCGGGGCGCTTGAAGATGGTCTGCGTTCATACCCTGCGCTCTTCTGGAAGGCGTCGGGATGCGGATCGTATCTCGTCGAGCACGGCCAGGGCCGCCGGGGAAAGCATCGCCCCCTCGCGCGACGTGATGCCGATCTGGCGGACGGTCTTTCCCAGAGCGACGGGCAATTCGACGAGATCGCCCGAAGTGATTTCGTGGTGCAACTGGTGCGGCGAGATGGCCGTCAGCATGTCGCTGTTCTTCAGCAGGCCGCGCAGCACGGCCAGATCCCCGGTTTCCACCGAGGGAACGGGTGGTTCGATGGCGAGTTCGCGAAAGGACTGGTCGATCAGCCGGCGTCCCGGCGCCCCCGGCCGGGGCAGGATCCAGCGTTGCGGCAGCAGGTCTTTCAGCGATGCCGGCGCGCCCGCCAACGGATGTCCGGCCCGCGCGATGATGCCCAGCCGGTCCTCGAACAGGCTTTCGGTGATCAGGCCGGCGTTGCGTTCTCCGACACGCAGGGCACCGACGATGAAGTCGATGTCGCCATCGCGCAAGCCTGCGACCAGTGCCTCGTAGGGGCTTTCGACAGTCGTCACGCGGATGTTGGGGTGGCGTTGCAGGGCTGCCGCTACGGCGGCCGGCAGGATGTGGGTCCGGCCGAGCGGCAGTGCGCCGATGGCGATGCGCCCCTGCATGGTGCCGGCGATGGCGGCCACGTCGGACTGCATGTGGCGCAGCTCGGCGACGATGCGCTTGCCGCGCGAGACGATCATCGCGCCGGCATCGGTAACGACCATCCCCTGCATCATGCGCTGGAAGAGCGGCTGCCCCAGCGCGCTCTCCATCCGTGACAGCGCCATGCTGGCGCCGGCTTGCGACAGGCCGACATGGGCGGCGGCGGCCGACAGGTTGCGCAGTTCCGACACGCTGATGAGAAGCATGAGCCCCCGGCCGTTGAGCAGCAGGTTGCTGACGGCGTTGCGCTCGACCGTCGGCCGGCGCTTTGCGAAGCGGGCGATCTCCTCCACCGCGCCGGAGATTTCATCGATGATCCGGCGTGCCCGGTTGCGCACGGCCTCGCCATAGGCATTGAGCAGCATGCCGCGGGGCTTGCGTTCAAACAGACCGACGCCGAGGCTGTGCTCCAGCTCGCTGATGGCGCGGGCGATCGCGGAGGATGCCTTGAAGATCACTTCGGATGATCGGGCAATCGATCCCGTCTCCGCCACCGACAGGAAGTCGCGGATGTAGCGCAGACTGTTCTCGAGCCTTTCCGGCGTTGTTGCACTCTCGGTCATCGCAAGTCCTCACGTCGCCGCCGGCCCATACAGGGGCGAGATGGTCCATGCATTCTAATCCGCCCGATGCGGCCAGGGTATGCACCATCACGCGGCACGGGTGCAGAACCGCGTTTGGGCAATGCAATGCCGCTCTTTGCATTGCAAAGCAAGACTTCCGGCAGCCGGGACGCTTCGTCGCGAAAGGCACCAGGATCACGGCATCACGAAATTAGAACGCGCGATCAGGGGGTAGCAACGGTGCCGCCGGCCGGTCCGACTATAGTGGCCGTCATCGCCCCACCTATTCGAGCAGATCGATGACTCACAGCGCTGCGACGGCGTTTGATCTCACCAGGATCGCCTGTGTGTGGATGCGCGGCGGCACCTCGAAGGCCGCGTTCTTTCGCGCCCGGGATTTGCCGGCCGACCCGGAATTGCGCGACCGCCTGCTGCTTGCGGCGATGGGGACCCCCGATGCGCGGCAGATCGACGGCATCGGCGGCGGCACGCCGCTGACCACCAAGGTCGCCATCATCTCCGCCTCCGGCGCCGATCAGTCCGACATCGACTATCTGTTCGGCCAGGTCGTGATCGGCGAGGACCGCATCGACTATGCGCCGACCTGCGGCAACATCCTGGCCGGCGTCGGACCCTACGCCATCGATCAGGGGTTAGTGCCGGCCGGGGACGGCGAGACCATCGTCCGCATCCGCATGGTCAACACCGGGGGGCTGTGCGAGGCGGTGGTCCGGACGCCGGGTGGGCGGGTGTCCTACACCGGCGACACCCGCATCAGCGGCGTGCCGACCTCCGGCGCCCCCATCGAACTGCGCTTCCGCGACATCGCCGGATCGAGCTGCGGCGCCCTTTATCCCACCGGCCGGCGGCTCGATGTGATCGAGGGCGTTGGCGTCACCTGCATCGACAACGGCATGCCGGTGGTGCTGATCCGTGCCGGGGATGTCGGGGCCACCGGCTACGAGACGCCGACGGAGCTCGATGCCAACGCCGACGTGAAGGCGCGGGTCGAGGCCATCCGCCTCGCCGCCGGCCCCCTGATGGGCCTGGGCGACGTTGCCGGCAAGGTGGTGCCGAAGATGACCCTGGTGTCGCCGCCGCGCGATGGCGGCCACCTCAACACCCGTACCTTCATTCCCCGCAAGTGCCACGACGCCATCGGCGTCCTGGGGGCGGCGTCGGTCGCCACGGCGTTCGACGACCAAGGCACCATCTGCGCCTCGCTCGGCGCCGGCCCTGCCGGCTCCGGCCTGCGCGACATCTCGGTGGAGCACCCCACCGGCGAATTCACCATCAGGCTGAGTGGCGGGCTGAGTGGCAGGCCGGGCGGCGGGGAAGGCGAAGCGCCTTCGGTCGCCCTGCTGCGCACGGCGCGCCCCCTCTTCGACGGGCATGTGCTGGTGCCGCCCGCCACAGCCGCATAATCAGAGTTCTGGGAGGAAATCATGAGTGCGTCCGCCACTCTCGAAATACGCTCTTTCATCGACGAGCGCCGCATGTCCAGGCGCCAGTGGGTTTTGACGGTCCTGTGCTTTCTGATCGTGCTGGCCGATGGCATGGACGTGGCGATCATGGGCTTCGTCGCCCCCTCCATCATCGAGGAATGGGGCATCTCGCGCCCGGCGTTCGGCATGGTCATGGGGGCCGCACCCATCGGCCTCGCGATCGGCGCCATCTTCGCCGGGTCGTCCTCGGACTGGTTCGGACGCCGGCGCGTGCTGCTGGCGTCGGTGCTGAGCTTCGGCCTCTTCACCCTGCTGACCGCCTTCACCCGCAACCCGACGGAAATGGCGGCCCTGCGCTTCCTGACCGGCCTCGGCCTCGGTGCCGCCATGCCCAACACGACGACGCTGCTGTCCGAATATGTGCCGCAGCGCACGAAGTCGTTCCTGCTGGCGACGATGTTCACCGGGTTCAACTTCGGCTCGGCGCTGATCGGCTTCGCCGCCGCCTGGCTGCTGCCGATCCACGGCTGGCAATCCGTGCTGTATTTCGGCGCGGCCATCCCGCTTGCGCTGTTCCCGCTGCTGTATGTGGCGCTGCCGGAATCGGCGCGCTACATGGTGGTCCGCAACGTCGCCCAGGACAAGATCGGCGCGGTGCTGTCGCGCATCTCCGGCGCCGACCTGTCGGGCTATGGACGCTTCACGCTCAAGGAGGAGGCGGTCGCGGTCAAGCAGCCCATCGCCGTCCTGTTCACCCGCGCCTTCGCGCTGCGCACCTTCACCCTGTGGATCACCTACTTCATGGGTCTGCTGGTCATCTATCTGACCACCAGCTGGCTGCCCACCATGATGAAGGACGCCGGCATGACCATCGACCGCGCGGCCAACGTGACTGCGATGTTCCAGCTCGGCGGCACCGTCGGCGCGGTGCTGGTCGGGCTGGCGATGGACCGCTTCGGTCCCAACCGGACGATCAGCCTGTCCTATGCCCTGGGTGCCGCCGCCCTGGTGATCCTGGGTGTCGGCGGACTGCAGTCGGCGTGGCTGGCCGTCATCGTCGGCGCCGTCGGCTTCTGCATGAGCGGTGCGCAGACCGGCCTCAACGCCTTTGCGCCCGGCTGCTACCCGACGCTGGCCCGTGCCACCGGCGTCAGCTGGATGCTGGGCGTCGGCCGCCTCGGCAGCATCCTCGGCTCCTCGATCGGCGGCGTGCTGCTGGGGTTCGGTTGGGGGTTCGACGGGATCTTCTCGGCCCTGGCCATCCCCGCTGTCCTCGCGGCCGCCGCCATCATGGTCAACAGCCTGTCCCTGCGCTCCGCACAAGTCGAGAGCGCCGAACGCAGCGGGCAGCCGGCCCGTGCCGGCAGCTGAACACCCACCGTACAAAGCAAGAGATCAGAGCATCCGGAGGACCCCCATGGCACGCATCATCGGCGGCATCGCCTGTTCCCATACCCCGACCATCGGTTTCGCCGTGGACGCAGGCAAGCGCAACGACCCGGTCTGGGCGCCGATCTTCGAGGGGTTCGAACCGGCCCGCCGCTGGCTGGCGGAGAAAAAGCCCGACGCGCTGTTCATGATCTTCAACGACCACGTCACGTCCTTCTTCTTCGACCATTACTCGGCCTTCACGCTGGGCATCGACACCGAATACGGCGTTGCCGACGAAGGCGGCGGCGCGCGCGACCTGCCGCCGGTGAAGGGCCATGCCGCCCTGGCGCAGCACATCGGCGCCTCGCTGATGGCCGACGAGTTCGACATGTCCTTCTTCCAGGACAAGGCGCTGGACCATGGCTGCCTGTCGCCGCTGTCCGTCCTGTGCGACCGGCCGGACGGCTGGCCGGTGCCGATCGTGCCGCTGGCGGTCGGCGTGCTGCAATTCCCGATCCCCTCTGCCCGGCGCTGCCACAAGCTGGGACAGGCGCTGCGCACGGCCATCGAGAGCTACCCGGAGGATCTGAACGTCGCGATCGTCGCCACCGGCGGCCTGTCGCATCAGGTGCACGGGGCCCGTGCGGGCTTCAACAACACGGAGTGGGACCACCAGTTCCTCGACCTGTTCGAGAACGACCCGGAGGCGCTGACCCGCCTGACCATCGCCGACTACGCCGAACTGGGCGGCCTCGAAGGGGCGGAGGTCATCATGTGGCTGATCATGCGCGGCGCTCTGTCGGCCAACATCACCAGGGTGCATCAGTCCTATTATCTGCCGTCGATGACCGGCATCGCCACCGCGGTCTATGAGAACCGCGACCGCCCGCTTCCCAAGGACAAGGGGCCGGAACAGCGTGCGCGGATCGGCCACCAGCTGGCCGGCGCCGAGACCCTTGCCGGCGTCCACCCCTTCACGCACGCCGTCAGCGTCAGAGCGTACCGCCTGAACAGGTTCCTGCACCGGATGATCGACCCGTCGCACCGCGAGCGCTTCCTGGCGGAGCCGGACGCGGCGTTCGACGCCGCCGGCCTCAGCGAGGAGGAGCGGGACATGGTGCGGCGTCGCGACTGGGACGCGATGATCCGCTACGGCGTCATCTTCTTCATGCTGGAGAAGCTGGGCGCGGTGGTCGGCGTGTCCAACCTGCACATCTACGCCGCCATGCGCGGCGAGACGCTGGAGCAGTTCCAGGCCACCCGCAACGCGCCGAACGCCCTCTATTCGGTGGCCGGCAAGCAGGGCCTGGGGACCCTTGCCTGGGACAGGAGCGCCCAGGGCAAGAGCACCCCGGACAAGAGCACCCCGGACAAGAGCAAGTGAGCGCAGCCCGATGATCATCGACATTCACGGCCACTACACCACCGCCCCCAAGGCCCTGGAGGACTGGCGGGCCCGGCAGATCGCCGGCCTCACCGACCCATCGCAGGCGCCGAAGGCATCGGACCTGAAGATCGGCGACGCCGAGCTGATGGAGAGCATCGAGGTCAACCAGCTCGCCAAGATGCGCGAGCGCGGGCTGGACCTGACGGTGTTCTCGCCGCGGGCGAGTTTCATGGCGCACCACATCGGCGACTTCCAAACCTCGTCCAGCTGGGCGGCGATCTGCAACGAGCTGTGCCACCGGGTGGCGCAGCTTTTCCCTGACAATTTCATCGGCGCGGCCATGCTGCCGCAGTCGCCGGGCGCCGACCCGAAGACCTGCGTTCCCGAGATCGAGAGGTGCGTCAAGGACTACGGCTTCGTCGCCATCAACCTCAACCCCGACCCGTCGGGCGGTCACTGGACCGCGCCGCCGCTCTCCGACCGCCACTGGTATCCGATCTACGAGGCCATGGTGGAATACGAGCTGCCGGCGATGATCCATGTCTCAACCTCGTGCAACGCCTGCTTCCACACCACCGGAGCCCACTATCTGAACGCCGACACCACGGCCTTCATGCAGTGCCTGACCTCGGACCTGTTCAAGGACTTCCCGACGCTGAAGTTCGTCATTCCGCACGGGGGCGGTGCGGTGCCCTACCACTGGGGCCGGTTCCGCGGCCTGGCGCAGGAGCTGAAGAAGCCGCAACTGCGCGAGCATCTGCTGAACAACATCTTCTTCGACACCTGCGTCTACCACCAGCCGGGCATCGACCTGCTGACCAAGGTCATCCCGGTCGACAACATCCTGTTCGCCTCCGAGATGATCGGCGCCGTGCGCGGCATCGATCCGGAGACCGGACACCCTTATGACGACACCCGCCGCTACATCGAAGCGACGCTGAACCTGTCCGCCGACGACCGCTTCAAGGTCTACGAGGGCAATGCGCGCCGCGTCTATCCGCGCCTCGACCGGGCGCTCCAGGCCAAGGGACTGTAACCGCCATGACCATGAACACTCTGGGCATCGTGAAGCGCACCATCGACCGGGCCGACCGCGACGCGGTGGAGCGCCTGTCCGCCTTCGGCGTCGCCACCATTCACGAGGCCATGGGCCGCGTCGGCCTGATGAAGCCCTACATGCGCCCGATCTACTCCGGCGCCCACCTGTGCGGCACGGCGGTGACGGTGCTGCTGCACCCCGGCGACAACTGGATGATGCATGTGGCGGCCGAACAGATCCGGCCGGGCGACGTGGTGGTCGCGGCGGTGACCGCCGACTGCACCGACGGCTTCTTCGGCGACCTGCTCGCCACCTCCTTCCGGGCGCGTGGTGCCGTCGGGCTCATCATCGACGGCGGTGTCCGCGACGTGAAGGATCTGACCGCCATGGAGTTCCCGGTGTTCTCCAGGGCCGTCAGCGCCAAGGGGACCATCAAGGCGACGGTGGGGAGCGTCAACGTCCCGGTGGTCTGCGCCGGCGCCGCGGTCAATCCGGGCGACGTGGTGGTGGCCGACGATGACGGCGTCGTGGTGGTGCCGGCGGCGGCGGCCGCGGCGGTCGCCGATGCCGCACGAACCCGCGAGGCCAACGAGGCGGGCAAGCGCGAGCGGCTGGGCGCCGGCGAACTCGGCCTCGACATGTATGCGATGCGCGAGGCGCTGGCCAAGGCCGGCCTCACCTACATCGATTGATGCCGTTCTCGCTTGATACCGCCACCGATCGACAACCGTGGACTGACGCCATGACCCGACCCGACACCCCCATCGAGAACTGGACCATCGGCCTTGTCGGCTATGGCGAGGTCGGGCGCATCCTGGCCGAGGATCTGCGCGCGCGCGGCGCCAGCCGCCTCGTGGCGTCGGATATCAAGCTGGGCAAGCCGGAGGAGCAGCCTCTGGTCGAGCACGCCGGCCGCCATGAGGTCAGGCTGGTTGCCGATCCGGCTGTGCTGGCGGCCGAGGCCGACCTCGTGATCTCGGCGGTGACCGCCAGCCAGGCGGTTGCCGTGGCGGAAGCCGCGGCACCGGGGTTGCGGGCCGGCACCTGGTATCTGGATGTCAACTCCGCATCGCCCGGCGCCAAGTCCAGGGCGGCGGAGCTGGTGAGGGCGGCGGGCGGACGCTTCGTCGAGGGGGCGGTGATGACGTCCGTGCCGCCTTACCGCATCAAGGTGCCGCTGCTGCTCGGCGGCCCCGATGCCGCCGGGCTGGCCCCGGCACTGAATGGCCTGGGCTTCGCCGCCACCGTGGCCGATGAGCGTTTGGGCGTGGCCTCGGCCACCAAAATGTGCCGTTCGGTGATGATCAAGGGCCTGGAGGCCATGGTCATCGAGAGCTTCACGGCGGCGCGGGCCTATGGCGTCGAGGATTCGGTGATCGCTTCGCTGAAGGAGACCTTTCCGGGGATCGATTGGGAACAGCTCGGCGCGTATTTCTTCCAGCGGGTGATCCAGCATGGACGCCGCCGCGCCGAGGAAATGCGCGAGGTGGCCCGGACGGTTCGCGAAGCGGGCCTGGAGCCCTGGTCGGCGGCGGGCACAGCCGAGCGCCAGGACTGGGTGGCCGACTTGGCCGGGCAGGGCGTCTTCGGTCCGAAGGACGCGGCGGATTTCGCCAGGGCGGATGACTGGCGTGTCGAAGCCGACCGCATCCTCGCCCGCCGGACGGCCCCCGATCCCCGCGCATCCACATAACCTGCCGGGACCGGTGACGTGTTGGCTTGTCGACCCGCCAGATGGTCGACCGCGGGCAGCGCCACTGCCAGCCTGGCCGCGTCTCGATCTCCGGCGTGGACTTCTGCACCCGGCGGCAAATGGGCGAGTGGTCGACCGAAACGTCGCGCTCGCCCTCGAACTGGTCTCCCTTGAAGTCCGACACGGCTTGGCTCCAGCCATTCCGCCGCCCGCCGGCAGACTTTTGAAAAGAGCCGGACTGTTCGAGGTCATCGCGCCGATTTGCGCGCCGAAGTCGCGCGTGGGGCTTGATCGCCGCAGGGGCCTCGGGCCTACTGGACGGATATTTTCCGCCGCCCGCCGGTCGATGTGGAGTCCTGGGGTTGTCCTACCGATGCGCCTGATCGCCGTTCTCCTGCTGTTGGCGGCACTGCTGGCCGGAGGATTGGTGTTGCCGTCGCTGACGTCGCGATCCGCGATGCGGGAAAATGTCGGCACCGTCCGCATCGCCTATGCCGGAAACCTGTCGGAAGGCGGCCAGGACATCGTCAGGGCGCTGGGGCTTCTGGCGGACGGTGTCAATGCCGCCGGTGGAATCGACGGGTTGCAGCTTCAGTTCGTGCCGTTCGACGATCATGGCGTTTCCCCCGGCGCGCGGAAGGCCGCGGCGGAGATCGTGGAGGATGACAGCATCCTGGCGGTGATCGGCCATGACAGTTCCGCCACCTCGCTGGCGGCGGCTCCCCTCTATGCAGCAGCCGGCATTCCCGCCCTGGCACCGATGGCGAGCGAAACCAGCCTGACGCGGAACAACGCCTGGTATTTCCGCATCGGCCATTCGGACGAGCGCGAGGCCGCCTTCATGGCGGATTATGCAAAGCTGGGATTGCTTGCCGATTCGGTGGCGCTGCTGCGCACCCCGCAACCGGTCACGGAACGGCTGGCGGCCCCCTTGCGCGAGGTCTTGCCGCAGCGCGGTGTCGGATTGCGGCTGGATGCGGCGGTCAATCCGGCGGCGGCCGGCTTCGCCCGCGACATGGCCGATTTCGTCAGCGCTCTGCGCGCCCAGTCCCCCGAGACGGTCGTCCTCCTTCTGGCGACGGAGGAACCGGCGGTCATGCTGGTCCAGGCGCTTCGCGATGCGGGCGTGACCAACCGCATCCTCGGCCCCAACTGGCTGGGCGCCCCGTCCTTCGGCAAGCGCCTGTCGCAGTTGCCGCGCGAATCGTCCCGCCCCGGCCTTTATACCGGGAAGCTCTTCGTCATCAGCCCCTTCCTGCCGGATATCGCGAACCAGCAGGCAAACCGCCTGCTCGCCGCCTACGATGCGCGGTTCGGGCCGCTCGGCAACTGGGCGGCGCTCTATGCCTACGATGCGGGGCAGCTTCTGATCGCCGCCGTGCGACGGGCCGGGCTGGCCGCCAGCTGGAGCACCCGTGCGTCGGCGCGGCGCATGGTGCGGGACCAGCTCGCCGCCATCCGCTCCGTTCTGCATGCGGTGCCCGGCGTCACCGGCCCGCTCTATTTCGGTGAGGACGGAACGCCGGAACGGGCACTCGGCGTCGGGCAGTTCACCAGCGCCAGGCTGGACGACGGTCTGGCCACCGCGCTGACCCAGCTGCGCTATACGGCCGACGGCGATGGCAGGGACGGGGGCAAGGATGGCGGCGGTGCGATGCGGCCGCTGTCGGTGGTCCATGTCGGCATGTCGGTCAGCCGCATTTCCGACATCGATCCGGTTAACCGGTCGGCGCGGATCGAGTCCGACCTGTGGTTCCGCTATCGCATCGTTCCCGACAGCCCGTCGCCCGATGCCGTCACCGATATCCAGTTCCTCGACACCGCGGAACCGGTGGTCCTGGGTTCCCCGGTGGAACAGGTGCGCAACGGCGACGAGGAATACCGGCTCTACCATGTCGCCGGCCGTTTCCTGATGGATGCGTGGCAGGATGCCCATCCGCCGCCGGGCGGCCATCGGGTCGGCCTGCGGTTCCGCAGCCGCGATCTCGGTCACGACCGGATGATCTTCGCCGTCGACGAGGGCGATGGCACCGCCCACCGCGACCTCGCGGGCGTCCTGGCCGGGCGCAAGGTCGCCGGGGCCGGCTGGGCGGTGACCGACGCTGTCCTGACCGCCGACATTCCGGCGGCGGTCCCCGGCGCCCAGCTGCGGCCGGAAGAGCGGCGCGCCGGGCGCGACGCCCCGGCGGTCCGGTTCGAACTGTCGATCGAGCCGCAGGACCGCGGGCTCCGCCGGCAGATCGTCGGAATGCCGGCGCTCGTCGGGGTGTGGGGCGCCTGCCTGCTGCTGCTGGCCCTGCGCGCCGCGGAGGCATGGCAGACGGACCGCCGGTCCCCCCGCCTGTTCCTGCTGGTCGAGGCGGCGGCGACCGGGGTGGGCATGCTCGCCGCCGAAGCGGCGCTGATCGACGGTTTCGCGCGGTACGACGCCGAACGGGCGATGGCCGCCGTGGTCACGATTTTCGACGTGGCGTGGTGGCTGATCCCCGCCCTGTTCATCAATCTGGCCCTGCACCGCTTCGTCTGGGATCCGCTGGAGGAGACCAGCGAGCGGGCGATCCCCCAGGTGGTCAAGAGCACGCTGACGCTGATGATCCTGATCCTGGCGATCTTCGGCGTGATCGCGCAGGTCTTCCAGAAGGACCTGACCAGCCTGCTCGCCACATCGGGCGTGCTGGCGATGATCATCGGCCTGTCGCTGCAGAGCAACCTGTCCAACATCTTCTCCGGCATGGTGCTGAATCTCGAACGGCCGTTCCGCCGCGGCGACTGGATCAAGGTGGGTGACGCCCCCATCGGCCAGGTGATCGACATCTCCTGGCGGTCGACCAAGATCCAGACCTTCAACAACACGGTGGTCAGCATTCCGAACGCGGTTGCGGCGGGGACGCGGATCGAGAACTGCTCGCACCCCAACAACCGCTTCATCGCCCAGATGCTGCTGCATGTGACGCTGGGCCACGATCCGGACCGGATCGTCAATCTGCTGACCGACGCGCTGCGGCTGGTGAAGAGCGTCGACGGGCGCAAGCATCTCGGGCTGGTCTGGGTGAAGTTCAACGGCATCGACGAATTCGGGATGCGCTTCCTGATCTCCTTCGACCTGACCGACCGCTCGCTTCTGCAATCGCAGGAGCATGCCGTGCTGCTCAGCATCCATTCGGTCCTCCGCCACGCCGGAGTGACGCTGGCGCAGCGGCATGCCAACATCCGGCTGGTGGAAGGCGGGACCGACCCCGCCGACGCCCATCCCGATGCGTCGGCGCTGATCGCCGGCGCCGCGCTGTTCCAGCCGCTGGACGTGGCCGCCCGCGAGCGGCTGGCGGCTGGCGCCCGGCCGCAGCGGGTGGCCACCGGCACGCCGCTGTACCGCCAGGGGGACGCCGGCCGTTCGCTGTTCCTGGTTGCGGAGGGGATCGTCGCGCTCAGCACCACCGGCGTCGACGGCACCGAGATCGAGTTGTCCAGGCTCGGTCCGGGCGCGCTGTTCGGGGAGGGCGCCCTGCTGGATGGAACCGCCAGGACCAGTTCGGCGCGGACCCTGGGGCCGGCACTGCTCTACGAGATCGATGAGACGGTGCTGGCCCAGGCGCTGGACGGCCAGCCGTCGCTGCGCGAGCTGCTGGGCCGCATCGCATCGACCCGTTCCGCGGACGGGACTGACGCCGGTCGCCCGGACGACGAGGACCGTCAGCGCGGCCAGGGAACCGGCATGCTCGCCCGGCTGCGCGACGCCCTCGGCTTCAGCGACGCCAACGCGTGACTGGTGGGCCCGGCTCCGTCAGGACCGCCGACGCGCCCTGATGCGGTCCACCAGACTGCCGGGGACCGGCGGCGCAAAGCGGACGCAGTCTGCGGCGGCACCCTGCGGCCAGCCGATCCAGCCCTGCGCCATCAGCTCCATCTGGCGGGGCAGATCGGTCAGCGGCACCATCTCCCCCCCGTCGGGGATCGCCCCGTCGCCCGGCGTGATCCGGAACAGGGTGTGCCGGATGTGGCCGTCGAACTTGGGGGCGGCCCAGACCATGGCGAAGCCGCAGGCCAACATGCTGCGCAGGCTGGGGGGGTTGTCGGCACGCACGGTGACGAAGCCGTAATCGTGGGGGCTGTCGGGAAACAGCCGCCAATCCACCGCCGCGACCATCCGCTGCTGCAACCGGTGTCCGCGGAAGGCGGGATCGACGATCACCGCCGTCCAATGGACCACCGCATCCAGCTCCCCGTCCGCAAGTCCGAAGCCGATGCCCATCGAGTCTGGATGCCGGCCGGGAAACAGCAGGGAGAAGAAGGCGACCAGCCGGTCGGTGGCGAGCACCCCCACCGTCATGCCGCGCGGGCCGAGCATCTCGGCGATCTGCTCGGCGCTGACCGGATACATGCGGTCGCCGATGGCCGCGTCCTGCAACGCGGCGATGGCCGGCGCCCAGGCCCCGTCGAGAAGGGCGAAGCGCAGCGGCTGCCGGGGGGCCGACCGGCCCGGGCCGGGTCCGTGCGATCCCGTCTCCGGCCACAGCGGCTGCGTCGAGATCTCCCTCATGCCGTTCCGGTGACGACCGGGCGCCGGCGCAGGGACAGGAAGGACAGCGCCAGATGAAGCAGCAGCGCGGCCGCCAGCCCGAGGCCGATCAGCGTCGCGCCGGCTCCGCCGGCGACCGCAGCGGCGCTGAACAGCATCGGACCGATGACCTGACCGATCTTGCGTGCGTTCAGATGGTAGGATTGCGGCACGGCCAGCCCATGGGTGCCAACCACCGGCAGCCGCTCCAGATAGCGCTGCTGCGCGGTCAGGCCGAAACTGTCGCTGAGGCCGAGAAGCAGGATCGCCAGGAACGCCCCCATCAGGCTGCCGGTCAGCGCGAAGGTCGTCAGCCCCGCGGCCATGATGAGGCCGGAGGCCAGGACCGGCAGGCCGGGTGCGACGCCGCTCGACCGCATCAGGCGCGACAGCAGCGGGCCGAGATAGACGATGCACAGCCCATAGAGCAGGAAAGCCTGCCCGACCGTGGAGGCCGGTTTGCCCAGCCCGCTGGCGAACAGGGGAAAATAATAGATCAGGAACATGCTGCAGGCGGAGGTCGGCACCGACACCAGCAGCAGAAAGGCGAGGAAGGACCCGTCGCTCCACACCCGCCGCCCGGCTGCTGCGGCGTCCGGCTTGTCGACAGCGGCGGTCGCGGCAGCGGCGGCCGCGACGGGGGCGGCTTCTCCCGTCGGCTCGGGTGTCAGAAGCAGCAACTGCGCGATGCCCAGCGTCAGCACGACGGCGGCGATCAGGAAGACGGCATGGGGCCCGATCTCGTCCGCCAGCAGACTGCCGACGACGGCACCGCAATTGACGCCGACATACATTCCGGAAAACAGGTCGGAATAGGCCCCGGTGGCCGGATCGACCCGGCGGACACGGTCGATCAGGCGGTACAGCCCCATCAGAGCCGTCATCGTCCCGGCCCCCAACAGGCCGCGCGCCACCACGAACAGGACCGGATCGCCGGTCAGCCCGGAGGTCAGCGCCCCCAGCGCGGCGACCGCCAGACCGGCGGCGGTCATCGTCCGCCAGGGCAGGCGTGCGCTGATCCGTCCCGCCAGCAGGATCGCCAGCGCGCCGCACAGCATCTCCGCCGACACCGGAATCGCCGCCGCCTGGGGCGGGGCCAGCCCGAACAGGCCGCTGTCGAAGGTCTGCATGATGACGGGCACGAAGGACGCCGACAGGAACATGCCGAAATACAGCATGAAGGTGAGGAAGCGCAGGCCGGCGAGGGAGCGGTCGGTCGCGGCGGGACTACTCCCGACCCCCTCCGCCTCGGTTTTCGCCTCCATCGGCCGGCGCATCCGCCGGCTGAAGAAGGCGTGCAGTTCATAGATGAACATCAGCGAGATGATCAGGATCGTCACGTTGTTGGCGACGACCTCCAGCACGTTGCGCTGGATGTAATCGCTGTCGATGACGATGCGCAGGGTCGGCGTGACG
This sequence comes from Azospirillum sp. TSH100, assembly GCF_004923295.1. NCBI lineage: Bacteria > Pseudomonadati > Pseudomonadota > Alphaproteobacteria > Rhodospirillales > Azospirillaceae > Azospirillum > Azospirillum sp. TSH100. Next base: position 782,227 of record NZ_CP039635.1, read on the forward strand.
AGATCGGCGTCGGTAGCCAGCGCCCGTCCGGTCACCAGATCCCCCCTGGCCGCCGGCTGGCCGGAGCCGAGCGATCCCGGCAGGTCGGCTCCTTCCGGAACGGCCAGCGACATGCCCTTGAAGTGTGGAACGATGGCGATGATCTCGCGGAAATAATCGTCGATGCCCGAGAAGGAGCGGTAGGTCGCCCCGCGCCCGATGATCGAGGCGATGTCCGTCGCGACGATGTTCTCGACGATCCCGGTGGTGTTCTCCACGGTGCGCAGATAGGCGTCGCTGAAGGCGCCATAGCCGGTCACGCCGACCGAGATCTGCACCAGCGCCGCGACGGCGAGCGCCGTCCGTCCGGAGTGGGGCCGTCCGGAGGCGTTGCGCGCCGGCAGAAGGGCGAGGCCGCCCAGCAGGAGGATCGCGACGGCGCCCAGCCCGCCGACGAAGATCAGGGTGTGGCGTTCGAAGTCGCGGACGTAATTGTCGATCACCGCGTCGCCGGCCGCGATCACCAGCGTGCCGATCCAGCGCCCGTCGCCGGGATCGCGGATCGGCAGGAACAGCTTGTGCGACCGGTTGTCCGTGTCGTGGTAGTTGAAGGACGGGCTGTGCTGGAATTCCCCGGCCGTCCTGCGCTGCTCGTAGCCGGTCAGCCGGTCGCCGATCCGGTCCTTGAAGCCGTAGGTGCCGATGGCGTAGGCCACCTGTCCGTCCGGCAGCGCCACGGCGACCCCGTCCGCCTGCGGCAGATAGGTCTTCAGCTGGCTGAGCGCCCGCTCCATGCCGAAGAAATTCTCGATGGTCTTGCCGTACTTCACCGCATATTCGATGCTGGTGACCACCTTCCGCCCGGCGACCCCGAAGGTCGAGAACAGCGCGTCGCCGCAATCCCGCCGGAAGGTGCCGAGATTGACGCCGGCGCTGAAGACCAGCGCCGCCACGATCAGCAGCACCGACGGAAGGAAGGTCGCCAGGAAACGGCCGGTCTTGCGTTGCACGTGACGGTTCCTCTCGGCTGGTGTCGGGCCGCTCAAGGCATTGCGCGGAGGCTGGTGTAGATGTTGTCGGCGGCCAGCAGCGCCGACATCGCCGGGCGGTAGCCCATCCGGCTCGCGACCGCGAGGTTCCACGCGATGGTGGGCGTGTCGAAATAGATCTGACGCATGTCAGCCAGCTTCTCGCCGTTGGCCAGCCGGGCGATCACCGACGCGCCGAACTGGCCGATCCCGTCGAAGTCGCCGCGGGCGACGCTCATCAGGGCGCCCTGCGCCACCTCCTCCGGTCCCAGCTGCGAGAAGGTGGGGATGCCGCGTTCCTGGAAGACGCGGACCAGGGCCGGAAAGCGGTCCAGGCTCCAGCGGCCGAAGGTGATGTACATGGCGTCCACCCGCTGGGCGAGGTCGCTCCAGGCGGCGGCGAGATCGGCGTAATAGCGCTCCTGATCGTCGGGGCCGGCGGGTGCCTGGACATGGCGCGCCACCAGTTCGTAGCCCAGTTGTCCCGCCACGGCTTCGATGTCGGCGATGGAGGCGATGGCCCGGCCGGCCGGGCTGTTCTCGTAGGCGATCCCCAGCCGGCGGAAGCCGAAGGTCTCATGGAAGATACGGAGCTGGCGGTGGTAGCGCTGGGGATCGACATGGGCCCAGACGTGATCGCGGCCGGATTGTTCGGCGGCGGTGACGATGCCGGCGGCGACGGCATTGGTCGTGGAGAACACCAGCGTCGGGACGCTGTGACGGTCCACCGCCAGCTTGCGCCCGGCGATGGTGCCCATCACGATCATCAGATCGATGTCGCCACCGCTCTCCAGCCGTTGCAGGATCGGTTCCGCCGGCGCCTGATCCAGCCCGCCGTACCAGCCGTCGGCGACGAAGCGGATCCGCGGCCCCAGATCGTGCGCCGACAGCCAGCGCCACAGCGCCTGGCTGTCGGTCTGGCCGGCATCATAGGGCATCCGTGCCGCCCCATTCAGCCAGGACAGGGCGTCCAACCCTTTCACGATGCTGGCCAGGGTGCCCGCATAGTTGCCGTAGGGCATCGTCTCGGCATAGCCGATCCGCCAATGGCGCCCGTCGGTCAGCCTGGGCAGCAAGGCGTTGTCGGTCGCGCGGCCGGCCCCGGCAGCGCCCGGAAGGAGCGTGCCCAGGACCGCCGCGCCGGCACCGGCGATCATCCGGCGCCGGTTCACGATCTGACCGGATCCCGTCATTCCTCACCCCCCACCTGTCCGACGGACCGGCGCGCCACGCGCGGCCCCAGCATCAGAATGGCCGACGGGCGGATGCCGTTGGCCTTGCCGATGTCCTCCACCGTGATCGTCTCGATGCCCTGGGTGCCGACGAACACCGCCTCGTCGCCCAGAGCGGCTTCGGGTATGTCGGTGACGTCGGCCAGAACCTTTCCCATGAAGGCTTCGCCGATCAGCGGCGCCCGCCGCCCGCGGATCAGCACGGCGCTGTCCCGGAAGCGCAGCAGGAAGGGAAGGTCGGCATAGCCCACCGGAATCATCGCCGCCCGTCCTGCGCTCCGCCCCCCGTTCGAGCCCTCGCTCCGCCCCTCGTTCCGCTGCCGGGCGCCCGGGCTGTATCCGATGTCGTCCCCCGGGTCCAGTCTGCAGAGATGCGCGACGCGCGAGACCAGGTCCATCACCGGGCGGAAGGGGAACGGCGCGCCGCCGGCCTCGACCATGCGGATGCCGTAGAGCACGGCACCCAGCCGCACCATGTCGAACCGGGCGTCGGGGGCATTGAACAGGCCGGGGCTGGTGACGGCATGGACGAGCGGCGGTTTCGGCACATCCGCCGGCAGCCGGTCGATCAGGGTGCGGAAGCCGGCGACCTCCCGCCCGATCTGGACGGGATCGTCACGATAGGGGCCGATCATGTGGGTGAACAACCCGTCCAGCCGCAGATTGGCGAAGCCGCGCACCCTGCGCAGGAGGACCGCCACGTCACCCCGGTCCACGCCCAGCCCGGCGCCGTCCGACCTGACCCTGACATGGACGCCGGCCGGACGCCCGGCCCGGCGGGCGGCGGATTGCAGCGCCTCGGCCGCCTCGACGTCGCTGACGGTGGCGGTCAGGCCGGCGGCGATCATCGGGGAGGCGTCGCCGGGGCAAAGCGGGTTCATCACCAGGATCGGCGACGCGATCCCCTCCCGCCGCAGGTCCAGCCCTTCGTCCGGGCTGTCGACGGCCAGCCCGTCGATGCCTGCGCGTTCCAGCGTCCGCGACACCGCCAGGGCGCCGTGGCCATAGGCATTGGCCTTGACCACGCCAAGGATCCGGACGCCGGCCCCCAGGATCGATCTGGCCATCGCGAGGTTCGCCGCCAGCCGGTCGAGATGAAGGACGGCATGGCAGCCTGCGACATCATCGGTCATAACGACCGGCCCAGCCCGCTGTTCTCGGGTGCTTGCATCGTCTCCGCTCCGGCCATGAAACCCGCAAGCTCCGGACCTTTCCACCCTCAATCCGCCGCCCTCAATGGACCGCCGCAGGAACGGCGCCGGCGGGAGCATAGGCTCCGGCCGGGTCTGGTTCCTGCGCCGTCCCGTGTTCGGCGCCCGGTGCGGTGGCATGTCCGGCGGCCGGTCCGGTGCCGTGCCCCCCACCATGCCCTCCGCCATGGCTGTTGTTGATGCCGAGCAGTCCGTAGATCACCAGGAGCAGGACGTTGGTGCTGTGGCCGCCGTCATGGCTGCCATCATGACTTTCGCCATGGGCCTTGCCCTTGTCGCGGTGAGGCGATGCATGCTTGGCATCGGCGTGGGCCGGCACCGCATGGCGGGCGTAGCGACCGCCATGCCCGCTGCTGCTGCCATGCCCACCCGACGCAACGGCCGGCGCCGCTGCGATCAGGATCGCCATCGCCGCTGCGGTCGCCGTGGCGACGGTCGTGTGGTGCGCGCTCCGCCTCATGCTTCGGCCCTCCTCTGCCACGCCGTCAGTTCATGTTGGCGGTGGCCGGTACGTTCTGGACGGTGCCGATCAGGTTTTCGGTATAGACGACCTCCTTCGGCGCAAGCTTCAGCGCCTTGGCGGTCATCCGCTCCGCCTCCTCGCGGCGTCCATGGGCACTCAGCACCTCGGCCCAGCTCGAATAGACGTCGGAGAAGTTGGGATCGGTACGGCTGGACTCGTCGAACTTGGCGTAGGCCTCTTCGATCCGGCCGGTCAGGGCCAGGGTGAAGCCCCATTCGCTCAGTGCCGCCGCCTTCACCGCCGGGCTCTGGGCCACGTTGGGGTGCTCCACCACCGCCGCGAAGTTCTTCACCGCCGCGTCATACTCGCCGAGCCTGGCATTGACGACACCCAGGTTCAGGACCGGCGACAGGAAATTGGGGTCGAGATGCACCGCCTCCTCGAACTGGTGGATGGCGCCGTGGCGGTCGTTCTGCTGGTACAGGACCATGCCCCACAGATTGTGCAGCCACGGGGCATAGCGCGAGTCGTGCCCTTCCAGTTCGAGGCGCAGGATCTCCAGCGTCGGGGTGAAGTCGCGCGACAGCCGGTCGCGCTTGAACTGGTAGGCGGCCAGGATATAGGGGTTCACCACCCGCATCGCCTCATAGGCGACGCCATGGATCAGCCCCTTCATGTTGTCGACCGAGCCGTTGCGCTGGATGCGCGTCTTGTTGTGGTGGCTGTCGTAGCTGCGCAGGATGAATTCGACCTGCTGGTCGTGGCGCACGATCTCCCCGGAGAAGGTGAAGGGAATCATGTGGGCCGATTCCTGCACCACGCGGATCAGCGGGGTGACGCCGAGATATTCGCCCAGCACCGAGGTGGCGCTCTGGTCGGCGTGAAGCTCGACCTGGCGGGCTTCGGCCTTGGTGAAGGCCTGCCGCTCGATCTCCTGCATCTCGTCGGCCAGCTTGGTGATGACCACCGCCGGTGTCAGGCCGGTCTCCTGGGAGATCGAATCGGGCACGTCGACATAGTCGAAATGGATGGTCTGGGTGTCGGTGAAGACGGCGAAGCCGAAGGCCATCGCCAGCGTCACCAAAGGAATTGTGAGAATGCCGAAATCCATCTTGTCCCCCCTGTCGCTCTGCTTTCGCTGTGCTGTCTGTCCGCCGTCAGCCCGCTGCGGACGCCGCCCTTGCGGCAGTCATAAGGCAGCGGTCATGAGGCGGCCTTGCCGGCGAAGGACAGGAAGCGGCTGGGATGGACATCGCGCACGTTGTAGACCCAGCCCTTGATCTTCTGGCTGACCAGCGACTTGGTGGAGAAGTGGTAGATCGGGATGACCGGGTTGTCGTCGATCATCGTCTTCTCGGCCTGGGCGAGCAGGCTGGAGCGCTGGGCCGCATCCTCGCTGGCCGCCGCCTTGGCAAGCAGCTCATCATACTTGCGGCTGCGGTAGCCGGGATCGTTGCGCGGCGGCAGGGCGGTGGACAGCATCAGATTGAGGAAGACGGTGGGGTCGGCGTAATCGCCGATCCAGGCCGCGCGCACGATCTGGAAATCGCGCCGGGCGCGGCGCTTGAGATAGTCGGTGCGCTCGACGCCGACCGGCTTGACCTGGATGCCCTTGCCGAAGGCGTCCTGCCACATGGAGACGACGGCGTCGGCGATGACGCGGTTGTTTTCCGACTGGTTGTAGAGGATTTCGACCGTCAGCGGCTGCATCGGGCTGAAGCCCGCGGTGGAGAACAGGCGGCGCGCCTCGCGCAGGCGGTTCTCCATCGGTTCGGAGATGAAGTCTGCGGTCTGGCGGCGGTAGTTGGGGACGATGGGCGGCACCAGCCCATAGGCCGGGGTCTCGCCGGCGCGGGTGACCTTGTCGACGATGTTCTCGCGGTTGACCGCCAGCGACAACGCGCGGCGCAGGTCGCGGTTGCTCTTGAAGGGTTCGACCGTGAGGTTGAAGGCGTAATAGTAGGTGGCGAGGAAGGGCCTGTTCCAGAACACCTTCGGTTCGGTCAGCGAGATCCACTTCACGCGGTCCTGCGGAACCTCGTAGGTGAGGTGGAGGGCTCCGGCCTTGAAGCGGTCGACCTCCTCGGCGGAATCGTCGATGGGGAAGAAGTTGACGCGATCGATGGCGACGCTGCCGTTGTCATGGAAGTTGGCGTTCTTGGCGAGGCCGATCTGTTGATGGGCGCGCCATTCCTCCAGCACATAGGCACCGTTGCTGACCATCTTGCCGGGGTCGGTCCAGCGTTCGCGCTGGGATTCGACGGTGGCGCGGTGCACGGGCAGCGCGCTGTTGTCGGCGGCGATCAGATCGAGGAAATAGGGGGTGGCCGCCTCGAGCGCGATGGTCACGGTGCGCGGGTCCGGCGCCGCCACGCCCAGCGTGTCGGCCGGCTTGGCACCGTCGATGACGGCCGCGGCGCCCTTGATCACGCGCATGTTGGAGGAAGGCTGGATGCCGTCCTTGGGCGTCAGGGCGCGGCGCAGGCTGTAGACGAAATCCTCCGCCGTGATCGGATCGCCATTGGACCAGCGGGCGTCGGCGCGGAGCTGGAAGCTGTAGAGCTTGCCGTCATCCGACACCTGCCAGCTTTCGGCGACGCCCGGCAGGATGCGGCCGTCGGGGCCGTACACCACCAGCCCCTCGAACAGGTCGCGCAGAATGTTCGATTCGATGCGCCCGTCCGTGCGGTGCGGGTCCAGCGTCGACGGTTCGCCGCCATTGCCGCGATTCAGCACCGTCGCAGCCTGCGCCGCCGTCCCGGCGAAAAGCGCAAGCCCGGCGGCAAGCATCACCGCCGATACCCTCTTCGTTAGCTCTGTCACCGGAGGCCCTCACAATCTTGGCGGTGGAATTCTTGGACGTGGACAATCACCGAATCCGCAAGGCCGGAAACGACCTGGCGGTTCGAGCCGGATCGGCTGCCGATTCCATCGGTCGATTGGACGTCCTGCATACGGTCAGGCCCCGCTCGGTTCGGCGCGGCTGCCACGAACCGCAAGTCACTGAAGACGGACGATTCCCCCGCCCAGCGGCACGGAGACGGCCCGGTCGGCGCGCCGGTCCTTTCCGCGATCGGCCGGTGTGGGGTTGCCTCCCCTGCTTGCGACATCGACATGTGAAAAAGGGGTCCCTGGTTAGGGGGGCGAGTAGTCCGCATATCTCATTTGGGTAGGCTACCTCAATCGGGGTAACGGGAAAAGCGTGCAGGAAAATTTTGCATAAATCAGAGCTGAGGAAGTTTCCCGTTATGAATCAATGATTTGTGATTGCTTGCTTGAGAACGCTTGAGCAAAAGGCGGTGCCGGCCAAGCTCCGGGAAAATTTCTGGTTGAGAATGTAGTCCATAGTGATAACCGAGATTCCGGCCCTCCTCCCTTTGAGAAGGGTCGGTTCTGCATAGTGTTGGGGAGACAAGGCCTGCAAAAATATTTCCATTGCGGATTTTTTAATATTTCAGGCAGCCGCATCCCGGCGCCGCTATTCGTGATTCGTCAGGCGGCTCTGTTGCAAAGTATGCCGGCAGACCGGACCATCGCACCGATGTTCGCAGCAGCCTTGAAGACGTGCCTGCTTGGCTCCGCAGCCCTGTCCGGATTGGCCGAGATCCCCCGCACGACGGCCGATTGTTCCTTAGCAGCCGTGGCGATCGGGGCTGCCGCCAGTCGAGCGCAGTCGACCATGTCAACGACGGGCCGGACGGTCGGGAACAGCGGGCCGTCCGCGTACATGGGAATTTCCCTATAGAAACGATCGACATTTGATTGAAAACTCTATGGCTCTTTGTGCAAATGGTGTTCTCATCGACTGAAGCAGTGCGAGGAGCGCCAGGAATGACGTCGAAAGCAGAACGGTTCATTGTTGGAATCACCGATCACATGATTCCGCCCCCCGACCTGGAGGCCGCCGTGCTGGATGGGCTGGCGGAGGTCGATTTTCTCGACTGCCGCCGGGAGGAGGATCTCGATCCGGAACGCCTCGCCCGTCTGGACGCCCTGCTGGTCTGGAGCACGCGTATCGGTCCGGCGACGGTCGAGCGGCTGAAGCGCTGCCGGATCGTCGTGCGCTTCGGCGTCGGCTATGACCGCGTCGACGTCGCGGCGTTGGCGGCTGCCGGGATCCCGTTCTGCAACAATCCCGATTACGGGACGGAGGAGGTCGCCGACCACGCCGTCGCCATGATCCTGTCGCTGCAACGCCGGCTGTGGGAGCATGATGCCCGCGCCCGCGGTTACACGGCGACATGGCAGGCCAACACGTTGACACCGCTGCACCGCTCCAGCGCCGCGACGGTCGGCGTGGTCGGGGTCGGGCGGATCGGAACCGCCGTGGTCAACCGGCTGAAGGGATTCGGCCATCGCATCCTGGGCTACGATCCGTTTCAGCCGGCCGGGCACGAGAAGGCTGTCGGCTATCGCCGCGTCCGCAAGCTGGAGGAGTTGCTGGCGGAATCCGACGTCGTCACCTTCCACTGTCCGCTGAACGGAGAGACGCGCGGCCTGCTGAACGAGGCCACCCTGGCGGCGATGAAGCCGGGCGCCATTCTGGTCAACACCGCGCGCGGCGAACTGTTCGCCGGGCTGGACCCGCTGGCGGCGGCCCTGCGCAGCGGCCGGCTGGCCGCCGTCGGGACCGACGTGCTGCCGGTCGAGCCGCCCACAGCCCACCCGCTGCTGGATGCGTGGCGGGCGCGCGAGGAGTGGCTGGCCGGTCGGCTGGTGGTGACGCCGCACAACGCCTTCCACTCCGATCAGGCGGCGGTGGAGATGCGGCGCAACGCGGCCGAGACGGTGCGGCTGTTCCTGGAGGACGGGGAGTTGCGGAACAGGATCACCGCCTGACCGGGGGCAGAGGGGAGAGCTGGGAAGGCCGCCCGCTCCCCGTTAACCTCCCAGCAACTCCTTCACCTCCAGCCCCAGCCCGCCGCCGATGCGGTGCAGAGCCGCCACCGTGTCGGGATCGAGCGCGATGCCGTGGTCCATCGCGGCCATCCGGTGCAGCGCCTCCGGCTCGCCGGGAATGGTGACGCCGTTGCTTCCGGGGGCTGCGGGCGTGTCGGCGACATGGTCGAGGACGGCGTCGGTCAGGGTCTGCCATTCCGGGCCGGCCACCCGGTTGGGGTCGATGACGAAGGCGAGCGCGTTGTTGACCACCCGCCCCGGCCGCAGATTTTCCGGTAGCGCGGGCAGGCCGCCGGCCAGCGCCCCCGCCAGGATTTCGCAGGCCAGCGCCAGCCCATAGCCCTTATGGCCGCCGAAGGGCAGGATGGCCCCGGTGGGGTCGGTGAACATCACGCCGGGATCCCGCGTCGGCCTGCCCTCCGGGTCCAGCAGCAGACCGTCCTCCACCTCCTTGCCCAGCGAGGCGGCGATCCGGCATTTGTTGGCGGCGATGGCGCTGGTGGCGAAATCGAGCAGGAAGGGCGCATAGCCCGGCGTGCCGGGAACGGCGATGCAGACGGGGTTTGTCCCCAGCCGGGGTCGCCCGCCGCCATGGGGCGCCGCCAGCGGCCGGCTGACCACATTGACGAAGAACAGCCCGATCAGCCCGGCGGCGATGCATTGCTCGCCATAGGAACCGACCCGGCCGATGTGGTGGGCGTTGCGCAGGGCAAGGATGCAGGCGCCGCCCGCCTTGGCACGTGCGATGGCCAGGTCGGTCGCCTCCTTCGCGATCACCTGCCCATAGCCGACATCGCCGTCCACCACCAGGAAGGGCGCCTCGTCGCGGACGATGCGGGCATGGCGGTTGGGCTGGAGATGGCCCAGTTCCAGGCTGCGGGCATAGACGGCGATCTGGCAGACGCCGTGGCTGGCATGGCCGTGGGCGTCGGCCTCCACCAGATTGGCGGCGACGATGGCCGCCTCCTCCGCCGAGCTGCCGCTGCGGCGGAGGATGGCTTCGAGCGTCGCGACCAGCCGGTCGGGGCGGTAGCGGACCTCGCTCATCGGCCGCTGTCCTGAAAGAGCGAGTAGTCGATGGCCCGGGTGCGGTCGAGCGTGCGGTGTACCGGTGGCAGCGGGTATTTCAGGCCGGTGGCGCAGTTGAACAGGACGGCGCGTTCCTCCGTGCCGACCCGGCCGTCGGCCAGCGCCTGCCGGTAGGCGGCGTAGGTCGCGGCCCCTTCGGGGCAGAGCAGGAAGCCTTCCTCGCGCGCCACCTCGTCGAGCGCCGCCCGGATGGCATCGTCGGGCACGGCGATGGCGAAGCCGCCGCTTTCGCGCACGGCGCGCAGGATCAGGAAATCGCCCACCGCCTGCGGCACGCGGATGCCGGACGCGATGGTGTGGGCGTCCTCCCAGCGCGGGGCATGCTCCTCCCCCTGTTCCCAGGCGCGCACCATCGGGGCGCAGCCGGCGGCCTGGACCGCCACCATGCGCGGGCGCCGGGAGCCGATGAAACCGATGGCCTCCAACTCGTCGAAGGCCTTCCACATGCCGATCAGGCCGGTTCCGCCGCCGGTCGGATAGAAGATGACGTCCGGCACCTCCCAGCCCAGCTGTTCGGCAAGCTCCAGACCCATCGTCTTCTTGCCCTCGATCCGGTAAGGCTCCTTCAGGGTGGAGACGTCGAACCAGCCGACCTTGGCCTTGCCCTCGCCGACGATCCTGCCGCAATCGTCGATCAGGCCGTTGACGCGGTAGACGGTGGCGCCCTGCAGCTCGATCTCCGACACGTTCACCTCCGGCGTGTCGGCCGGACAGAAGATGGTGGTTCGGATGCCGGCGCGGGTGGCGTAGGCGGCCAGCGCCGCCCCGGCATTGCCGTTGGTCGGCATCGCCATGTGCCGGATGCCGAAGGACTTCGCCATCGACACCGCCATCACCAGCCCGCGCGCCTTGAAGGAACCGGTGGGCAGCCGCCCCTCGTCCTTCACCAGCAGCTCGGCCGCACCCAGGCGCTTCGCCAGCTTGGGCAGCGGCACCAGCGGGGTCACCGCCTCGCCCAGGCTGACGATGTCCTCGACTTTGCGGACCGGCAGAAGCTCGCGGTAGCGCCACAAATCCTGCGGACGCTCGGACAGCGAGCTTTTGGTCAGCGCCTGTTTCACGCCGTTCAGGTCGTAACGGACCAGCAGCGGCTTGCCGGCGCGCGACAGGTTGTGGATCGTGTCGGCCTCGTACCGCTCGCCGGTGTAGGCGCATTCCAGATGGGTGACGAAGGTCGGGCGCTCGACCGTCAGGTTGGAATCGAAGCGAACGGGATTGATGTCTTGGAAAGCCATTTTAGCGGACCATGCCCCATTTGCGGACCGTGTGGACCTCGATCCAGCGGAAGACGACGTTTTCGACCAGCAGGCCGATCAGGATGACGGTGACGAGGCCGGCGAAGACCTTGTCGATGTAAAGCTCGTTGCGGTTCTGGAAGATGAACCAGCCGAGCCCGCCCTTGCCGGACGAGACGCCGAACACCAGCTCCGCCGCGATCAGTGTGCGCCAGGCGAAGGCCCAGCCGACCTTCAGCCCGGTCAGGATCGCCGGGAAGGCGGCGGGGATCAGCAGCGTGACGACATAACGCAGGTTGCCCAGCCCGTAGTTCCTCCCGGCCATGCGCAGCGTTTCCGAGACCGAGGTGAAGCCGGCATGGGTGTTCAGCGCCAGGGGCCACAGCACGGCATGGACCAGCACGAAGATCAGGCTGACCTCGCCCAGCCCGAACCACAGCATGGCGATCGGCAGCAGGGCGATGGCCGGCAGCGGGTTGAACATGGAGGTCAGCGTCGACAGCAGGTCGTTGCCGATGCGGGTGGAGACGGCGACCGTGGTCAGCAGCACGGCCAGCACCACGGCCACCGCATAGCCCTTCAGCAGCACCGCCAGCGAGGTCCAGGCCATCGACAGCAGGCCGTCGCGCCGGATGCCGTCCCACAGCGCCGCAATGGTGTCGGTGAAGGTCGGGAACATCAGCGGGTTGTTCTGCCAGACCGCCGCCGCCTGCCACAGCACCGCGACCGCCGCCAGGACCAGCAGCCGGCGCAGCGCCGTGACGTTGGCAAGCCGCTCCCACAACGACAGCGGGCGGGCGATGTCGCCGATCGGGCCGGTGGCGGTGACGGTGCGCTCATATTCCGGACGCCGCGGCGGTTCGCGTCGCCTGCCGGGCGGAAGGGGGCGCGGGGGGAAGGACAGGTCGGTCATGCGCTTGGTCCTTTTCCGCTGCCTTCGATGTCCTCGGCGAACAGCATGGTATGGATACGATGGGCCAGCGCCTGAAACTCCGCCCCACCGACGGCACCATGATCGTAGCCGTCGCAGTTGACCTCCGCCTTAACCTGCCCCGGATGGGGCGACAGCACCAGGATGCGCGAGCCGACGACCAAAGCCTCCTCGATGGAGTGGGTGACGAACAGCACGGTGAAGCGCACGTCGTCCCACAGTTGCAGCAGCTCCTCCTGCATCTTGCGGCGGGTCAGCGCGTCGAGTGCGGCGAAGGGCTCGTCCATCAGCAGGATGTCCGGCTCCATCGCCATGGCGCGGGCGATGGCGACGCGCTGCTTCATGCCGCCCGACAGCATGTGCGGGTGGACGTCGGCGAACTTGGTCAGGTTCACCCGCGCGATGCAGTCGAGCGCCTTTTCCTCAGCCTCGCGTCGCCTGGCCTTGCCGCTGGCGAGCAGGGGGAACATGACGTTCTCCTTGACCGTCTTCCAGGGCGGAAGCTGGTCGAACTCCTGGAACACCATCATGCGGTCTGGGCCGGGCTTGGTCACCGCGCGGCCATTCAGGCGGATCGTTCCCTCGACCGGCTGGAGGAAGCCGCCGACCGCTTTCAGCAGGGAGGATTTGCCGCAGCCCGACGGACCCAGCAGGACATAGCGCTCGGCCTGGAAGACCTGGAAATCGACGCGGTAGGTCGCAGTGACGAGGTGCCGGCGCGTCTTGTATTGCAGGGTGACGCCGGAGACGTCGAGCAGCGGGCGCTCGGACAGGCCGTCGCTGTCGATGCTGTGCGGGTAGGTCAGCGCGTTCATCGCCTCAGCTCCCGGCGCCGTCATGCAGGTCGTCGAAGAAATAATCCTTCCAAGAGGCCGGCTTGTTCCTGATGGCGCCGACCTTGTGCATGAAGTCGGCGAAGGCCTCCGTCCGGTTGGGCGTGACGGTGAAGCGGATGTCGGGGTCGTTCAGCAGGCGCAGGATATAGGCCTTGTCGAGGCTGCCCTTGTTCTGGGCCAGATAGGCGTCCGCCGCCGCCTCATGGTTGGCGTTGATGAGGTCCATCGCCTCCTTCAACGCATCGAGGAAGGCCCGGTAGGTCTTTGGATTTTCGTCGCGGAAGGACTGCTTGCTCCAGATCAGGTTGAAGCTGTGCGGGCCGCCCAGCACGTCGTAGGAGCTGACGACCTTGTGGATCTTCGGGTCATCCAGCTGCTGGTACTGGAAGGGCGGGCTGGAGATGTGGGCGGTGATGCCGCCGCTGCCCGACAGCAGGGCCGCAGTGGCGTCGGGATGCGGCATCGACACCGTCAGCTTGTCGAGCGCGTCGTAGTTGCCGGCGCCAAGCTCTTTCTCCGCCGCCATTTGCAGGATACGGGCCTGCACCCCGACCTTCACCGCCGGCAGCGCGATCTTGTCGGCGTCGGTGAAGTCCTTCAGCGACTTGACCTTCGGGTTGCTGGTGGTGAGGAACAGCGGCATGTCGTTCAGCGACGCGATCGCCCTGACGTTGGCGTTGCCCTTGGTGCGGTCCCAGATGGTCAGCAGCGGCCCGACCCCGGCGGATCCCAGATCGATGCTGCCGGACAGCAGCGCATCGTTCATCGCAGCACCGCCGGACAACTGGACCCAGTCCACCGCGATGTCGAGGCCCAGAGCCTTGCCGTGCTTCTCGATCAGCTGGTTGTGGCGCAGCACATGCAGCGGCAGATAACCGAGGCCATACTGCTCGGCGATGCGGATCCGCCCCTCGGCAGCCGCGGGCGCCGCGATGGCCGACGTCATCAGCAGCCCCATCACCGACGCGGCGATGGCCGCGAGGGCGCGGCGGCTGGGGCGTCCTGGCTGGCGCATGGTGGTGCTCCCCTTTATCTCGATAAATATACTAGATTTAAGGGGAACATGATTCTGATTTACCGTCAATAGTGTAAAATATGTGTTGCGATCGAGTATATTTCACATTATTTTTTGCTTTTTGTAGGGCGGTCACCGTTCGAGAGCGGCGCGTCCGGCGCCGCTCAGGATCATGTCGTTCTGCGGGGCGTGGACGCGGGCGCACAGCACGTCGCGGTGATGGCGTTCCAAAGGGTTGTCGCGTGACAGGCCGGGGTTGCCGGTGACCTCCAGCGCCCGCGCCACCGCATCGATGGCGTTGTTGGTCACCGTATATTTCACCAGCAGGCTGTCGCTCTGCGAGGGTGGCGTCCCGCCGTCCACCGCCACCGACAGGGAACGCAGAAGGATGCGGTTTGTCAGCAGAAGCGCCTCGATCCCGCCCAAGGCCTCCTGAAGGCGTGGGACGGTGGCGAGCGATGCCCCATTCAGTGCTGTGGGCTTTCGCGCGTGCAGGAAGCCGACCAGCCAGTCGCGAGCCGAGCGGGCGATGCCGTCGTAGACACCGCTGAACAGTGTGGACATCCAGGCGGTGGCGGCCGCGTCGGGAGCCGACCAGCCGGTGGGCGGGCGCAGCTCGCCGGCATGATCGGCGGGGACGAAGACGTCGCGGAACACCACCTCGTGGCTGCCGCTGGCCCGCATGCCGATGTGGTTCCAGGTCTCCCGCACCTCTATTCCCTGTTCCGCCAGTCCGGCGCCACGCGGGACCACCCAGGTGCCGACCAGCGGTTCGTCGTCCTCGGTGCGTGCCCAGACGCCGAGCCAGGACAGCGCCGGAATGCCGGTGGAGTAGATCTTGGTGCCGGAGATCCGCCAGCCGCCCGGCACCTTGCGCGCCACCGTCGCCGGCAACCCGCCGCGGTGAGGCGTGCCCAGTTCCGGTTCCACCCGCAGGATGTTGATCAGCGCGCCATCGGTCGCGGCGGAGCGGGCGATGCGGTCGCGCAGGGCTTCCGGCCATGCCGGGCCGCGCCAGAGCTGGTTGTGGATGACATATTGCAGCACCAGGACCAGCGCGGTGGACGGCTCGCCACGCGCAATCCCATTCACCACCGCCAGCGCGTCGCCCAGCCCGCCGCCCTTGCCTCCGGCCAATTTCGGCGTGACCAGGGCCGGAAGCCCCTCTGCCGTCAACCGATCGAAATTCTCGAAGGGGAAGCTGGCGGCGGCGTCATGCTCGGCGGCCCGCAGCGCGAACTCCGCCGACAGGGCGGCGATCAGCGACGGATCGACCGCCGGGGCGATGCCGGCTTCACCGAAGGCGGCGGGAAAGGGCAGGTCGTCGAAGGGCATGGCAGGCGGGTCCGCTTCAGTGGAAATGGGTCAGGCGAGGTCGACCGTGATGCGCCCGGCGAAGCGCTGGCTGTCGGTGGAGCGTTTGATGACCGACACGCTCTTCAGCTCGTCGGTGTAGAGGGCAAGTTGCTGGCGCAGCTCGTCACCGATCGGGGTGACGTTGTGGGCGTGGCTGCGCAGCATCGCTTCCAGTTCCTCCACCGGGAATTTCGGGGCGAAGGGGGCATAGGCCGCGGCGGCGGCGCGCAGGTCGGCGTAGGCGGCGTGCTGCGCCTCGATCAGGGCGGTGGTCAGCGCCTTCGCCGCCGGTCGGTTGTCCCGCAGCAGGCTGCCGCGCACGCCGACGAGGCAGCAGGTGCGGGTGGCGAACTCGCCGCAGACATTGTTGGTGATCTCCACCATCTGCGGGTTCTTGGTCTGGCTCCACACCAGCGGGTCGCCGTCGGCGATGGCGTGGATTTCCCCCTTCTCCACCGCCAATCCCAGCAGGTCGGCGGGGAACTGGCGCCATTCCACGTCCTTGTTGGGGTCGAGGCCGAATTTGGTCAGCACGACCGAGAAGAAGTTCTTCGACGGGCTGGCCATGTCGCTGACGCCGATGACCTTGCCCGGCAGGTCCAGAACCGTCTTCACCCCAGCCGCCTTGGCCCCGAACAGCCGCATGCAGCCGCCATGCAGGCCGGCGGAGATCTTCACGTCGAATCCCTGCTCCAGCGGTTTCAGCCAGCGCAATGCCATGCCGACGCCGGCATCCGCCTTGCCGGTGGCGATGGCCTCCAGCAACTGGTCGGTGGAGCCGGTGAAATTGACCAGCTCCACCTCCAGCCCGTGCTTCTTGAACAGGTCGAGCCGGAAGGCCAGCGGCACGGCGGAGAAGCAGACGGCGCCGGCGTTCCAGGACAGGCGCAACGGTTCGGCTGCCACCGCCCGGCGGCGCAGGACGAAGGGGGCGGCGAGGGTGGCGGCGGCGCCTGCGATCAGGCCGCGTCGGGAAAGGGCGCGCGAGAGGGGGCGGGAATGGGCCGGATTCGCGGTCATCGTTCTTGTGCCTTCGCGAAGGTGGGACGGGACGGGATCAGTCGAGCAGGTCGGGTTCGGCCGCGACAATCCACTCCCACAGCGGGTGGAAGTTGTAGGCGCCGCCCTGGTGGGTGCCGACCTGGGACCGGGTCAGCAGCGCAGTCTCATGGTCGATCGGCTCGGGCCGGCCGGCCGCTTCGGCCAGCAGTTGGGTGTGGGCGGCGTTGTCGGCGCTGATGAACCACCAGGCTGCCGCCTCGACGCTCGGGCCGACGGTCAGCAGGCCGTGGTTCTTGAGGATCGCCAGCTTCCGGTCGCCCAGCGCCTCCACCAGCCGCTTGCCCTCTCCTTCGGTCAGGACGACGCCGGAATAGGGGTCGAAGATCACCTGATCCTCGTAGAAGGCCGCGGCATCCTGGCTGAGCGGGGCGAGCGGCAGGCCGAGCGCCGACCATGCCTTGCCGTAGGTGGAATGGGTGTGGGCGGCGGCCACCACCCCGGGCAGAGCCCGGTGGATGGCGGAATGGATGGTGAAGCCGGCCTGGTTGATGGCGCGGTCGCCTTGCAGGATGGTGCCGTCGCCGTCGACCAGATGCAGGTCCGACACCCGGATGGTGCGGAAATGCTGGCCCAGCGGGTTGATCCAGAAGCGGTCGGGATGTTCCGGGTCGCGGGCGGTTACGTGGCCGGCCAGACCCTGGTCGAAGCCGTAACGGCCGAACAGGCGGAAGGTGGCGGCGAGGCGCTGCTTGCGGTGCTGCCGCTCCTCCTCGACGCTGGTGTGGCTGACCAGATCGACCGGCGGCCAGAATTTGCGCGGCCGTGGCTGGATATGGGTCATCGGGCGGGGGCTCCGTCGGAAAAGGGGCTCAATAGCCGGTGCGGGCGTCCACCACATCGCGCAGCGGTTCGCCGCGCGCATAGGCGTCGAGGTTGGCGAGGATGCGGTCGGCCAGCCGCCGGTCGAAATCCGGGGCTGACCATGAGACGTGCGGCGTCAGCCGTATGGCGGGATGGCGGTAGAAGGGATGGCCGGCGGGCAGCGGTTCCGGGTCGGTCACGTCCAGCGTGGCGCCGGCGATCCGGCCGCTGTCGATGGCGTCGAGCAGGGCGGTCTGGTCGACCAGCGCGCCGCGGGCGACGTTGACCAGATGCAGCCCCGGCTTGGCCTGCGCCAGCAGCTCGGCCCCGATCAGCCCGCGCGTGGCGGCGGTCAGCGGCAGGGCCAGCACCAGATGGTCGCTGGCCGCCGCCAGATCCTCCAGCCGGCCGAACGGCTCGACGTCGGGTTCCGGTTCGGCCCAGCCGGAGCGGCGCACCGCCCCCACGGTCATCCCGAAAGCGAGTGCTCGCTCGGCCACCGCCTGGCCGATGGCGCCGAAGCCGGCCAGCCCCAGGCGCTTGCCGGACAGGCTGCCCAGCGTCTCGCGTCGCCAGTCCTCCGGTCCGGCGAGGCGGATGGTGTCCCACCGCTTCTCGACGGTCAGGATCGCCGTCATCACGTAGTCGGCGATGGCGACCGCCGATACGCCGCGGGCGCAGGTGACGACCGGGGCGCCGTCGAGCAGCCAGGGTGGGTAGAAATCCATGCCCGTGGAGGCCGACTGGATCCAGCACAGGCCGTTTCCCCAGCCGGGGGGAGGGGCGGCAGGGGCCTCCTCCCACCCGATCAGCGGTCGGGTCAGCAGGACCTCGACGCCGGCTGGGAGGTTCCAGGGCGGATGGCCGCCCCGATGCTCCAGCACCGTGGGGCGGGAGGGATGGGCGGCGATGCGCTCTCCCACAGCGGGGCCCAGCTGGTTGAGGATGATCGGGGAGCGGATCGCCACCTTGCGGTTACTCCGCCGCGACGGCCTGGGCGCGCTGGCGGTCCGCCACCAGCTGGCGGACGCGTGGCAGCAGGTCGCGGCCGTAGGCGATGGCGTCCGGCAGCGGGTCGAAGCCACGGATCAGGAAGGTGGTGACGCCGAGGTCGTAATAGTCGAGCAGGGCGTCGGCCACCTGATCCGGCGTGCCGACCAGCGAGGTGGAGTTGCCCTTTGCCCCGGTCAGTGCGGCGATGGCGGTCCACAGGCGCTTGTCGTGCCGATGGCCCTTGTCTGCGATGGCCAGCAGACGGCGGGCACCCTCGTTGTTCGGCAGGTCGCCGCGGGTGAAGCCGGTCTTGTCCAGCAGTGCCTTGGCCTTCTCGTGGATGGCCTCGGCCTTGGCCCAGGCGGCGTCTTCGGTCTCGGCCAGGATCGGGCGCAGCGACAGGCTGAAGGCCGGCTGCGGACGGCCCGCCTTGGCGACGGCGGCGCGCACGCGGGCCAGCAGCTCGCGCACCTGATCGTGGGTCTCGCCCCACACCGCATAGGTGTCGGCATGGCGCCCGGCGACTTCGACCGCGGCCGGGGAGGCGCCGGCAATCCAAACCGGGATGCCCGACGGATTGTAGGGCTTCACCTGGGAAAAGGCCTTCTCGACCTGATAGAAGCGGCCTTGATAGTCGAAGGGCGCGTCGCTGGTCCATTCGGCGCGGACGATGTCGAGGAACTCGGACGTGCGGGCGTAGCGGTCGTCCTTGTCGTCCACAATGTTGCCGTCGCGGGCAAGCTCGCTGCGCTCCGCACCGGTGATGACGTTGATGGCGACGCGGCCGCGGCTCAGCTGGTCGAGCGTGGCGAGCTGGCGGGCCAGGATGGTCGGCGCCTGGAAGCCGGGGCGGTGGGCGATCAGCACGCCCAGCCGGTCGGTGACGCTGGTGATGTGCTGGCTGACCTGTAGGCTGTCGGGCGCGTCGGCATGGAAGGCCTGGAGCACGGAGTCGAAGCCGCCCAGCTCATGCGCCTTCGCCACCGTCTCGATATAGTCGCGGTCCACCACCGGACCCTGGCGCGGGATGATCTCCGACGCATTGTGGTTGCCGACGAAGCCGACGAAGCGGAGCGGATAGGCTGACGGGCTGTGGGAGGCGGAATTGTGAACGGCGGTCATGGCGGTGGTCCCCATTTTTATGGCTGGCGAGGAGTCAGGACGGCGCCGGCTCAGCTGAGCGGACGCGACAGGATGTCGGTGAAGCGGCGGTCGAAAGCCGGGGCGATGTCGATGCGCCTGGGCAGCACGCCCAGCTGCTGGAAGGTGTCGGCGACATTCTGTGCGGACGCGATGTCCGCATCGGTGATCGGCGCCAGATCGCGCTGGCGGGAATTCCTGCGCAGGATTTCCAGATCGGTTTCGAGCGGCACGCCGATGGCCGCGGAATGGACCTGGGCCCAGCGCTCCAGATTGGCGGCGCGCCAGGCGAAGGCGCGGCGCAGCCGCAGGAAATAATCTCCGATGGCGGCGGACTTGCCCGGATCGGCCAGCGCGTCGGGCGAGGCGAGATAGAGGTAGTTGCCCGACAGGTAGCCGTTGGAGGTGACGAGGACGCGTGCCCCCTTCTTGATGGCGAAGGGCACCGAATAGCCGTAGATCGCCCAGGCATCGAGCGCACCCTGCTCGAAGGCTGCCTGTCCCTCCGACGGGGTCAGGCTGATCGCCTGGATGTCGGTGAAGCGCAGGCCGGATTCGCCGAGCATTTTGGCGAGATAGTATTGCGTGGTGGTGGCACGGACATAGCCGACGCGCTTTCCCTTCAGGTCGGCGACCGACTGGATCGGGCTGCCCGGCGGCACCAGAACGACCTGCCAGTTCACGTCGTCCTTCACGACGGCGACGATGGACAGGCGGGCGCCGGCGGCGATGCCGAAGGCGGGCGGGATCTCGCTGCTGGAGCCGACATCGATGGAGCCGGCGTTGATCGCCTCGACGATCAGGTTGCCCGATGCGAATTCGGCGAACTGCGACCGGTAGGTGGATTGGGCATTGCCGGAGGCCTCCAGCGACAGGCCGTCCAGCGCCTTGTAATCGGCGATGCGCAGGACCGTTTCGGTGGCGGGACCGGACGCGGCCCGCGACGTGGTGGGCAGGCTGCCCAGCGCCAGGGCGCCGCAGGCTCCGGCCGCACCGCGCAACAGGCTGCGGCGGCCCAAGGAAACGGAGGGGAGGCGGATGGCGTCGGTCGTCATGGCGGGCAAGTCCGTCGGCGTTCGTGTCATTAAAAGCTGGGTGCGGCTGCGGCACCGGCGGGCAGGCCGTAGCCGCCGGGCGTTACGCCGGATGCCCTTGCGTCGATGCGCTGCGGCTCGCGCGCGGCCAGATGCTCCTCGTCGACACCCAGTTCGGCCAGCAGGCGGGAGCGCAGAGCAATGAAGCCGGGGTCGCCGTGGCGGCGCGGGCGGGCCAGCGGGATCGGGATGTCGGCGGCGATCCTGCCCTGCGCCATCACCAGGGCGCGGTCGGCCAGCAGCAGCGCCTCGTCCACATCGTGGGTCACCAGCAGGACGGCGGGGGCATGGGCGCGCCACAGCGTCTCCACCAGACCCTGCATGCGCATCCGGGTCAGGGCGTCCAGCGCCGCGAAGGGCTCGTCGAGCAGAAGCAGGCGGGGTTCGCGCACCAGGGCGCGGGCCAGGGCCGCCCGTTGCGCCTCGCCGCCGGACAGGGTCAGCGGCCAGGCATTGGCGCGGTGGGACAGCCCGACCTCCGCCAGGGCCGCAAGGCCGCGCTCCTCTGCATCCGGATGCCGCAGACCGAGCGTGACGTTGCGCAGCACCCGCTTCCAGGGAACCAGCCGCGGCTCCTGGAACACCACGGCACGCTCGTCGGGAAGCTGCACGGTGCCATCCGGTGCCGGGTCGAGCCGCGCCAGCGTGCGCAGCAGCGTGGACTTGCCGCAGCCGGAGCGGCCGAGCAGGGCGGTGAAGGAGCCCGGCTGAAGGTCGAGCGACAGGCCGTCCAGCACATTGCCGTTGCCGAAATTGCGGACGAGGCCACGGACGCCGACGACAGGCTTTGAGGAGGCGGGGATGCGGGAAGGGGCTTGGCTCATGGAGGGTCACTCCTTGATGAAGGCCGGGCGCCAGACCAGCGCCGAGCGTTCGATGAAGCGGACGATCAGGTCGGCGAGCAGGCCGAGGATGGCGTAGACGATCAGGGCGACGATGATCACGTCGGTGCGCAGGAACTCCCGCGCCGTCATCGCCAGATAGCCGATGCCGCTGGAGGCGTTGATCTGCTCGCCCACCACGAGGCTGAGCCAGGCGACGCCGAGCGCGTAGCGCAGCCCGGTCAGGAAGGACGGCAGGGCGCCCGGCAGGATCACCTGGGCGATCATCTCTCCCCTTGTCAGGCCGAGGGTGGAGACGGCCTCCACCACCTTGGCGTCGACGGTGCGGATGCCGGCGAACAGATTGAGGTAGATCGGGAAGGCGGTGCCCAGCGCGACGAGGGCGATCTTCGGCGTCTCGCCGATGCCGAACCACAGGATGAACAGCGGCACCAGCGCCAGATGGGGCAGGGTGCGCAGCATTTGCAGCGGCGCGTCGAGCGCATCCTCCCCCCGCCGCGACAGGCCGGCGATCAGGGCGCAGACGGTGCCGGCCGAAACGCCGATGGCGAGCCCGGCGCTGACCCGGCCGAGCGAGACCAGCAGATGCACCGCCAGTTCGCCGCTGACCGTCAGGTCCCAGAAGGCGGTCAGGATCTGGCTGGGCGAGGGAATGGAGCGGGTGGAAATCCAGCCCAGCCCGACGCTGGCCTGCCACAGCACCAGAAGCGCCAGCGGCACCGCACAGCGGCGCAGACCCGCTGGAGCTGTCCATGTGGGGGATCGGCTTCCCGTCCTTCGGGTCGCGGTGGCTGCCGTCATGGTTCCTCCCGTTGCCGGTCTGTCGCGGTGGCTACGGGAGAAAGCGTATCCCTATTGTGTGAATAGGAAAAACGAAAAACACAAACGGCACTGTTGAGAAAAACTTAAGTAACTAGAAAAATATGTTGTTATTGGGTGTCCGCATCGCGCAGGACAGCGGCCAGGGACTCCGCAAGGATTCCATGCAGGCGGTCGACCGCCGGGTTGTCGGCGGACGCGATCGTCGAGGATGCGCGGTGCAGCTCCAGCGGGACCGATCCCAATTCCGGGAGGCCGAACCGTGGCTCAAGGATCGCCAGCGTGTCGGGCAGGCCGAGCGGCGTGCGGATGGTGACGCCCAACCCGGCCTCCACCGCCGCCCACAGGCCGGACAGGCTGGGGCTGGTGAAGGTGATGCGCCAGGGGCGTCCGCCGCCGTCCAGCCGGTCGATGCCATGCTGGCGGAACATGCAGGGCGCGTCGAGCAGGGCCAGCGGCAAAGGGGTCTCCGGATCGGCGCTGAAGCCTTCCGACCCCACCCAGGCCACCGGCAGATGGGCCAGAGTTGCGCCGGCGGCGGTGGCTGCCGTCCCGGTGCCGCCGATCTCGCCGAAGGCCAGGGCGAGGTCGAGCGTCCCCTGCGCCACGCGCTCGCGCAACTCCCGTCCCCGGCCGACCTGGGCCTCGACATGAATGCGGGGATGGGCGCGGTGGAAGGAGCCGAGCACGGATGGCAGCCAGCGTTCCGCCAGATCCTGGGGGAAGCCGACCCGCACCGTGCCGTCCATCGCCCGGCCTCGCGCCGCCGACAGGGCTTCATCGTTCAGCGCGACGATGCGGCGGGCATAGCCCAGCAGCAAATCGCCGGCATCGGTCAGCGCCACCGTGCGGCCGGCCTTGCGGAACAGCGGTTGGCCGACCTGTTCCTCCAGCTTCTTCATCTGCAGGCTGATCGCCGACTGGGTCCGGCCAAGACGTTCGGCGGCGCGGGCGAAACCGCCATGCTCCATGGCGATCACCAGCGCCCGCAGCACGTCCATGTCGAGGTTGGTCGGGAGCATCGCCAATCCGTGGTCCGGTGACGTCAGGCCGGCAGCGCGCTGTTGAAGCCGGGATCGAAGATCGTCGCCGCGTCCAGCCGCTTGGGGATGATGCCGAACTCGCGCCAAACGTCGGAGGTCGCCTGCTGGTCGGCGACGACCGAGCCATCGATGGCGACCGGCCGCGCCCGTTCGACGCCGAAGGTGTGGCGGGCGATGGCCGGGTCGACGCCCACCGCCTTGGCCCAGATGTCGGCATAGGCGGTGCTGTTCTCCAGCGCCCACAGCCGGGCGGCGGCGGTGCGGCCGATCAGGTCTGCCAGTGCGTCACGCTTGGTGGCAATGGCCTCCAGCGTGGCGGACTGATAAGACAGACCGCTCATCAGTCCGCTTCCGGTGACCACCGCGCGGGCGCCATCGACCAGCAGGGACTGCGACACATAGATGCCCCAGGTCGACCACGCGTCGATGGAACCGGCGGCCAGCGCCGACTTGGCGTCCGACGGCAGCAGGAAGGCGATCTTCACGTCGTCGGGCTTCAGACCGTTCGCCTTCAGCGCCGCCAGCACGAGGTAATGGCCGATCGAGCCGCGACCGGTGCCGATGGTCCTGCCCTTCAGGTCGGCGACGCTGCGGATGGGCGAGGTGCCCGGCACCAGGATGGTGGTGCTTTGCGGGTTGGAGCGCACGGCGCCGATGATCTTCGCCGCAGTGCCGGCCGCCAGAGCGAAGGTGGTTGGTGCGTCGCCGGCATAGCCGACCTCGATGGCGCCGGCGTTCAGCGCCTCCAGCAGAGGGGCGGCGGCCGGGAATTGGCTCCATTCGATGCGATAGGGCAGGTCGGCCAGAAGTCCGGCGGCCTCAAGCACCGACTGCACGCCGCCCTTCTGGTCGCCGACCTTCAGGATGGTGCCGGCGGGAATGGCAGCTTGCGCAGACCGCGGGGGCAGGAGGCTGGCGGCGAGCGCGCCGACGCCGAGACCGAGGGCGTGGCGGCGCGACAAGGACGGGAGCGTCTTGGGGAACATGGTCATGGCGGGCTCCGTCAGATGACGTGGAAATTGTGCGCGCCGTCGCGCTTCAGCTGATCGACCAGTTCCAGTTCCCAGTCGATGTAGCCCTGCATGGCGGCGGCGCTGTTGTCGGTGCCCTCGTAGGGGCGCTTGTAGACGTCGTCCGGTTCACCCCCCAGCCGGTCGAGGTCCGTGCTGAGCGGCAGTCCGGCAGCGACCCACCCCTTGGTGCCGCCCGTCAGCAGCAGCGGGCGTTGACCGGCGGGAAAGTCGGCGACGGCGTAGCGGGTCAGCGTGCCGTCGCCGCAGGTCAGCACCGGCCGGACACCCTTGGGCAGCCGGGCGATGGTCTCGGCCAGCCGGGCGCGGGTGGAGAAATGCGCGCCCGGTATGTGGCCGGCGCGGTAGCGCGGGCTGCGGGTGATGTCGATCACCGCCGCCTCGCCAGTCTCAAGCAGGGCCAGCAGGTCGCGCGGGGCGATGGTCTCGGCCCCCACATCCGGTTCTGGCGGCAGGACGCGGCGGTCGGGGCCGCTCTCGCTGCCCAGGGCCGAGACGTCGCCCTCCAGCACATGCACGTCCCAGCCGAGCTGCGACAGCCAGGAGGCGGTCATGTCGGCACGCGGTCCGCCGCCGGCGACGGGATCGTCGGCCAGGACGATGCGGGCGCCGCGCACCGCCACATACTCGTCGGTCGCCTGCACCAGCTGTCCGCCGGCCGCATGGCGGAAGCCCGGCAGATGGCCGGCCTCATACTCCTCCGGCGTGCGCACGTCGAACAGGTGGAGCGTGCGGCGCTCGTCGCCGCGGAAGCGGTCCAACGTCTTGGCGTCGACCCTGCCGACGCCGGCGCGATCGGCCACCGCGCGCGCCGCCCGGCGGCCGGCGGCATCGCCTTCGGCCGAGACCTTGGGGAAGCGTCCGTCACGGCCGCTGTCCAGCGTCAGCCCGGCCAGCGTCCAACCGATGGTGCCGTTGCGCAGGGCTGCCACCCGGTTGGGAATTCCGGCATTGACCAGCGACTGCGTGCCGATGATCGACCGCGTGCGGCCGGCGCAATTGACAACCACCAGCGTGTCCGGGTTGGGGGCGATGTCGTGGACGCGCTTGACCAGTTCGGCGCCCGGCACGCTGATGCCGCCGGGGATCGACATGGTGCGGTATTCCTCGAACCGGCGGGCGTCGAGGATGACCAGATCGGCCTTGGCGTCGATCAGCGCCTTGACCTCCGCCGCCGGCAGCGACGGGGTGTGGCGATGGTGCTCGACCCACTCGCCGAACGCCTTGCTGGGCACGTTCACATCCCGGTAGACCTCGAACCCGGCGCCGATCCAGCCCGCCAGCCCGCCCTCCAGCAGCGTCACGTCGCCGTAGCCCAGCGCCTGGAGCCGGCGGGCGGCCGGCTCCGCATAGCCCTCGCCGTCGTCATAGACGGTGATCGGCACGTCGCGCCGCGGCAGCAGGTCGTAGGCCAGCAGTTCGACCCGGCTGAACGGGATGGAGACGGCGAACAGGGGATGCGCCAGCGAATAGGGGCCTTCCTCCCGCGCGTCGAGCAGGGCGACCTCGTCACGCTCGATCCAGGCGCGGCGGATGTCGGCGGGCTTGCGGGTGGCGAGCGGTGCGGCTTTCGTCATGATTGCTGGTGATCCTCAGGCGGCATGGGGAACGGGCTGCGAGCGGTCCCACAGGTTGGGCAGAGTGCTGTTGGCGTAACCGGAGATGAAGGGTTTGCGCTGGCCGGTCAGCGGGTCGAACACCGACCGCCGGATGGCGCCGATGTTGCCGCCATAGACATGGATGCTGATGGACGGCCGGTCAGCCAGCGCGTTGGAGATCGCATGGACGTCGCCGATGCGGGGCGACACCGCCTCCACCGACCCGGCCGCCAGGATCCCGGGCGGAAAGGCCACGGGCGGGCCACCCTGCGGCTGGAGGTCGTAGCGTTGCGAGCGTTCGGCCCCGCGCAGAACGCCGACCAGGCCCCAAACGGTGTGGTCGTGGATCGGCGTCCGCTGCCCCGGCCCCCAGACGAAGCTGACGACGGAGAAGCGCTCATACGGGTCGCAATGCAGAAGATACTGGCGGTAATGCACCGGGTCGGGCTGGGCACAGGCGTCGGGCAGCCAGTCGTCGACGGCGATCAGGCCGGCCAGCAGGACGTGGCCGGCGTCCAGAATGGTGGGCTCGTCGGCGCCGTGCAGTTCCACCAGCCGGGTGAAATCGGCGATGAAGCCGCGCAGGCGCTGCAAGTTGGGGGTGGCTTTGGCGGGCGTGCTGCTGTCGGGCATGGTCGGCTGTCCTCACCAGGTCTCGGCAAGGCCGAGGAGTTCGAGAATGCGGTGGCGCAGCCCGGTCAGAACCGGGTCGCCGCGATGACGGGGATAGGGGCGGTCGACGGACAGGTCGGCCTTGATGCGGGCGGGGCGGCCGCTGAACACGATCACTCGGGTCGCCATGAACAGCGCCTCTTCGATGTCGTGGGTCACCAGCAGGCCGGTGAAGCCGGTGCTGCGCCACAGATCGACCAGTTCGCTCTGCATGGCCAGCCGGGTAAGGCTGTCCAGCTTGCCCAGCGGCTCGTCGAGGATCAGCAGGCGCGGATCGTTGACCAGGGCGCGGGCCAGCGCCGCGCGCTGGGCCATGCCGCCGGACAGCTGGTGCGGATAGGCCTTCTCGAATCCGGCCAGCCCGACGAGCGCCAGCGCCTTGTCCACCCGATGGCCTTGCGATCGCAGCAGGCCGCGCGCCTCCAGCCCAAGGGCGACATTGTCGCGCACGGTGCGCCAGGGGTAGAGCGTCGGGTCCTGAAACACCACGACGCGCGACGGATCGGGGCCGGTGATCGGGTGGCCATCGGCCAGGATGCGGCCATCGCTGGGCGGCTCCAGCCCGGCGACGAGGCGCAGCAGGGTGGATTTGCCGCAACCGCTCGGCCCGAGCAGGGCGACCAGTTCGCCCGGCTCGACCCGCAGCTCCACCCCGTCCAGCACCGGCAGCGGCGCGCCATGCAGCTCGAAGCTGTGGCTGACCGTCTGCACGTCGATGGTCATGCCGGCCACCCCGGCTTGGGTGTCGGTGTTTTCCAGCGCTACCATTTCAACATTCCCTTCTGCCAGGCGAGCAGGCGGTCGCGGACGCGGAACAGCAGCGTCACCAGACCGGAGCAGAGCAGCGCCATCACCAGCAGGGCCGCATACATGTTGCCGTAGGCGGCCCAGCCCTGGGCCCATTGCAGGTACCAGCCGACGCCGGACTTCACGCCCAACATCTCCGCCACCACCAGGACGGCGAAGGAGGCGCCAAGCCCCATGAACAGGCCGACGAAGACATGCGGCATCGCCGCCGGGACGGCGACCTTCAAGACGAGGAAGCGCGGGGAGGCACCCAGCGTGCGGGCGATGTCGTAATAGGCGCTGTTGACACCGGCGACGCCCGACCATGTCAGGACCGTCACCGGCACGCCGCTGGCGAGCGCGATCAGGAAGACGCTGGCGCTCCAACTGGTTGGGAAGGCGAAGAACGCGATGGGCAGCCACGCGGTGGCCGGCAGCGGGCCGATCAGCCGCAGAACCGGATGGACCCAGTAGCCGACCGCGCGCGACCAGCCGATGGCGACGCCGGTCACCACGCCCAGCACCGATCCGACCACATAACCGGTGACCAGCAGCCTCAGCGAAGCGGCGAAACAGTCGAGCAGCCGCGGCCAGTCGTCGAGATAGACCTCAAGCAGCGCCTGCGGCGGGACGAAGAAGGGCCTCGGCAGAAGATTGAGTTTGGCGGTCAGGATTTCCCAGCCGGTGACGCCCAGCGCCAGGGCGATCAGCCAGGGAACGGATGCCGACAGGGTCGCGCTGGCGGAGTCCAGCCGGCTGCGCGGCGCCGGGCGGATTGTTGCGGCCAGCAGGGCAGCAAGCACCAGCAGCCCGGCCGCGACCACCAGCAGGCTCGCGAACTCGCCGGTCCGCTCCCACTCCTGGGCATCGGCGGCATCGGGCCAGAGAGCCGTCACCCCGGAGGCGGCGAACCACAGCAGGGCGGCCGCGGAAAATCGCAGGGGGGGGCTGGGGCTGGACGTGAGGCCGCCGGTAATCGGCAAGGCTCCGCCGTTGGCCGCCGGCAGGGCGGCGGCCGTGTCGTTCACGCTCATGATCGATCTCCGGTTCGGCCGGGGATGGTCGGCCGCTACGGCGTTGGGCTCAAAGGATCACCACCGCCTTCGACAGGTCCAGCCGCGGGGCGCGCGGACGTGATGGCGGTCCGTCGGCATGGCCCAGCGCGACCAGCAGGTTGGTGCGCAGCCGGCCGTCGGCGAAGAACTCCGCATCGACCGCTTCGGCATCGAAGCCGGACATCGGCCCGGCATCCAGTCCCAGCAGCCGGGCGGCCAGGATCAGGTAGCCGGCCTGGAGGCTGCCGTTGCGGAACGCCGTGGTCTCGGCCAGGGACGGCTCGTCGACGAACAGCGGCGAGGGATCGTAATGCGGGCTCAGCAGCGGCAGATGCTCGAAGAAGCGGCGGTCGTAGGCGACGATGGCGATGACGCCGGCTGTCAGCTTGGACTGGTTGCCGCGGCTCAAGGCCGGACGCAGCCGCTCCTTGGCCTCCGGCGTGGTCAGGAAGACGAAGCGCGCCGGGCTGCCGTTGAAGGCGGTCGGCGCCAGCCGGACCAGTTCGTAGAGGCGGTGGAGCGTCTCCACCGGGACCGCGCGGTCGGACCAGGATTGCGGCGTGCGGGCGTTGAGGAACAGGCGGTCAGCCGCCGCCTGGGCGATGTCATCGGGCAGCTGTTCGGTGACGGGAAGATGGGTGTCCGGCATGGGAACGGGCTCCGTCAGGGGATTGGGTCACGACCACACATGCTGGCGGCGGTCGTCGATTCGTTTGGCCTTGTGGACGGCACGGGGCAGGGTGCCGGGGGCGAGCAGGGCGACCTCCGCCCCGACGCCGGTTGCAGCTTTCAACTGGCGGCGCAGCCGGCCCCGCAGCTCTTCCAGATCACCGTTGAAGCCCTGGGTGTGTTCCGCCTCGACCGTCAGGCGGTCCAGCCGCTCGATCCGCTCCAGCACCAGCCGGTATTCGCCGGTCAGCGCCGGATCCTGGCGCACCACCGCCTCAACGTCGCCGGGGAACAGGTTGACTCCCTTGACGATCAGCATGTCGTCGAGCCGCCCATGAACCCCCTTCAGCCGCAGGGAGGTGCGGCCGCAGCGGCAGGGCTGCGTCGTCACCGACACGATGTCGCCGGTGCGGAAGCGGATGATCGGGCGCGCGCGCTTGCGCAGGGTGGTCAGCACCAGTTCGCCTCGCCCGCCCTCCGCCACCGGTTCCAGGGTCTCCGGATCCAGCACCTCGACCAGGATATGGTCCTCGGCCCAATGCAGCCCGTCCTTCTCCACGCACATGCCGGCGCAGGAGCCGAAGATGTCGGACAGGCCGTAATAGTCGTAGACCTCCGCCCCCCACAGCGCCTCGATCCGTTCGCGCGTCTCCGGGATGGAGCCGCCGGGCTCGCCCGCCACGAACAGGCGGCGGACGGCGAGATCACGGGCCGGGTCGATGCCCTCGCGCTGGGCGGTCTCGCCGAGATGCCAGGCATAGGACGGCGTCGTCCACAGTGCCGTCGCCCTGAACTGGTTCAGCACCGCCAGCAGCCGTTCCGACGGCAGGGTTCCGGCATGGATGCTGAGCGCCCCCAGCTTCTGCGCGCCCAGCACGCAGGGGCCGCCGACGAACAGCGAGAAGTTCAGCGCATGGGCATAACGGTCGGTCGGCCGCAGGCCGCTCGACCAGAACTGCCGTGCCTCATAGTCGATCCATTCCTCGAAATCCTTGGCGGTGAAGGGCGAGGCGGTCGGCACCCCGGTCGACCCGCTGGAGGCGGAGATGTAGACGATCTCCCGTTCCGGCACGGCGACCAGATCGCCGAAGGGCGGCACCGCGACCTGCCGGTCGCGGATGGTCGCCTTGTCCAGGAAGGGGAAGCGCCGCAGATCGTCCAGCGTGCGCAGGTCCCCCGGCGACACCCCCTGCGCGTCGAAGGCGGCCCGGTAGTAGGGCGAGCCTTCGTAAGCATGCCGCAGATGGTCCTTCAGCAGATCGAGCTGCAATTGCCGCCAGTCGGCGCGGCTCTGGGTCTCCAGGCCGGGCTGCCAGTATGCGTCATGATCCTGAACCGCCACTTTTCCTTATCCTTCGAGAGTTTGGCAACGGCTGCCGGTCCGATCAGGCCAGCGCCGCCAGCGATGCAAGGAGAATGGCCGAGACGATGCCGAGGCCGAGGGGCAGCAGGCTGCGGTCCGGAAGCCCATCGTCGCCGATCCCTTCCGCCGGCTCCGCCATCTGCCCCTCAGGCGGCAGAAGCGGGAGCACGAGCGTGCCCGAGGGGCAGAGGGACGCCATCACCATCCGGTCAAAATCACTCAAACCCTGCATGGCGGAACTCCTTGTCCGGTGGTTTTGGGGCGTGGCGCTTGCCATCGGCGCTCGGGATACAACAGATGAGAGCTGTTCAAATATCTTATTGTCTATAGGAAAATGGGAAAAAGCGCCGAGGTCAAGTGCCGGCTTCATGTCGGCCGATGTTTTTGGCGGAAGCGGTAGCGCGTCCAGCCGGCCCATGGCGGGGAAATCCTGCTTCCGACCTTAATCCGGCAACGCACCGGCATCAAAATTGGGCGTTTCAATACAATCTTTTTATGTCAAATCTTATATAGAGAAATGGATTTCGCGATGACAACCGCGCTGGCATCGCTTCAGAGGCCGGAACGGCCGCTATCCATGCAGCGGCCGACGCGGGCAGGCCGTCAGCCGGCGCGGCCCGGCGTCGGTCACCAGAATGGTCTCGCTCACCGCGACGCCACGTGCCGACGCGTACATGTGGAACACCTGACCGGGCTGCAAATGGAAGTCGGCTCCGGGGTGAAAGGCGTGCGAGAAATCGCTCGGCCGTGGCGTGCGGGCGTAGAGGCCCATGGCGTAGCCGGTCACGTTGCCGTAATCGGCGCGCAGCCCGGCATCCAGCACCGCGGTCCGTAACAGGGCATCGACATCGCGCGCAATGGTGCCTGGTCGCATGGCGGCGATCTGCCGGTCCTGCAACTCCGCCAGACGGTGGAAGGTCTCGGCCGCCCCGTCCGGCGGGTCCTCGACGAAGACCGGCCGCATCAGCCGGGCGCCGTAGTTGCCGACCCGCGGCGTCAGCTCGACATGCAGGATGTCGCCCGGCATCAGCGTCCGGTCGAGGCCGCTGCCGTGCAGGAAATCGACATGGCTTTCGCGTCCATGGCCGCCCGAAACCAGGATCGGTCCCGGCCCGCCATCGTCGGCGCCGAGCCGGAGCTGTGCCGCCGCTGCCATCGCCGCCACCTCCCGCACCGTCAGGCCGGGATGGATGTGGCCTTCCAGACCCAGCATGCAGCGGTCGGCGATGGCCGCCGCCGCCGCGATGGCGTCGATCTCGTCGGCGAACTTGCGGGCGCGCAAAGTGTCGCTCAGCCCCGGCAGCGGGACGAAGCGGGCATCGGGGAGCAATCCGGCAAGGCGCTGCGCGGTGGCGACGGTGTGGCCATAGGACATCGGATCGACACCGATCCGCGCGCCGGCGAGGCCGCGTGCGACGAGCGCAGTCGCCACCGCGCCGTGCGGCTCCTCATGGTCGTCGAAGGTCGCCACATCGTCGAACCACACCCCGGACCGGCAGGGGCCGGCGTCGATGGCGCGCAGGACGAAGCAGGGGGCGCCGTCCATCGGCACGATGACGGCGCGGTAGAGCGTTTCCGACACGGTGTAGCCGCTGATCCAGGCGATCAGCTCGGCATGGTCGGCCAGAAAGGCGTCGCAGCCCTCGGCCGCCATGGTCTCGCGCAGCCGGGCCATCCGCGGCGCGAAGCGTGCTGCGGACGAGCCGGCCATTATCCGCAGATCTCCAGGATGGCCAGCATGTAGACGCGGATCATGTCGAGATAGTCGTCGATGTCGACCCGCTCGTCCGGCATGGTGTTGTAGCGCCCGCCGGGACCGCAGACGACGCCCT
Source organism: Azospirillum sp. TSH100 (assembly GCF_004923295.1). Taxonomy (NCBI): domain Bacteria; kingdom Pseudomonadati; phylum Pseudomonadota; class Alphaproteobacteria; order Rhodospirillales; family Azospirillaceae; genus Azospirillum; species Azospirillum sp. TSH100. The sequence continues at coordinate 814,301 of NZ_CP039635.1, forward strand.
CCATGCCGCCGGAATGCTGGAGATGGCCGGCATCGGTGCCGTAGAAGCCGGGCGGGGTGATGGCGCCGGTCGGCTGGTCGGTGCCGCGCACCGCGCGGTAGGCGCGGTTCACCGCCTGGACGATCGCGCTGTCCTTCGCCACCTCGAAGGTCGGCATCGTCGGGGTGCCGCCGCGGTCCTCGGAGAAGACGCTGGCCTTCAGCCCCGGAAAGCGCGCCTCCAGCGCATCCAGCTCGCGCCGCAGATCGGCCAGCGCTTCCTGCTCGCTCTGGCCGGTGGCGTAGCGGGCCGAGCCCTTGATCCGCACGAAGTCGGCAACCTGCGGCGAACGCCACTCGTGCAGTTCCTTGCCCAGCGCGCCGTGGACGACGCCGACATGGACGCGGTTGATCGTCGCGTGTTCCGGCGACTTGGCGCCGGACAGGGCGAGCGCGTTCAGCCGGGGAATCAGGTCGCAGGCGGCGGCGATGGCGTCGACCGCCTCCTCGCGTTTGGACAGGTGGCGGGTGTCGCCGACCAGCTCGATGACGAAACTCAGCGCCGCCGCGTGCATCGTCATCGCCTGGAGGTCGGTCGGCTCGCTGTTGATGAAGCAGTCGGCGCGCAGCCCCTGCTCCATCAGCGCCAGCGTGCCGACGCCGCCCTGAAGCTCGCCCACCACATAGGTCAGGATGACGTCGCCGCGCAGCCTTACCCCGGCATCCATCAGGGTCTTCACCGCGCAGAAATAGGCGGCGTCGCCCGCCTTCATGTTGGAGCAGCCTATGCCGTAGATGAACCTGTCGTCGATCTTTCCGCCCCAGGGATCGACGGTCCAGCCCTCGGTCACCGGGTTGGTATCGATGTGGCCGTTGAACAGCAGGCTCCTGCCGCCGCCGGTGCCGCGCCAGCGGCCGACGGCGTTGACCCGCCCGCCGGGCACCGGCGTCAGCTCCGCCTCCAGCCCCAGGCCCGACATGGAGGCGGCCATGAAGCGGGCCAGCTCGCGCTCGCCCTCGGTCTGGCTGTAGCTCTTGTGCTGGACCATGCGAGAGAGGAAGGCGAGGGCGGCATCGGTGTCGAGACGGGCGAGAATCTCTGCGGTGTCCATGGGGGAGGTTCCTGGCGAGTCAGCCGACCGGAATCGGCGAGGCGGCCATCAGGTCGCGCGTGTAGGGGTGGACATGGTCGGCGTCGACCGCGTCGATGGGCAGCAGGTCGACCAGCTCGCCCCGGCGCATCACGGCGATGCGGTGGGCGATCTGGCGGATCAGGTTGATGTCGTGGGTGATGAAGAGATAGGCGGCCCCGGTCTCCGCCCGCAGCGCCAGCAGCAGCTCGATGATCGAGGCCTGGACCGAGACGTCGAGCGGGGCGGTGATCTCGTCGCAGATGACCAGCGAGGGCTTGGCGGCGAAGGCGCGGGCGATGGCGACGCGCTGCTTCTCGCCGCCGGAAAGCTGGTGCGGCCAGCGGGTGGCGTAGGCGGCCGGCAGCCGCACCTGTTCCAGCAGCCGGCCGATCTCGGCTGTCAGATTGGTGGAGCCGATGCCGAACAGCTTCAGCGGGCGGGACAGGATCTCCCCCACCGTCTGGCGCGGGTTCAGCGAGCCGTCGGGATGCTGGAAGACGATCTGCACCGCGCGGCGGTAGGCGCCGTCCATGTCGCGGACCGAGCCGATCGGCCGGCCGTCGTAGCGGATGCCGCCGGAGAAGTCGGCCAGCCCGGTCAGCGCCCGCGCGATGGAGGATTTGCCGGAGCCGGACTCGCCGACGATGCCCAGGATCTCGCCGGCCTTGATGTCGAAGCCGACCGCGTGGGTCGCCGGCGGCGGGGGTGGACGGAACAGGCGCGGCCGGGCATAGCGCACCGAGACCGCCTCGGCGGCGAGCAGGACGCGGTCGCCCGGCCGGTCATGGACCAGCCGGTTTTCCGGGCGCGGCACCGCCGCCACCAGCTTGCGCGTCTCCTCGTGGGCGGGACGGGCGAAGATCGAGGCGGCCGGCGCCTCCTCCACCAGCCGGCCCTTCTTCATCACCGCCACCCGGTCGGCGACGCGCGAGACCAGGGCGAGGTCGTGCGAGATGTAGAGCGCCGCCACCCCGGTCTCGGCACGCAGCCGGGCGAACAGGTCGAGGATGCGGGCGCCGGTGATGACGTCGAGCGCCGTGGTCGGCTCGTCGAAGACGATCAGTTCCGGCCGGCAGCCGAAGGCGGTGGCGATGAGGATGCGCTGCTTCTCGCCGCCCGAGATCTCGTGCGGATAGCGCCGCATCAGCGCGTCCGGATCGCGCAGCTCGACATGGCCCAGCAGCTCCAGCGCCAGATCCCAGGCGGCCCGCCGGGTCAGGCCGCGGTTGTGGACCAGCGTCTCCGTCACCTGCCGGCCGACGGTCAGCGTCGGGTTCAGCGCGGTCGAGGGATCCTGGAACACCATGCCGATGCGCCGGCCGCGGATCCGGGTCAACTCGCGCGGCGGCAGGCCGCGCAGGTCGGTGTCGCCGAGCCGGATGGTGCCCGACAGCTCGCGGGCGTTCTTCGGCAGGTGCCGCATGATCGCCCAGGCCAGCGTGCTCTTGCCCGAACCGGATTCGCCGACCAGCCCCAGCACCTCGCCGGGCGCGATGTCGAGGCTGATGTTCTGCAAAACCTGCAAGGGGCGGCTGCCGGTGAGGTAATCCAGCGTGTAGTCGCGCAATGAGAGGACTGCGGTCATCGTTCGTCCCGCGGGTTCATGGCGTCGCGCAGCCCGTCGCCGAGCAGGTTGAAGGCGATGGCGGTCATCGCGATGGCCAGCGACGGCGCGATGAGGATCCAGGGCGCCTGATGGACGTACTGGCGCGCCTCCGCCACCATCAGGCCCCATTCGGAGGCCGGCGGCTGGGCGCCGAGGCCGAGGAAGCTGAGGGTGGCGAACAGCATCACCGCGAAGGAGACGCGGATCGTCGCCTCGATCACCACCGGGGCCATGACGTTGGGCAGCATCTCGCGGAAGATGATCCAGGACGCGCTCTCGCCGCGCACGGTGGCCGACTTGACATAGTCCTGGCCGCGCACGGTCAGCGCCACCGCGCGGGTGACGCGCGCCATGCCGGGGGCGAAGGTGACGGCGATGGCGATCATCGCGTTGCCGGCGCCGTTGCCCAGCGTGCTGACCAGCAGCAGGGCGAGCAGCAGGCCGGGCACCGCCATCACCGCGTCGATGGTGCGCATGATCGCCTCGTCCCAGCGCCCGCCGAGATAGGCCGACGCGGTGCCGACCACCGCGCCGGCGACGGTGCCGAGCAGGGTGGCTGCCAGCGCCATCGGCAGGGTGGAGCGGGCGCCGACCAGCAGGCGGCTCAGCACGTCGCGGCCGAACTGGTCGGCGCCGAACCAGTTCTGCGCGCCGAGCGGGCGGAAGCGGCCGAGGAAGTCCATCTTCTCCGGGTCGTGGGGCGCCAGCCAGGGGCCGAACAGGCAGGCGGCGGCCAGCACCGCCAGCAGGATCAGGCCGATGGCGCCTTGCGGCGTGCGCATCAACCGGCGCAGCAGGTCAGTCATATCGGATCCTCTTGTCGAGGATGGCGTAGGCGACGTCGGCCAGCGTGTTGGCGACGGCGTAGGTCGCCGACATGATGAGGGCGCCGGCCTGGATCGACGGCAGGTCGCGGGCGGTGACCGCCACCATCAGCTGCCGGCCGATGCCGGGAATGGCGAAGATTTCCTCGATGACGATGATGCCGCCCAGCAGATAGCCGACATCCAGCGCCACGATGGTGACCACCGGCAGCAGCGCGTTGCGCAGGGCATGGCGGACCAGCACCGTGCGCTCCGGCAACCCCTTCAGCCGGGCGGCGCGGATGTAATCGCTGTGCAGCACGTCGAGCGTTTCCGACCGCACCATGCGGGCGACATGCGCCACCAGGATCAGCGAGGCGGTCAGTACCGGCAGGGCCAGATGCCGAACCGCCCCGCCGAAATCCTCCAGCGGCGAGACGTAGCCGGTGGCGGGCAGCCATTGCAGCGTGTCGGCCAGCAGCATCGCGAGCAGCGTCGCGGTGACGAATTCCGGGAAGGAGACTCCGAGATAGGAGATCAGCCCGGTCGCCATGTCGGCCAGCTTGCCCTGGCGCACCGCCGCCAGCATGCCCAGCGGCACGGCGATCACCAGCATGACCAGGATGGCGGCGGCGGCCAGCAGAAGCGAGCGGCCGAGCGCCGTCAGCATCTCCGGCCCCACCGGCTGGCCGGTGCGCATCGACAGGCCGAAATCGCCGGTCGCGGCGTGCCCGACCCAGCGCAGATACTGCCACCAGATCGGGTCGCCGAGGCCGAGGCGCTCGCGGATCGCGTTCAGCGCCTCGGCGGTGGCGTTCTCGCCCAGCAGGGTGACGGCGGCGTCCGCCGGCAGGGCCTGGGTGATGCCGAAGACCAGCACCGACACGATGAACACCGTGTAGAGGATCAGCGCCAGCCGCCGCAGGAGCCAGGACGCGCTCACGGCCTCAACCCCGCTTGGGCGCCGCCGCCCCGAGCGAGACGAAGTCGAGGCGGAACACCGAGCCGCGCGGGTGCAGCTCGTAGCCCTCGACATAATCGCGCCGTGCCGCCAGCAGGTCGAAGAAGACCGGGATGACCGACGGCACCTCGTCATGCATCAGCTGCTGCGCCTTGGCGTAGAGGGCGGCGCGCTCCGCCTCGTCGGTCTTGGCCCGCGCCTCGGCGACCAGGGTGTCAAAAGCCTTGTTGTTCCAGCGCGTCTCGTTCCAGGCGGCGTCGGAGGTGTAGAGCAGCGAGAAGACCGCGTCGGCGGTCGCCTGCATGTTGTAGAAGCCGACGTAGAAATTGCCCTTCTTCCACACCTGATCCAGGTAGGTGGCGTGCGGCATGGTCTGCACCTGGATGCGGAAGCCAGCGGGCTTCGCCATCTCGCGGATGGCGACCGCCAGTTCGGTGCGGGTGCCCGGCTTGTCCGACGCGATCATGGTCAGGTCGACGCCATTCGGATAGCCGGCCTCGGCCAGCAGCTTCTTCGCCTGGGCGAGGTCGGCCCTGCGCAGCGGCTGCTCGCGGTGGAAGCGGTAGGCCGGGCTGATCGGCGTGTCGTTGCCGGGGGTGCCGTAGCCGCCGGCGACGAAGCCGACCATCGCCTCGCGGTCGATGGACAGCGCCAGCGCCTTGCGGACGCGCGGGTCGGAGAAGGGCTTCTGGTCGCAGCCCATGTTGACGTTCAGGAATTGGCCCGACGGCACCCGCAGCGCCTTGACGCCGGAGGCCTTCTCCAGCCGCTGGTATTCGCCGGGGGCGGTGCCCAACATCAGGTCGATGTCGCCGGAGATCAGCGCCGAGGCCTCGGCGGTGCGGTCGGGATAGACCAGCACCTCGACCCGGTCGAGATGGGGGCGCGCCGGGTCGTAATAGGCCGGGTTGCGCTCCACCACGATCTTGCGGTCGGGCTCGAAGGAGACCAGCTTGAACGGGCCGGTGCCGACCGCGCTGCGCGACAGGCTGTCGAGGTCGGTCTCGATCACCTTGGCCGGGACGATGCGGGCGTTGGTGTAGGCCAGCGCCACCGGCAGGTCGGCATAGGGCGAAGTCAGGCGGAACAGCACGGTCCGCTCGTCCTTGGCCGTCACCTCCTTGATCGGGCCGACATTGGTGCGGCCCGGCGAGGCGGTCTTGGGGTCGAGGATGGCGGTGAAGGTGGCGACCACGTCGGCGGCGGTGCAGGGCGACCCGTCATGGAAGGTCAGGCCCGGCCGCAGAACGAAGGTCCATTCGGTCAGCGTCTGGTCGGGCGACCAGGATTCGGCGAGGTCCGGTTCCACCTTCATGCCGGCGGCGAGCCGCGTCAGGCCGGAATAGAGCAGCTCGGCCACCAGATATTCCGGGTTCACGCGGGTGCGCAGCGGGTGGATGACGCTGGCTGCCTGATCGACCGAAATGCGCAGCACGCCGCCGCGGCGCGCGGCGCTCTGCTGGGCGAAGGCCGGTGCCGCACCAGTCAGGCTGAAAGCGGGCAGGGCGCCGAGGCCAGCGGCGGTCCCGGCGAGGAAGAGGCGGCGGGTCACGGAACTCATCGGTCGGACTCCTTCTGCGGGCCGCGGCCTGGGGTCGGCACGGCGTTCGGTTCGGTGTTCTGGTCAGTCTTTTCGGGGATCAGGTCGGGGGCGAAGCCGGCGGCCAGATAGGCCAGCACGCTCTGCGCCAAGGCCACGATGTCGGCGACGGTGGTGTGTTCGTCGGGGGAATGGACGTTGCTCTCGGGCCGGCCGAGCCCGGTCAGCAGCACCTCCTGCATGCCGGTGCGCTGGACCCAGCCGAAGTCGGAGCAGCTCGCCGCCCCCCAGGCACGGAACTCGTCCGGGCGGTAGCCGAAGCCGGCCGACAGCGCCGCCTGCCAGCGCGGCCAGTGCGCCCCGGTCGGGTCGCCGGTCGGGGCGAGGTGGCCGACCAGCCGGATGTCCACCGCGATGTCGGGACTCCCGGCCATCGCATGGGCGACGGCCGTTTCGATCTCCGCCCGCGCCTCCTCATAATTCTCTTCCGGCGCATAGCGGCGGCAGACCAGGATCTCGAACAGCGAGGGGATCTGCCCGCCGCAGATGCCGCCATGGGCGGCGGCGATGTCGAGCCGGGCGGCCAGCGGGCCCGAGGCGGTCGGCGGCGGCGGCAGGGCCGAGGTCCGTTGCGCCACCACCGGCTTGAGGTCGGTCAGGGCCTGGAGCAGCGGCAGCGCCGCCTCGATGGCGTTGACGCCGGAGCCGGATTTGTTGCCCTCGCCGGCATGGACGGTGTGGCCATGCAGCCGGATCTGCAGGTTGAACAGGCCGAAGCAGCCCGCCCAGATGCGCGGCGCGGCACTGCCGTTGAAGTTCAGGACATGGCCCTTCAGCAGCCCCTGTTCGGCTAGATACCGCACGCCGGGATAAAGCCCGCCCTCCTCGTCGGTGCAGAACAGCAGCATCGGGTCGTAGGCAAGCGGCAGGCGGCAGGCCGCGGCGGCGCGCAGAGCCAGCAGCACGGCGGCGATGGTGCCCTTCATGTCGGCGGCGCCCAGCCCGTAGAGACGGTCGCCCTCGCGGGTCAGGCGGAGCGGATCCTTGTCCCAGCCTGGAGCGGCGGGCACGGTGTCGACATGGAAATAGAGCCCGAGAACCGGCTTGCCCGTTTCCCGTTCGCCGATGAGATTGGTGCGCCGGCCGGACGCCGGCCCGCCGGGCACCCGCCACAGGGCGTCGGGGACAACGACCCGGCTGGAGCGGAAGCCCAGCGGGGCGATCAGCTCATCCATCAGGTCGGCGAAGGCGTCATAGCCGGCACCGGGAGGAAAGGACGTGTCGACAGCGATCATACGGGCGAGATCGGCCACGGCGGGTTCCGCCGACCGCGCGATCCAGGCCATCGCCGCATCGAGGGAGTCGTCGCCGGTGGGCTGGCCGCTTCCGTACCGATTGTCCATGACAGGCTCGCTGTTTTCTATATTCTATAAAGAAATGTGACCGGCGCACAAATCTTTGTCAATCGTCAAGATTTCAGCAATTTCCGACTATTTTTGAGGCATCAGTGACCAAAAAGACGGCGAACATGGCGGGTGACCTGCCGATTCCGCTCTATGAGCACGTCAAGCGTCGCATGGCGGATGCCATTCTGCTGGGCGAATGGCCGCCCGGCATGGTGCTGCCGGGCGAGGTCGCGCTGGCCGCCGATTACGGAGTTGCGGTGGGAACGATGCGCCGCGCGCTGGCCGACCTGACCGCGGACGGCATGCTGATGCGCCGGCGCAAGACCGGGACGGTGGTCACCGGGCGCACGCCGCAGCACAGCCTGCGCTTCTTCTTCCAGTATTACCGCCTGCATGGCGGCGACGGCCGGCTGCTATCGTCCGAGGCGGTGGTGACCGAGGTTGGGCAAAGCCCGGCCACTGTCGCCGAAGCCGCCCTGCTGGGCGAGGCGCCCGGGGAGCCGCTGATCCGCATCGCGCGGCTGCGCCGGGTGGAGGGGCGGGCGGTGATGCGCTCCCACATCGCGCTGGTCGCCCGACGGGTGCCCGATTTCCCCCTGGAACCATCATTGGTGCCGCAGCGGCTCTACATCCATCTGCTCGACGTTCACGGCATCCGCATTTCCGCTGTGCGCGAACGGGTCTCGGCCGGGCTCGCCACCGCCGAGGATCGCGCCCACCTCGGCGTTCCCGACCCGACGCCGCTTCTGGTCATCGACGAGGAGGCGTTCGACCAGACCGGAACCCTGACCATCATCAGTCATCACAGGACGCTGACGGACGATCACAGATATGTGAACGAAGTGCGCTGACGGACGAGAAAGCGATGCAGCGCAACATCATATAATCGGCTCTGCGTCCGCCACGACGCCATTTCTTGCAGACGCACGTGATCCTGTGGTCGTGAAAGCCGGAACGATTGCGAGTCACCTTCGCCGTCGGGCAGGCGTGCCCTCAACTGAGAACGCGCCTGCCCGGGAGTGCTCTAAAATTCGAGAAAGAGCAGAACTTATTGCCTGTATTCTATTTTGTCCGTGAACAACACGCACGTCCGATTTCCACTCTTTACTCCACCGTCACGCTCTTTGCCAAATTCCGGGGCTGATCCACGTCGGTGCCCTTCAGCACCGCCGTGTGATAGGCCAGGAGCTGCACCGGAATGGCGTAGAGCAGCGGCGCCACCAACGGGTCGCAGGCCGGAAGTTCGACCGACCAGCGGACCTTGTCCTTCAGCTTGTCGATGCCCTTCCTGTCGGCCAGCAGCAGAACCTTGCCGGACCGCGCGCAGACCTCCTGCACGTTCGACACCACCTTCTCGAACAGGGCGTCGGACGGCACCAGCACGATCACCGGTACATTGTCGTCGATCAGCGCGATCGGACCATGCTTCAACTCACCGGCGGCATAGCCTTCGGCGTGGATGTAGCTGATCTCCTTCAGCTTCAGCGCCCCTTCCAGCGCCAACGGGTACATGGCGCCGCGGCCGAGATACAGCACATCGCGCGCCTCCGACACCTCCTGCGCCAGTTCCTTCAGCCGCCCGTCATGAGCCAGCACGTCGGCGGCGCGGGCGGGAACCTCGCGGAGCGCGTGGGCGATCTGCTGCATCCGTTCCTGGTCGATGGCGCCGCGGGCGCGGCCGACGGTGACGGCAAGGCAGGCCAGCGTGGTCAGCTGGGTGGTGAAGGCCTTGGTCGAGGCGACGCCGATCTCCGGACCCGCCATGGTGTAGAGCACCGCGTCGGATTCGCGCGCAATGGTGCTTTCCGGCGCGTTCACGATGGACAGGATCTTCTGGCCCTGACGCTTGCAGTAGCGCAGGGCCTCCAGCGTATCCAGCGTCTCGCCCGACTGCGAGATGAACAGCGCGATGCCGCCCGGCGGCAGCGGCGCCTCGCGGTAGCGGAACTCCGAGGCGATGTCGACCTCGACCGGGATGCGGGCCAGCGTCTCGAACCAGTATTTGGCGACGAAGCCGGCGTAATAGGCCGTGCCGCAGGCGACAATGGTCAGCTTGGACGCGCCGGCCAGATCGAAGGGGAAGTCCGGCAGGGTGAAGGTGCCGGTTTCCGGGTTGATGTAGGCGTTCAGCGTGTCGCCGATGACCTGCGGCTGCTCGTAGATTTCCTTGAGCATATAGTGGCGGTAGCCGTCCTTGCCGATCAGGGCGCCGGAGACGGCGGTGGTCTTCACCGGGCGCTCAACCACCGCATCCGATGCGTCGTGGACAATGGCGGCGGTGCGGCTGACCTCGCACCAGTCGCCATCCTCCAGATAGCAGATGCGGTTGGTCAGCGGCGCCAATGCGAAGGCGTCGGAAGCCAGATACATCTCTCCCTCGCCATAGCCGATGGCCAGCGGCGTGCCATGGCGGGCGCCGATCATCAGTTCATGCTCGCCGGCGAAGATCAGCACCAGGGCGAAGGCGCCGGTGAAGCGCTTGAAGGCGGCGGCCGACGCCTGGACCGGCGTCATGCCGTGCTGGTCCAGGTAATAGGTGACGAGGTGGACGATCACCTCGGTGTCGGTGGCGCTTTCAAAGACATAGCCGTGGCCGGTCAGCTCGTCCTTCAGCTCCTGGTAATTCTCGATGATGCCGTTGTGGACGACGGCGACGCGCTTGGTGGCGTGCGGGTGGGCGTTGTTCTCGGTCGGGCCGCCATGGGTGGCCCAGCGGGTGTGGCCGATGCCCACAGTGCCCGACAGCGGCTGGTCGCGCAGTTTCAGGTCCAGGTTGCTCAGCTTGCCCTCGGCGCGGCGGCGTTCGATGTGGCCGTTCACCAGGGTGGCGACCCCGGCGCTGTCATAGCCGCGGTATTCGAGCCGGCGCAGGCCTTCCACCAGCCGGGGGGACGCGTCGTGAATGCCGTTGATGCCGATGATGCCGCACATGGACCTGATGCTCCTGAAAAGATGCCGACCGGAGAGAAGACCCGAACCGACCTTACGCCTTTTTCGCTTTCTCGTTTTGCTTCCGTTCGCGGAAACGCTTCGCCCAGCCGGCGTAAGCCTTCTGGCTGCCGCGGGCGACCACCAGCGCGTCGGCCTCCACCGCCATCGTCACCACGCTGCCGGCGCCGACGATGGCGCCGTCGCCGATGACCACCGGGGCGACCAGTGCGCTGTTCGAGCCGATGAAGGCCCCGGCGCCGATCTCCGTCCGGAACTTCCCGAAGCCGTCGTAATTGCAGGTGATGGTGCCGGCGCCGATGTTGGCCTTGGCGCCGACGCGGGCGTCGCCGATGTAGGTCAAATGGTTGGCCTTGGCCCCGGCCTCGATCACCGCGTTCTTCACCTCGACGAAGTTGCCGATGTGGGCATCCGGGCCGATCTCCGCCCCGGGCCGCAGCCGGGCATAGGGGCCGATGACGGCGCCGCTGTCGATACGCACGCCTTCCAGATGGCAGTAGGGCTTGATCTCCACCCGGTCGCCGACCGTCACCCCGGCGCCGAAGAAGCAGCCCGGCCCCACCACCACGTCGCGGCCGAGCCGGGTGTCGACGCTGAGGAAAATGCTGTCGGGGTCGATCAGGGTGGCGCCATTGTCCATCGCCGCCTTGCGCAGGCGGCGCTGCAGCAGCTTTTCCACCTCGGCCAGTTCGGCGCGGGAGTTGACGCCGACCACCTCGGCCGGGGCGGCCTCGACCACGGCGCAGGCCATGCCGGCGCGGCGCGCGATCTGGACCACGTCGGTCAGGTAATATTCGGACTTGGCATTGTCGTTGCCGACGTTGCCGATCAGGTCGAACATGCGGGCGCCGTCGAACGCCATCAGGCCGGCGTTGCACAGCCCGACCGCGCGTTCCTGCTCGCTGGCGTCGAGATACTCGACGATCTTCTCCAGCCCGCCGCGGGCGTTCAGGATCAGGCGGCCATAGGCGCCGGGATCGTCGGGACGCATGCCCAGCACCACCACCGCCGGGTCGCTCGCCTGCCGGCGTGCCTGCACCAGGGCGCGCAGCGTGTCCGGCGTGACCAGCGGCGTGTCGCCGTAGAGCACGATGACGTCGCCGGTGAAACCTTCCAGCAGGCCGAAGGCGGCGCGCACGGCATCGGCGGTGCCGCGCTGCTCATGCTGGACGGCGGTGGGGTAGGGGGCGACGGCGGCGGCCACGCTGTCCATACCGGGACCGACGACGACGACGACATGGTCGGGGTCGAGCGCCTTCACCGCGGCCAGCACATGCCCGACCATCGGCCGGCCGGCCACCCGGTGCAGCACCTTGGGCAGATCGGATTTCATGCGCGTGCCCTTGCCGGCGGCGAGGATCACGCAGGCGAGCGGACGATGGGCCATGGTGGTGTTCCTGGTCGAGCCTTGAAGTGGAAGGGGAAACCGGTCGATGGAGGCGCCGTACTTGAGCCGGTAAAGGTTAAGACATCACTGCCGGAACGGACGACGCTTCTTCCGGAGTGGGCGCCGCACCATCGGCAATTCCGAGAGTGGTGTGCCACAGCACGCGGTGGAAGCCCAAGTCAACTTTTGTTTCAATCTGCAATAAACAAATGTTTCCAACGAGTTACCTGCCTAATTTTCCTACGTTTTCCGTCGGTAATTTTCCAGCTTCGCGATGGCTGCGTTCGCCCTTTGTCGCTGATCCGCCTGACGTGTGTAAATCTCGAGATTTTTCAGTGACATGTGCCCTGTGATGGCCGCGATCTCCAGAGCCGAACAGCCGGCCTCCGCCAGTAGCGAGGCGGAGGCCTTCCGCAAGCCATGGAAAACGTAACCCTTCAGCTCCGGATGAGCTTTGATTGCCAAACGGACGGCGTTGGAAAATCCTATTCTGTTCCAGGGCTGTTCGGAAGCGGGGTTTACCAGTATTGTCACGGAGGTAGCGTTTCTCTTCCACTCCGTCAACTCGGCCTTTAGGTCCGCGTGGCACGGTACCCACAGCCGGGTACCGGTCTTTTTCTGAGTAACCTGGATCGCAGAGCCGTCATAGTCATCCCACCGCATCTTGATGAGGTCGGATGACCTCTGGCCGGTGTAGAGCGCCAGCACCACGGCCCGGCGCATAGGCTCCTTGAAGTGGGTGAGGGCGAAATCGACCGCCCGGTCCGGCCACCGCTCCCATTCGCCGAGCTGGAGGCGTTCGACGCCGGCGGCCGGGTTCGCCAGCACATATTCCCGGTCGACGGCGAACTTCAGCAGGATCGACCAGATGCTGATGATGCTGTTCGCCAGCCCCGGCCTGTCCGCGTAGCTGTCGCGCATGCCGAGGATGTGGCGCCGCCGGACATCGCTGATCGGCACATGCAGCACCTCCTCGAACTTGCCGAGGACGCCCAGATAGTCCTTCTTCGTTGAGGGGGCGAGCTTGGAGTATTCGGGCGACCGCCGGTATTCCTCGACGATGGCGCCCACGGTTCTTGGTTCGTATCGGCGCTCTGGATAGCGGTATTCTCTCACTTCACCGCTTGCCAGGCGCCGCCTTACGATTTTCTCGCGCGGCATGATTTGCCCTTTCGAATGCCTGATCGGGATCGGCAAAACGCCGACCGCGGGGAGTGTACACCCGGTCGAAAGTCTCTCTCAGGGTGCGGATCGCCTGCTCCAGATCGGCCACCCGGCGGCGGAGAAAGGCCAGCTCGCGTTCCTGGGTGTTCACCGGTCCGCCTCCCGCTTTTGCTGCCGCTCCCTGCGGCCAGTCCGTTGAAAGTGCATCTCAGGAATCACGGCGCAGGATGCAGGCCGCGACCGCGTCGCGGTGCCGGCCATGGGTGACGTCCAGCAGGGTCCAGGTTCCGGCCCTGCCGGCGAGCTGGTCCGCGAGGCTGCTGAAATCGAGCGCTCCCAGCAGCGCCAGCAGGACCGCCCTCTCGCCGGAGGACAGGACACCGAACAGCCGTTCAGCGGCACGCCACACACCGCCGTCGGTCCGGCTGTTGTGGGCGATCGCCGCCGCGGTGAGCCTTGCCCAGCACGAGCAGCCGGCAATGAGATCGGCCGGCAGGCCGAGACGGCGGACAAGTTCGCCGCCGGGGCCAGCGAGGAAATCCAAAAGGGTCAGGTTCACGGCAACTCCTCCCATGCCCCGCTGGCGCGGTCATGGTCATCTGCCTCAGATGCGTAGCGGGCTGGCGACGAAGCCGCGCCCGTAGGGCCGCCGCGCCTCCCCCAGGAACTCCAGCACCGCCTCCGGCGCCGTGTAGGTTTGCAGGAACAGCCGCACCATCGCCGTCAGCGGCAGGTCGGTGGCGTGGAACCGGTCATGCACCGCGCTGACCAGCACGTCGCGGTTGGCGTAGCCCTCCAGCTCGGCGATGTGGTCGAGCAGCAGCCAGGACGTCACGTCCAGCCGCATCGAGGTCCGGTGCGAAATCCGGCGGTTGGCGATCACCACGTTGTAGGTGACCAGTGGCGTCGCCCCGTCCTTCGGCAGCGCCGGCGCCATGTGGCGCAGCGTGCGCTCCATCTTCCCGGACAGATCGCCGAAGCTTCGGTCCATTGCCACGTTCTGCGGTCCGTCCCTGCGTTGTAACGGGACCTTGATCGCTCCCTTCATCGGTCGCACTCCAACAGCGCCTGCATCCAAGGGTACTGGCGTTCACGCCATACCCTGTATTAGGATGGGCGGTATACCGTGATTTCGTCAATGGCAAAAATCACGGTAAAGCGATCATTCTGAACCCTGCCCGCGGGCTGACCGGAGGGGTTCCCCTTTGCCGCCAGCCGCCTTCGCGCAACTTGTGGAAACCGGTTGAGAAACGATGCGACTTTTTCGTTTGCCCAGGCGGGGCGGTGCCATAGGATGCCGGCGCCTCTCACCTTCCCATCCAGGAAGGCGGAGGCAGGGAGACGCCATCTCCCCACCCACGCGGCTGCCAACCGCATCGATGAGCCGTGCTGAGCCGGGGCGCGCACCCGTGCCCAGCCGCACACCTGTCCGCCTACCGGGGCCGGCCCCGGTAGAGTGTTGATTTATGGGGGGTTGGCGGTGCCGAACACACCGAAGAACGAAAAGACCGAAGACTTATCGCATCGCAAGGCGCGCGAGGATCGCGCGGTCGAACTGGTGACGCAGCTGTGCCGCCGCGACGGCGCGGACAAGATCCTGCCGCTGATCGACCGCTGGATGAGAATGCGCCGGAGCCGGGCGGCTAGGTGCGCCGCTCAAGAACCCGGATCAGGGCATCGAAATCCTCGGTAGACCATGAGCGGAAGGTCCGGCGGGTCTTCACCTGCATTTCCCAGTCGGGATCGCCATAGGCCAGCAGCTCGGCCAGCGACAGGCCGGCGCCTTCCGCAAGCTTGGTCAGGGTGTCGATGGTGCTGTTGGCGCCATTGAACGCGTCCAGAACCGTTGTGGCTGGCAGCTTCGACAGGCCAGCCCAATGGTTCTTGGACCGCAGGCGCTCCTTGTGCGTCTGAAGAACACGATTGAGTGCTGCGGCGATGTCGGTCTTGGGCGGCGTATCCATGCCGGCATTATGCGGACCCCGTGCAAAAGCGCGAGAACGCTGTGCCGATGAATCTATCTCGTGCAGCACCGATGAGCCCCCTTGACATTCACGGTATAGCGTTGAATCCTGATGGGCATGAAGCACGTCATGCACATCGATGCCTCGATTCATCGGATCTGCGCCTTCGCCCGGCATCAGGGCTGGAGTGCGGAGTCATTCGGCCGAGCCGCCGCCGTGCCGCCCAGCACCGTGCGTGACGTGCTCCGCCAGGAAGGCAACCCCACCGCTACGACCCTGCGGGCCATGGAGGCGGTGATTCCCCACGATTTCATGACCGATCCCGTCGCGCTGGCCAGCAGCGGCCTTTGCGCGCCGATCCTGGGAAAGCCGCGGAAAAAGAGGCGGACATGAACAGGGAGATCCGGCAAGGCGCCACACCCTCGGTTGTTTCGGCGGGAAGCATCGCTCGCACTGAGCGACTGCGCAACCCCCAAGCTCCGGCTCGGGCGCAACGCTTTCCCGCCGCCGAATCAGGCGCCGCCGGTCCGGCCCGGTCAATCGGGAGCGTCCCGAGTCCGGCCAGCCGCCGCCACAGCCACCGATCCGCCGGGTTCCTTGTCCGTACCGGCGGAGCGGTCGCGGCCGGAGTCGCCATCCGACTCCGGCCGCTTTCCCTGCCTGGGGCCGGCCATGCCCACCGCTGACCCGGCCCTCACCGACGCGCAGCGCGCCGTCCTGGCTGCCTGGCCAGCCTTCGAGGCCGCCGCCGCGGTGACATGGTGCAGCGTCGACCGCCTGGTGCGGACGCTCTGCCACCGCGACTCCCTCGCCGATCTGCCCGACGACGACGCGGCCGAGCTGCTGGCGCTGATGCAGCGCGCCACCGACCGCCTGCATGGCTTGCGGCCGGCATCCCCGCAGCGGGGATCCGCATGATCGGGCCCCGCCCGACAGCCAGCCCCCCTTCGGATCCCAGATCTATCCAGAAAACCAACGGCTTCCCCCGCGAGGCCCGCCCCCTGGCCCGCCATCGCGCCGGCTGCGCCATGGCGCGCGGCCCGCCGTGCGGCCGCTCGACGGTCGCCAGTCAGCCGCCCCCATCGACTTTGAAGACCGCGCCGCTTTCGGCCGCCAGACGGCCGGAAGCGATGCGCGTCTTCACCCCCTGACGCCGCACGCCCCCGCGCCGGTGAACCCTGGAGCTTTGCCCGATGGCATCGCCACGCGCGCCGCCCTGACCGGCGCCGGCTTCTCCCCGTAAGCCCCCGTCATCCGGTGCCCAGCGTCCGCCCTTGCCGGTGGCCGCGCCGCACCCGTCTTGTCCCCACCGTTGCGCGCCCGCGCGGCGGTGAACGCCGGAGCCTTGCCGTGTATCCGCGCGCCCCGCCCTGAGACGGGACGGCCCCGCCGAGGCCGCCCCGCTAGGACCGCAATCATCGCCAATGCCCCATGCCCCTGCCGTGCCCACGGCGGGAACGCGGCGATCTGCGTCCAGAGGCTAACAGAAATCAGGATTAAAATCCGCTGTTCCTTGCAGCCACGGATTCGTGCGCCCGCAGGGAGCCGCATTGCCGCCGGCCGGCCACCGCGCCGCCGGGGAGGTGCCCCCATGTCCTCGTCATCCGCCTCGACCACCCCCGCAACCCCCGCCGCCAAACCGCAAGCCGCCTTCCGCGAGACCGTCGGCCGGTTCCGCTGCGCCGTTCTGGCCTGCCCGGCGCTGAAGCCGCGCGACAAGCTGGTCGCCCTGGTGATGCTGGAGCGCGTCAACCGCCAGATGTTCGAGGCGCTGGGCCTGCTGCTGACCTGGACCGGGGTGGAGGCGGTGGCGCGGCTCTGCGCCCTGTCCACCCGCGATGTGGAGCGGGCGCGCAGCGCGCTGCTGGCCGCCGGCGTCATCGTCCGCGACCGCGCCGGCGGCAGGGGCCAGCCCACCCGCATGCGCCTGTGCCTGGACTGGCTGGAGCGCGAGGACGGCCCGGCCGGCGACGCCCCCGATCCGTCCGACGATCCATCGCCCGACAGCGGTGTCGCCGACACGGGAGTCGGCCAAAGCGCCCAACGCCCGCCAACCGCCCCCGGATCGCCCGCCGGAACCGGCCTTCATCGCCCGACACTGGTGTCGGCCAAACCCTGTGATAAAACCCGTGAACCCACGCGCGCGAGCCCACACGCGAGCGCCGGCACCAGCCCGCCACCATCCGCCGCCGACATCGAGCGCGACGGCCACGCCCGAATCGCCCGCCGGATCGGCGCCGTCCAGCATGCGACGTGGTTCCGGGGATGCAGGCTTGGGCTATCCGGGGATCGCAGGCTGACCATCACCGCGCCGAATCGCTGCGTCGCCGACCGGATTCGGGTGGCCTACGAGCTGGAGCTGCTGCGGCTGTTCCATGTCGAGGCGGTGGACATCACCGTCGCCGTTCCGCCGGTCGCCGCCGATTCGGCCTTCCTGCTGATCGAGGGGAGGGCCTGAGCCATGCCCGTCCAGCCCGGCACCCTGTCCCGCCGCCGGCCCGACCGGCAGTTCCGCCTGGATCTGGGCGATCCGCCCCGCACCGCGCGCCACCGGCCGGTGCAGCCTCAGCGCGAGGCCGACGCCCTCTATCGCGCCGTCCAGGCCCTGCGCGCCGCCGGCCATCGGGTCTATCGCTGCGGCGCGCTGCACCGGGTGGACGAGCGCCTGTTGACCACGGCGGACCTGATCCGGCTGCGCCATGCCGATCCGCGGTGCCGACAGCCCGAGGGGGAGCGGTGATGGCCGGGCTGGGGCTGGTCTTCGCCTTGCTCGGCGCCGCCATGCTGGGCGGCTTCGGGTGGGAGCTGGGGCGCTGCGCCGCCCGCTGGCTGCTGGGGCGGCGGGCGGACGTGACGATCCTGCTGCCGGGCCTGCACCGGGAGCGGCGGCGATCCGATGCGGAGTGACGCCGCCGGCCCGGTCAGGCGGCGCGGGGGGCGATGCTGCGCTGGATTTCCTCGCCATGGTCGGCGGCGGTGACGGACAGGTCATGCGCCATCTGAAGGTTCAGCCAGAATTCCGGCGTGGTGCCGAAATAGCGCGCCAGCCGCAAGGCGGTGTCAGCGGTGATGCCGCGCCGTTCGTTGACGATTTCCCCGATGCGGGTCGCCGGCACGCGCAGAGCCAGGGCCAGAGCATGGGCCGAGAGATCGAGCGGGACGAGGAACTCTTCGCGCAGAACCTCGCCGGGGTGGGTCTTGATCCGCATGGCGCCCTCCTTGGCGTCGGCCGGTCAGTGGTAATCGACGATTTCGACCTCGTGCGCGCCGCCGTCGCGCACGAAGACTATGCACCATTGGCAGTTGATCCGTATGGTGTGCTACCGGGCACGATCGTACTTCGGTCATTCCACGCGTTTCCATGTGGTAATCGCATATCGTATATTGGGGTTGCATCCAATGTGATCGTCTTATAATCAATCTATTCAAAGTAATGCTTTTCTGACCATTCGGTTCTTTCTTCTGATGATTGAGGATTTGATAATAGTATTGGGCAGTAGTATTGATGCTGATCCCATTTTGGGAATTCTGTGATATGCACCATGGAACTTATGTTTGTATCTTCTAATATAACTTCGGTTATCCCGTACTGAGCTATAAGCATAATAAACAATGCTGACGTCGACAGAAATGCATTCTCAAGGCTTGCTCCACTAAAATGCTTCTCTCTATCATGCTTTGTTTTGTTATAGTCGCTGTACCAATTCAAGACTTTATTTTCATGATCTGCGCTCCAATTCGTAAAAGGAGCGAAATCTCCTATCCAAGGATATTTTGGAAAAGAAATTTTGTATTCATTTAGTCTCATAGGTGCGCATAACTTTCTATAATCATTGACTATCAAGTTCTTGTTTTTTCTTTTCTCATTTTCATTATAGAAATTTTTCTTCAAAACCCCCTTCCAGCACGACTCAACCTCAGTGCAAGAGATAATCAATAAGTTCCTTATCTTATTACCATATACTTTATCCATGCTTCCTTTATCTGGATGAACATATTGACAGATATTATCTAACTCACTTAAAAGAACGTTTAGTTGGCTTCTCATTATAGCCAAGTTGTTAATATCATCTATGTCAGACGGGCAAAAAGTATCGCTCGGAAAATGATCGAGAGGATTAAAACCATAGTTTTTTAGTACAGGCCTAGCCATTCTTGGAAAATACTGGCCCGGCTGATGTTCCAGCTCGTAGAATGATCTGCGTGGTAAATTAGTAAATTCTTCGATATCATCCCATCTGTCATGAAATCCTTCCTTAAATGTTATGTGTGGCTTATCGTTTAAATTTATCATGCTTCTGTCAATTCTCTCTGCATGTCTATCTGAGATTTTCCAGATTTGATAAAATTTACCGTGCACGCAAACTTCATTATAAGGGGCCGTAGCCGGAATATATTCCGCAATATAGAATTTGCAATCAGAATTCATTTTCTTCTCCAATTCCCCTATTATTTACTGAGAGATTTCTGCGGTCTTTATAAAGGAGTGAATATCTATCTCTTTTGGTGATAATCCGGCCATATGTAAAGCAATTTGCGCTTTAATTGCGCTCTTGATACTATCGTCACCAATGCTTTCAACTATTGCTTCTGCCCTTTGCATCTGCTGGTCCTTTCGAAGTCGGTCATACAGTTCAGTGGCGCGTTGGCGTGTTTGTTCAGCTTGTCTAAAAAACAGAGCAGCAATGGCATCCACAATGACTCCTGGCAATATTTTTACAACCGTAAGCATGTTTGCGTCATCTATCCCATAAGATGCATACATGATATATATGAAACCAATTGTCGCAGCAAATATGCTAAATAGAAACTGAACTCTTGCTTGCGACAGTGCTTGTTGATGATAGTTTGTGACTAGATCCTCGACAAGTTTTGAATTGTCTTTTCGATCTGTCTCTCTCTCAAAAGAGAATTTATCTGCACTGACATGGTGGTTATTTTCAATTCCTCGGGTAACTTCTGATTTATCGGATTTAACAGTTTCATAAGAATTTCCTGTCATCGCTGAGTTGAATATATTTTTTGATATTAGTTCAATTTGTAACTTCCTTTGCTGTGCCTTTTTCTGCCTTTCTGCTAACGCATTGATTGCTATCCCAGCTATGCCGGTGAGTGCAGCAGCAACCGAAGCTGCACCACCAATTTCTGAAATCCATGAAATAATCTCGCTAGACACTTAAGCCTCATTAACTAAAGTCCTCGCAGTGGTTATTTTATCAGTGATTGCATAAATATAAAGCGAGAAAATTTCGTCTTCTACAGATGAGAGTGCTTCGCGTTGGTTTAGCGTCTTGACGGGCATCCCCAACGGAGCGACTCTTCCCCCGGAGCCTCGAAACCTCCACTAGGCGGCAAGCCACCCGCGCGTTTTCGCGATGTGGCTCTTTTCATGCCCGGACTCTGTCCGTAGCATGCCCCTTCGCCGGGGGTCGGATAATACAACACCCGCAAGGGGAATAGTCCGGCCTGTCCTAGTCAGGTTTCGAGCCCCCGGCACCAGGGCTGTCGTCGAAAGCAGTCCTTCTGCCGGAAATCCCGGACTAGGAGGGCTCGCCATGGAAACCGTGGGCGACAACGGGCAGGTCTTGCCCAACTTATCTACCTCTGACATCGACGTTGCGATAAGCAGCGAACCACGCATCCTGGATCTGCGCTTGGCCGAGGCGCTGGGCTTCGGACGCCCGCGTGATATTCGACAGTTGATCGAGCGACATCGTAAGGTGCTGGAACAGCTTGGGGAGGTTTGCGGCACCGTACCGCAAACCTCTCGGAAGGGCGGCCGCCCAGCCACCGAGTTCTGGCTGACGAAGAAGCAGGCCGTCTATCTCTGCACCAAGGCCGAGACCGAACGCGCCATCACCGTCACCATCCAGATCGTCGAGCTGTTCGACGCCGTGACCGGCGGGGCCGCGCATCCCGCCCTGGCGCCGGTCCTCACCCGCGCCGACCTCGACGCCATCGACCGCCGCGCCCGCCGGATCGGGCAGGAGGAGGAGCAACGGGCGCGCTCTGCCCTGACCGACCGGGCGCTCGACCGTCTGCGCCGGGGCGAGCGGATCGACATCGCCTCGCTGTCCGCCGCCCGGCCGGATGAGCCCGCCGCTCTGCCCCCGCCGCCCGCCCGGACGCGCGAGGAGAGCATGGACCTCGCCCTTGCCCATCTGCGCGCCCTGCCGCCCGAGCTGCGGCAGGAGGGCTTCCGCCTGATGCACGCCATCAAGGCCCACAGCGACGCCCTGAAGGCGCTGAAGGCCGCGACCGAGGCGATCAACTCCCCGCTCGACACCATCGCCGAAATCCTGGAACGCGAGGCGACCCTCATCCGCCAGACCATCGCCGCCCAGGCGGTCCGGCCCGGACAGGGGGGCCGGACATGAGGACGATCCTGGTGGTCCAGGGGAAGGGCGGCGGTCCGAAGACCGCCACCGTCCGCAATCTGGCCGTCGCGGCCGCCGTCGCCGGCCGGCGGGTGGGCACGCTCGACACCGACCCGCAAGGCTCGCTGACCCACTGGCACGGCCTGCGCCCGGCCGACGCCGCCCCGATCCTCCACGAACAGCGCCCGCTGGGCGCGGTGACGGAGCGGCCGACTCCGCACGGCCTCGACCTGCTGGTGATCGACACCCCGACCGCGGTGGAGAACTTCCCCCAGGCGACCGCCCTGCTGTTCGACTGCGCCGATCTGGTGCTGGTGCCCGTCCGCCCCGGCCCGGAGGATCTGGTCAGCATGCAGGCCATGCTGCCCTACCTGCGCACCCGGCGCCGGCCGCTGCGTCTGCTGCTGAGCCAGGTCGTCCCGCGCCTGCGCGAGACCGCCGACGCCCGCGCCATCGTCTCCGCCATGGGGGCGGTGGCGCCGGTGGAGATCCCGCAGCTTCAGGAGGTGCCGCGCAGCTTCATCGCCGGGCTGGGCACCGCGGAGATCCCCGGCACCCGCACCGGCCCACTGTTCCGCGACCTCTGGCTCCACCTGTCCGCCGCGATGGAGGGCTGACCCCATGTCCCGATCCGACTCAGGGCCCAGGCCGCCCGCCCGCCGCAGCCTGGGCGATGCCCGCCTGTCGATGCTGGCCACCCCGCGCCCGCTGACCACGCGGGCCGAGTTCGCCGCCGACATCCGCCGCGAATGGTCGAACGCCCTGGAGGCGACCATCGCCGTCGGCCGCCGCCTGAACGAGGCCAAGGCGGCTCTGCCCCATGGCGAGTACGAGGCGATGGTGGCGACCGACCTTCCGTTCAGCACCTCCACCGCCCGCAAGCTGCGCGAGATCGCCGCCTTCGTTGACGAGGGGCAGGTGCCGCTGGACCGTCTGCCGGAAGCGATGAGCACGCTTTACGCCATCGCCACCCTGCCGGACGACACCCGCCAGCAGGCCCTGGACGCCGGCACGATCCACCCGACGGTGACAAGGGCGGAGGTGGAGGCGCTGAAGGTGCCGGCGGCAACGCTGGCGCCGGCCCGGCCGGTGGAGAAGGGGACCGCTCCGCCCCCGGCGCCGGCGCGCGAGTCACGCTTCGCGGCGGCCCTGTCGCTGCCGTGGACCACGGACCCGGCCGATCCAGGGGCCATCACCGTCGAGCTGGACGGCGTGCGCCGCTACCTGCTGGTGATGGTCGCGCCCGATCCGGCTACGGCGGACGTGGTGCGGCATGTGGTGGAGTTGCATAACGCGGGATTGAGCGGATAGGTGCGTTCCCGAACTTGGCTGGACGTATCTGGTCGTTGGTCGAGCATACATTGTGGTACGCGGTCCACATATGGCCTGTTGATACGGGGCATATATTTGGTCATTTCTTTTTGTGTTGAATGTAAATTCTCTTGGAGTTGCTGATTTTGACGTTTTATCTAATAGAACAACAAGGGGTGTAAAGTCGTCAAGCGCTTTATCAGCGTATTAAAAAGCTATAGAAATTCTGTGCGGTTCTCCGATAAGTCTGCCTGAATACGTTGAAATCCTCTGTGGCTTACTCACCATCCATGCTGAACGGCGTTGATAAAAAACAATTATGTGCGTGACCGTTTGCCCTTCTCTGGATTGTGCAGCTTCGGCACATGTGATGCGGGGTTGAAGAACATGAGAAAAAATTTTATTTTTGATTAGAGGCACCCGTATGCGCTGCCTTCAAGGTAGAAAATTATAATTTAACCAACTATCGAGCGAGGCGGAGATGAACCGGCAGGCTATATTAGGTTTGATAGCGTCAATTGCTGCCATCGTCGGAGCTTTTGCGACTATAATGGCTTCATTGAGCACAACAATGTCAAACAAACAAATTATAAATGGAGATAATAATACCAGCGTAGCAAACGTAAATGGAAATGTTACAATTGAAAAAGATAGCGAAGCCAAGAAATTTGCAGATAATATAAAGCATTTGTTAATCAATTTTCCGAGAAATAACGAAAAAGCGTGGGGAAATGATGATATATTTAGTTTTGCTGAGATGGATGGAAAAATAGTGAGCGTCTTTGATAAATTATTTGAACTAAATGGAAGCATTATCTACATAAGATTTTCTACATATGTGGGTGCTGGATTTGGGATTAATGATTTGCCTAAAGAGCAAAAAATAAAAGCTGGGGTGTTGTTCGACTTAGGGCAAATTGACGGGTTTGGCGGGGATATTTCTAATTATGTATATGGTTATCAAGTTAAGCTTGATAGCTACAGAGAGAAATGGGGTAAGGGCATAGAAGCAACGCTGTTATTTCCTAAAAGCGGGAACGCTTTCTTCGAAGTTCATTATATGAAAAGCATGAATTTTGAGGGCATGGCAAGGGTAAAAATATCCGGAATACAAGGAAGTCAATTTATAGAAATAATACCTGTAGTGCCAACAGACAGCATGATAGCAAAATATAATCAAATAAAAAGCAAAGTTGGGTCTCTGAAGAACAACGAATTTTAGTCATAATAATTATCAAAATTTTGCTTTGGTCATAAAAATGAGGGCGGTGTTCTTATTTTCTTGCTTCGTGTGATTACCGACTCATTCGGTGTGGGCGGTGCTTCATCTGTGAGCTAACGCTTGTACATCGTTTACAGGCTTCGGTAGATGGGCGACGCCTGCCTGTCGGTGCGGGCCCCCTGCGCCAGATGCCGCCTGCTTAGCCCCAGACCAAGCAGGCGGCGGATTGTCACTTGCGCACACCGCTATGCACGACAAACCGAACAGACGTGTTGTCGGCCTTGTAGACCGTCATGCGGGCGCCGCGGAACACGATGTCGGTGGGCCCTGTGGCTGAGACCGTATAGGTTAGATCCTGTTGGAATGCCGGCCTGGCCATCTGATCCACGAACTCTCGATACGTGATGTTCAGGGTGTTGCCCGAGATCCCGTTGTAGAGGAGTTCGTACTTGAACCCTTTTCCAGAGCTGTTGAGCTGCGTTAACTCGTAGCCGACTGGCGGCATCGGCTTGTCGCCCCAGTTGTCAGCGAGTGCCGGTATAACCGCCTCGAGGCGTTTGTCGTTGTCGCGGTCGAAGAAGCAGGCGTGGAAGACCGGATTGCCGAAGATATTGTAGATGATTGGTGTCGTCGAGCAGTAGCTCAACTGTTTGTCGATCCGTGACTCGACGAGCGTATAGCCGGCCGGGGCTTTGATCGTCATGGCTTGGTAGCCAGTGTTCAGATCGTCGAGAAGGACAGCGCCGTTCACAGCCCGATAGTCAAATTGCCCAAACATTACGTCGCCGACGCTTACGGCCGTCTCTTTCCCGAACTCAGTCGTCTGGCCGACGTTATGGCGCGCCGGGGCAACTTCAATCGTCGTGCAGCCAGTGGCTAATAAAGCTATGGAAAAAACTACAGCCGCTCTAAGCATGAATTTTTCCCTTTGCATACTTGTCTCGCGGGGCGCGTTAACGTTGAGCATCCGGCCTGATATGCGCCGAAAGAGCTTGGGCGCTGTTACCATTTTCCGGATTTCTGTTCAATGGTCATTCAACCGGGGGCGGCCTGGAGCCGAAGTGGCGCTCTGAATGGGCCGCGGCGCCGTCAGGCCTGCACCACCGGCACTTCGTCCAGCCGCGTGGTATAGCTGGGCGAACGTTGGTCCTGACGCATGTGCCAAGAGCGGCCGATGGTGGCCGCTGGCACCAGGGTGTTCCGTCCCATCCTGGTGTTGACCGCATCGAGCGCGGCCATCAACTTCGCGCCGCGTTGCCGATCGGCGACCTGCAGCAGGTCGGGCTGCACCTTTCCCTCCGGGATAAGGCCAGTCAGGATTACGCCAGCCTTGCTCATGTCGTAGCCGTCACGCCAGATCCGGCGAGCGCCGGCGGTTGCCGCAGCAATCAGCTGGAAGGTGTCACTGCTCGCCGGCTGTACCTCCACCGTCACCGCATTGCTGTAGCTTGGACCGGGGCGGAATGGCGAGGTGTGGCAGAATACCTGGACGGCTTCGGTCGCGAGCTTTTCCCCACGAAGCTTCTCCGCCGCCCTGGTGGCGTAGGTCGCCACTGCCTCGCGCATCTCATCCCACACCGTCACCGGCTGGCCGAACGAGCGCGTCACCGCGATGGTCCTACGCGGGCTGGGCGCCAGATCGAGCGGCATGCAGGTGATGCCGCGCAGCTCGTAGACGAGCCTTTCGCCGGTCACCGTCAGCACTTGGCGGGCGAGCCGCGGATCGAGGTCGCGCAAGTCGGCTGCGGTATGCACGGACAGCCGCTCCAGCTTCTCGGCCGATCGCCGGCCGATGCCCCACACTTCGGCGATTGGCACCCGCGCGAGGATCGCTTCCCGATCGTCCGGGTTGGTCAGGTCGCAGACGCCGCTATCATCTCGCAAGGCTTTCTTGGCTGCGAAGTTCGCCAGCTTCGCCAGCGTCTTGGACGGGGCGATCCCGACACAGGTGGGAATGCCGGTCCAGCGCCGCACTGTCCGGCGGATATCGGCGGCATAGGCGGGCAGGGAGCCCGTCATTCCGGTCAGATCAAGGAACGACTCGTCGATCGAATAGATCTCCAGAGCCGGAGCAAAGCCCCGCAGGCAATCGGTCACGCGGGCGCTGAGATCCCCGTAAAGGGCATAGTTGCTGGACAGGACCCGGACATTGTGGCGACGGACGAGGTCGCGCACCTCGAACAGGGGCTGGCCCATGGTGACGCCCAGCGCCTTCAACTCGGCCGACCGGGCGACGAAGCAGCCGTCGTTGTTCGACAGCACGCCGACCGGCACCCCCTCCAGCCGCGGGTTGAAGACCCGTTCGCAGCTCACATAGAAATTGTTGCAGTCCACCAGGGCGAAGGTGCTGGCCATCGTCAGCCCCGATGGATCCGGATGGTCGCGCTGACGACACCCCAGACTTCGAAGTCGCGGCGATCGGTGACGTCGATGACCTGATACGCCCGATCGTCCGTTTCCGGTGTGAGGTAATAGCGACCACGGCGGACCAACAGGCGCTTGCACACCAGCTCGCCATCCAGCACGGCAACCACCACGTCGTCATGCCGCGCCGTCAGGCTTCGGTCGACGATCGCCAAATCGCCATCGTGGATGCCGGCGCGAGTCATGCTGTGGCCCGAGATGCGCAAGGTGAAGGTGGCGCTGGGGTGCGGCACCAGCACCTCCGCAAGGTCGATGCGGCCTTCGACATAATCTGCTGCCGGGCTGGGGAAACCTGCCGAGATCACGGCATCGTATGAGGCAATTGGACATGAGCGCATCAAAACCAATTGCGGCTCGCACATGGCTTCCTCCTTGCTGCTGACACTGGCCGTCAGGATGGCGCGGCATGAGAACTTTTCAAGAACATTGATGGGTTGACAGCCGTTCCGCGCGACCCGCTTGGGGAAAAGCAACAAAAAACCCCGTCAGGGAAATTTGTCGCAAGGAATTGGTAATCCTTTTGGGCAAACAATCCTAACGACCCTGGCGGGTGTGTGCCGCCGGATGGCCGCCGGAGGTTGCCCCATGCCCGCCAATTCCAAGCTGATGCCTGCGTTTCTCGCCTATGAGGCTCTTGGTGAAGGCGAGTCCGACCTGATGGACGCGTTGCGTGGACAGTTGGAGGAAGTTCTGGCCAAGGGCACCATCCTGACCCCTGCCGACCTCTTCGCCAAAGCGCGTTACCTCCAGCATACCGCCCGGATCGATCCGGGCCTCATCAGCATGGAAGCTGTCGACACCCTGGTGGTGGGCATCGCCCTGCTGTGTGGCAATGCGTTGAGCCAGCCGGCCGTCATGCCAGCTGCGGCCTGATCGGGGGCGACCGTGGCCTTAGCCATCGCCCAGCCTGCGAATGACCGTCGCCGGCCAGTGGACCTGGAGGAACTGGTGGTGTGGGCCTGCCGTGACCAGCAAGCGCTGCGTGATGGCTGTGCGCTTCACATAGTCGAAGCTGCGGCGCAGTTCGGGATCCGAAACCAGCGCCGGCACCTGACCGGGAGCGACTATCCCGGTGCATGGGGAGTCGACAGCTGCGCCCGCTTGGCCGCGATCGGCGCCATTGGCACCAGGTTGGACGGTGGTGGCCCGACGCGCGGCCTTGCTCCCCGGATCGCCGCCGATGCCGAAGCCGTGGCGGCCGCCATCGAGGCGCTGCCGCCCGGCCAACGACGGTTGGTGCGAACCCACGGAGCGGCAGGCACTCGGCCGGATTGGTTGAGCCTGCAACAGCCGTTGGTCGCCTGCCAGCGGCCTTCAGACCGGCCGGGCCGCTATCGCCACCTGGTGGAGGAGGAGTGGCAGCCAACGCCGCTCCGGTCCGAATTGGCCGCGCGCTACCTGGCGCGGGGACAGTCGCTCTTCGACGCCAACGGCCGGCGCCGGATCGTTGAGGACGAGCGGGGGTTCAGTTTCCGCACCGTCGATGATGGGAAGCGGGAGTTGCTGGTGCGCTGGTGCCCATTGGAGCCGGAGCACAGCGACGCCGAGATCATCGAAGCCAACTGCGACTATGCCGAGTGGCATGACGGCCTGGCCGCGTTGCTGAAGTCGATGCGAGCCCGGCATCTGCTCGATCATCGCGTGACGGGCTTCGCCGCTCCTGCGCGTCCTTGGGAACTTATTCCTTGCAAAAAGGTCATTCCCTTGACAGAGTGAGCGGGACGAATTGCGTTCACAGGAAGGCCCGCCCGGCAGCTGCCGCGGCGGGCCTTCTGCTGTCTGGGGGCTGGCCATGCGAACCGAATGGGACGGCGTGCTGTGCCTTCAGCTCGGCCTGGTCGATCGGCAGTTCGATGCCCGCATCGTCTATCAGGCCGGCCCCTTCCGGGCCGACATCCGCGCTATCGAGATCCGGACCGCACAGGGCTGGCTCCCGGTGCCTTGGCTGCTGGACCTGGTGGAGGATAGCGCGCCTCTCTTCGACATGCTGCGGGACCACGCCGCCGGCCGAACGGCCGACGCGCGCAGGATCGCACGCGGCGCCTGAGACAGGACACCCGCCATGGCCGTCCCCGCCCTGCCGGGCAGCCCGGACGGACAGGATGTCGCCGACGCCCGGCAAGCTCCGGCGCTGCGGCTGGACCGCATCCAGGAGCACCTCCTGGACGCCTTCTATGCCGGGCGCTCTGCCAACACGGTCCGGGCATACCGCCGGGACCATGAGGATTTCCGAGCCTTCGTGGCCCGGCAGGACGGGCTCGCCGCCTTCGCCGCCACCGCCGAACAGGCGGTGCGGATGCTGCTGGCGATCGAGCACGGGCAGGCCAACGCTTTGGCGTTGGGCTACCGCACCGACATGGTGCGGCGGCAACTCCAGCCCGCCACCGTCAACCGCCGGCTGGCGGCGTTGCGGTCGGTGGTCAAGCTGGGCAACACGCTGGGTCTGGTCAACTGGACGCTGGACGCTGAGAACATCGACTCCGTGACCTACCGCGACACGCGGGGGCCGGGGCGGGACGGCGTGCGGGCCATGGTGGCGCAGGCTAAGGAGCGCACCGACGCCAAGGGCCTGCGCGACACCGCCATTGTCAGGCTGCTGCACGACGTGGCCCTGCGCCGCGGCGAGGTGGTGTCGCTGGATCTGGAGCATTACGAGAGCCGGCGCGGCACCATCGCGGTGCTGGGCAAGGGGCGGACCCAGCGCGAGCGGATCACCCTGCCGGCCGCCACCAGGACGGCGCTCGATGCGTGGATCGCTGTCCGCGGCAAGGCCGCTGGACCGCTGTTCCACCGCCTCGATGTCGCCGGCCGAGGCACAGGGCGCCTGACCGGCGCCGCCGTCTACCAGATCGTTCGTGAGCTGGGGGCCGGGGTGGGCATCGCCACCCGGCCGCACGGGCTGCGGCACTCGGCCATCACCGCGGCGCTGGACGCCAGCAACGGCAACATCCGTGCGGTGCAGCGCTTCAGCCGGCACCGCACCGTCCAGACCTTGCAGATCTACGACGACAACCGCGCCGATCTGGCTGGCCAGATGGCGGCGCTCATTGCGGAGGATTGACATGGGCGAGACCCTCACCGCTCCGGTGCGCAGGGTGCGCACCCTGGACCAGGCCACGGCTGTTGTCGGCCGGATCGGCGCTGCGCAGGTGCAGCTGAGCCGCCTGAAAGGCTCGCTGGACGTGGCGATCGCACAGGCCAACCTCGCCTATGAGACTGCGGCGGCGCCGTTGCGCACGGCGATCGCCGCCGACACGGAGCTGCTGCGCGGCTACTTCGACGCCAACCGGGCCAGCTTGCTGACTGGTGGCAAGAAGTCGGTGGCGCTGCCCACCGGCATGATTGGCGTGAAGAAGACGACGGCCAAGGTGGTGGTGGCCGATGTCGACGCGCTGCTGAAGCGGCTGGAGGACGACCGCAAGCTGCGGCGCTTCATCCGCACCAAGTGCGAGGTCGATCGGGCCGCACTGCTGGCCGAGCCGAAGGTGGCGGTGACCATCGAAGGCGTGTCCATCGAGGGGGGTGAGGACGCCTTCTTCGTCAAGCCGCTGGCGGTCGGGACGCCCTGAAACCGAGCTTGCGAAAATGAGCATTATCGCAAGCTGCCCCCTGAAAACCGGCTGAAATCCAAGGGTTTCGCAATGACTTCCCATTCCGTGACGATCGGCGCCGCGACGCTGATGTTGGGCGACTGCATCGAGCGGATGCGGGAGCTTCCCGACAGTTCGGTCAGTCTGGTGCTGACCGATGTTCCCTATTCCAGCGGCGCCACCCGCGAGGCCGGACGCACGGCCTACGGCAAGACCATGACGCGGTCGACCAAGGGCGGCGGTGACCGGTGGTTCGGCTCCGACAGCCTGAGCACGCGCGGCTTTCTCCACCTGCTGCGCAGCTGCGCCATGGAGTGGCAGCGGGTGTTGAAGCCCGGCGGCCATGTACTGGCCTTCATCGACTGGCGCATGGGCGATCATCTGGCCGACGCCATCGATGGGGGCGAGGCCGCGCTGTTCCTGTCCGGCCATGCCGCCGACGCCATGGAAAGCGCCGACCTGAAGCGGGTGGGGCTGCTGGTGTGGGACAAGACCTATTTCGGCATGGGGACGCACTTCCGTCACCAGCATGAGCTGATCCACCACTTCACCAAGGGCAAGGGCAGCGAGCCGCTGCGCCGCAACGTCGCCAACGTGCTGCGTCACGCGCCGGTGCGGTTCGGCGCCCACCCGACGGAGAAGCCGGTGGGGCTGCTGGCCGAACTGATCGGCACCGTCTGCCCGCTGGGCGAGACGGTGCTCGACCCGTTCTTCGGCAGCGCGTCGGCCGGCCATGCCGCGCTGACCACCGGCCGGCGCTTCATCGGCATCGAGCGCGATCAGCGCTATTTCGAGGCCGGATGGCAGCGGCTGGCCAACCTCACCGAGGAGCTGGCAGCATGACCATGCAGCTGGAGGACGTGATGCACGGACTCACCACCCGAACCGCCACCGACGGCGTCATTGTCACGATCGGCGGCACCATGGGCTGGTGGCTCGATGCCCTGCACGGGCCGGCGCAGGAGCTGGCCTTCTGGGGCACGGTGACGCTGGTGGTCGGGCGGCTGGTGCTGCTGGCGCTCGACGTCCGCGACCGCCTCCGCCGCCCGTCCAAACTGTTCACGCGTGAACACTTTGACGACGCCCCCAAGCCGTGAACGGCCGGCCGCCCGCGGGTCCTTCCGGCCCCGGAGGGAATACGGGTGGCGAAGTCGCGGTGAACGGCCGGGTCCGAGGGAAATCGAAGGGGGGTTCCGGTTCCGGTTCGAAGGGACGCCATGGCAACGCAAGAAGAAGTCGCGGCGTATCTCGACCTGACCGACCGCAGCGTGCGGGAGCTCCGCGACAAGGGGGTGTTCCAGGACAACGGGCGCGGTGGCCTGGACCTGGACGACTGCCGCATCGCCTACATCCAGCACCTGCGCGAGCGGGCCGCCGGACGCAACGCAGACCAGGACGACACGCTGAAGCGCGAGCGCGCCTTGTTGGTGCGGGAACAGCGCGAGCGCATCGCCATCAAGAACGCGGTCGACCGTCGCGAGCTGGCGCCGGTGGCCGACATGAGCGCCGCGGTGGTCTCCATGATCGAGATCGTGAAGGCCAAGCTGCGCCGCCTGCCGGCCAAGGTTGCCAAGTCGGATAGCCGGCTGAAGGTCCGGATTTCCGACGCGCTGGAGGAGGCGCTGGACGAGTTGAGCCTGGAGCGGGTGGAAGAGCAGCTCGCCGACGGCGGCGGTGCGGACGAGGCCGACGGTGAGTGACGTGGCCGTTGCCCGCGGCGCCAACCTGGTGGCGCAGATGCGGGCCTGGTTCGCGGCCTGGAAACCGCGCCGGGCGATGTCGCTGTCGGATTGGGCGCGCGAGCATGCCCGGCTGGAGGATGGCAGCCGCTACACGC
Source organism: Azospirillum sp. TSH100 (assembly GCF_004923295.1). Lineage (NCBI taxonomy): Bacteria > Pseudomonadati > Pseudomonadota > Alphaproteobacteria > Rhodospirillales > Azospirillaceae > Azospirillum > Azospirillum sp. TSH100. Next base: position 845,953 of record NZ_CP039635.1, read on the forward strand.
CGTTCCCCTTCCAGGTCGGCATCATGGATGCCTTCACCGATCCGGCGGTGCGCCAGATCACGGTGCGGAAATCCAGCCGCATCGGCTACAGCCAGATCGTCAAGAATTACATCGGCTATTGCGCCGACCAGAACCCCAGCCGGGTGCTGGTCTACCAGCCGACGATCGACGATGCCGAGGACTTCGCCAAGGACGACGTCGCCAAGCTGCTGCTGTGGCCGGCGGTGCGGCGGCTGTTCTCCGGCAGGAAGCGGGACGCCAGCAACACGATCCGGTCCAAGCGCTTCCCCGGCGGCTGGATCAAGATCAAGGGCGCCAACAGCCCGAAGGAGTTCCGCCGCATCACCGCGGACAAGGTGCTGCTGGAGGAGCCCGACGGCTACCCGCCGACGGCCGGCATGGAAGGCGACCAGGCGGAGCTTGCCTTCAAGCGCTGCCTGACCAGCGACGAGCCGCTGAAGGCCGCCGGGTCCACCCCGACGGTCAAGGGCGCCAGCAAGATCGACGCCCTGTTCGAGCAGGGGACGCAGGAATACCGCTACGTCCCCTGTCCGCATTGCGGCGAGATGCAGTTCCTGGTGTTCGGCGACGGCACCGGGCCGGGCATCCGGTGGGAGCCGAAGGAGGCGCCGGAGCGCGCCTGGTACGTCTGCACCAACGGCTGTGCGATCGGGGAGGAGCACAAGGCCGAGATGGATGAATGCGGTGAGTGGCGCGCCCACGCCCCGCAGAACTATCCGCATCGGTCCTTCCACATCTGGTCCGGTTACAGCCAGTTCGAACAAGCGTCCTGGCTGGAGCTGGCCAAGGAGTTCGTCCGGGTCCGGAAGGACCCGAACAAGCTGCGCGTCTTCGTCAACCAGGTGCTGGGCGAAACCTATGCCGTGAAGGGGGAGGCCCCGGAGTGGCGCCGCCTTTACGAGCGCCGGGAGGAGTTCCGGGGAGTTCCGGCCGGCGGCCTGATCCTCACCGGCGGCCTCGATGTCCAGAAGAACCGCGTCGAGCTTTTCGTCTGGGCCTGGGGCGCCGACGGGCAGAGCTGGCTGGTGGATCACATCGTCCTGCCGGGCAACCCCTACGAGGCCGCCGTCTGGCGCGCGGCATCGGAGGCGATCCAGGGGATTTGGCAGCACGAGTCCGGTGTGGAGCTGCGCCTGACCAAGGTCGGGGCGGACACCGGCTTCGCCACCACGCAGGTGGAGGCCTGGGCGCGCAAGCACCCCGGCCTGGTGATCCCGATCAAGGGCGCCACCTCGCTGGGCGCTCCGGCCTTCGCCTGGTCCAGCGTGCGGGAGTCCAACCCGAACGGAAAGCGGCGCAAGCGCGGCCTGCGGCTCGGCATGGTGGGCGGCCACACGCTGACCCTGGAGCTTTACGGCCGGCTGAGTCTCGACCCGCCGACGGATGAGGACATGGCCGGCGGCGCCGGCTACTCCGCCGGCTATGTCCACCTGTCCAGGCAGGCCTCGGAAGAGGTGTGCAAGCAGATGGTGGGCGACCAGTGGGTGGAGGAATCCGGGCAGTGGAAGCAGGTCCACGCCACGGAGGCCCTGGACGGCTGGAAATACGCCCGCGCGATGATGATCGCGTTGGGCGCCGAACGCTGGACTGCCGCCCGGTGGGCGCAGCTGGCCGCCCCTCTGACCATCGCCGCCCCGCCGGCACCGGAACCCAACAGCCCGGCGCCGCCGGCTGAAGACGCATCGCAACCCCGCCAGCCCGATCCGGTGCCGGCGCCGGCCGCTCCCGCACGGGGGCGCCGGCCCGGCTTCATCGGCCGTGGCCGCGGCTTTCTGAGGTGACCCAATGGCCTTCACGCAGACCCAGCTGGACGCGCTGAGCGCGGCGATCGCGTCCGGCACGCTGCGCGTCACCTATGACGGCAACACCGTGGAATATCGGTCGATGGCCGAGCTGGTGCGGGCACGCACGCTGGTGATGAACGGGCTGAACACACAGGCCGGCGGTGCGCCCACCGGGCGCCGCTTCGCCTCCTACCGCTCGGGGCTGAGATGAAGACGCCGTCCCTGAACTGGCTGGACCGCGCCATCAGCTTCGTCAGCCCGACGGCCGGTTTCCGCCGCGCCCGTGCCCGGCTGCTGGAGCAGGTGGTGGCCGGTCCGCGCAACGCCTTCGAGGGTGCCAGCCGCGGCCGGCGCACCGAAGGCTGGCGCACGCCGGGCAGCTCGGCCAATGCCGAGACCCGCGACCAGCTCTATCCGCTGCGGAACCGCTGCCGCGACCTGGTGCGCAACAATGCCTATGCCGCCCGCGCGGTGTCGGTGATCGCCACCAACACGGTGGGCGCCGGCATCATCCCGCGCATCGAGGGCGGCAGCGAGGCCAAGCGCAAGCGGGCGGCCAAACTGGTGACGGATTGGCTCGACACCACGCTGTGCGACGCCGACGGCCGGAACACCTTCTATGGCCTTGAAGCCCTGGCCATGCGCACGGTGGCGGAGGCGGGCGAAGTCCTGATCCGCCGTCGCTGGCGCCGTCCCATCGACGGGCTGCCGATCCCGATGCAGCTCCAGGTCCTCGAGCCCGATTTCCTGGACAGCAGCAAGGACGGACCGCTGGGGAACGGCAACACCTGCTATCAGGGGGTGGAGCTGGACGCGCTTGGCCGGCGCGTCGCCTACTGGCTGTTCGATGACCATCCGGGCGACCTGACCCGCATGCGCTCGCTGACCTCCCGCCGGGTGTCGGCGGCCGAGGTGATCCACGTCTTCCGGCAGGACCGGCCGGGACAGGTGCGGGGCATCCCATGGGGGGCGCCGGTCATCATCCGCATGCGCGATTTCGCCGACTATGAGGACGCGCAGATCCTCCGGCAGAAGATCGCCGCCTGCTTTGCCGTCTTCGTCCATGACGATGAAGGGGGCGACACCGGCCCGGTGGGCGCGGCAGCTCCTCCGCTGGAGGAAATCGGCCCCGGCATCGTCGAGCACCTGCCGCCGGGCCGCGATGTCCGCTTCGCCACGCCGCCGGGGGTGGACGGCTACGCCGATTTCAGCCGCTTCACGCTGGCTGCGGTGGCGGTGGGCTACGGCATCACCTATGAGGCGCTGACCGGCGACCTTGGGAACGTCAATTTCTCCTCCGGCCGCATGGGCTGGCTGGAGATGGCCCGCAACATCGAGGCATGGCAGTGGAACATGCTGATCCCGCAGATGTGCGGCGGCGTGTGGGCCTGGATGATGGAGGCCGCCGCCATTGCCGGGCTAGGACTGGAGGGCATCGTCGCCTCCTGGACGCCGCCGCGGCGCGAGATGATCGACCCGGTGAAGGAAACCGAAGCGGCGCGCGATGGGGTACGAGCCGGCATCTGCACCCAGTCCGAGCTGATCCGCCGGCAGGGCTACGACCCCGAGACGGTCTTCCAGGAACGCGCGGCCGAGCTGAAGCGCATGCGTGAGCTGGGGATCACCTTCGACACCGACCCGGCGGTGAAGCCGGGCGCCAAACAGCAGCCGGCCGATGCCGGCAGCGCCCCCGCCACCGCCTGAAAAGAGGCTTTCCATGAGCGACCGCAAGCCGCGGAACGCCGTCAGCGCTGACGGCGAAGTGATGATCTATGGCGTCGTCGGTGACGAATGGGACGGCTTGGACGCCAAGTCCGTCATCAACGGCATCAAGGCGCTGGGCAAAGTGGACACGATCACCCTGCGCATCAACAGCGGTGGCGGCTACGTCTACGAGGGCCTCGCCATCTTCAACTATCTTCAGGCCCATGCCGCCCGGAAGGTGGTCCATATCGACGGCATCGCCGCCTCGATGGCGTCGGTCATCGCCATGATCGGCGACGAAATCCACATCCCGGCCAATGCGCTGATGATGATCCACAACCCGTGGAACCTCGCGATCGGCGACGCCTCCGCCATGCGCAAGGAGGCCGACAACCTGGACCGGGTGAAAGCCTCCATCATCGCGATCTATGCCGCCCGCACCGGCAAGAGCGAGGCCGAGCTGTCGCAGCTGATGGACGCGGAAACCTGGATGCGGGGGCAGGAGGCCGTCGACGCCGGCTTCGCCACCGCCGTGGGCACGTCGGTGGATGCCGCCGCCCTGCTGCGGACCGACCTGTCTTTGATGAATTTCACCAATCTGCCCGACGCGCTGCGCCGGGAGACCAAGCCCAACCCGGCCGCGGTGGCCGGGTTGGTCCGCGCGGCTTTGACCGCCGAGCACATCGAGGAGAGCACCATGGCCGATACGGTCAATGACTCGGCGCAGAACGCTGGCGCCGATGAAGCGAAGATCCGCGCCGAGGCGCAGGCGGCCGAGCGTACCCGCGCTTCGGGCATCCGCGCCGCCGTGCGCGCCGCCAAGCTGCCGGAAACCCTGGCCGACGAGCTGGTGGACGCCGGCACGCCGCTGGACAAGGCGCGCGAGACCATCATCAACAAGCTGGCCGAGGCCGACGAAAGCGGACCGCAGACCCGCAACCAGGTGCGCATCACCGGCGACGCGGTGGACCGCTTCCGCACCGGCGCACAGGCCGCGCTGCTGGGCAAGGCCGGTCTGGCCAAGGACGATGCCGGCAACGAGCTGCGCGGGCTGAGCCTGCGCGAGATGGCCCGCGAGTCCCTGGAAATCCAGAACGTCGCGACCCGTGCCATGCGGCCGATGGACATGGTCAAGGCGGCCATGACCCACAGCTCCGGCGACTTCGTCTTCATCCTCGCCAACGTCGCCGAAAAGTCGATGATGCGCGGCTATGAGGAGGCGAACGAGACCTTCCAGCAGTGGACCTCCACCGGCCAGCTGTCGGACTTCAAGCCCACCAGTCGCATCGACCTGAACAGCTTCCCCTCGCTGGGCAAGGTCGATGAAGGGGCGGAGTACCAGTACGCCACCATCGGCGAGCGCGGCGAGACGGTGCAGCTGGCCACCTATGGCAACCTGTTTTCGATCACCCGGCAGGCGATCATCAACGACGACATGTCGGTGTTCACCCGCATCCCTCAGCGCATGGGCCGGGCCGCCATCCGCACGGTGGGCAACCTGGTCTATGCCACGCTGACCGCCAACCCGACCATGTCGGACTCCGTGGCGCTGTTCCATGCGACCCATGCGAACCTCGGCACCGCCGCGGCGCCGACGGTGGCCAGCCTCGATGCCGGCCGGGTGGCGATGGCGACGCAGAAGGACCGCTCCAAGAACGCGGTCGCGCTGAACCTGCGTCCCCGCTTCATGCTGGTGCCGGTGGCGCTGGAGGGCACCTCCAAGGTGCTGATGGCCAGCGAGTTCGACCCGTCCAAGACGCAGCGCGTGCCCAACAGCGTGGCCGGGCTGGCCGAGGTGGTGTCCGACGCCCGCTTGGACGCGGCCAGCACCACCGCCTGGTATCTGGCTGCCGACCCGAACGCCACCGACACGGTGGAAGTCTCCTATCTGGACGGCGTTTCCACCCCCTGGCTGGAGCAGCAGGAGGGATGGAAGGTCGATGGCGTCGAGTTCAAGGTCCGGCTGGACGCCGCCGTGAAGGCCCTGGCCTGGGAAGGCCTCTTCAAGAACCCTGGCGCCTAAACGCCATCCACACCACCGTTGCAGCGATCGGGGCGGCCAGAGTGCCGCCCCGCTGCGTTTCGCGAGGACATCCCGATGAAGAACTATGTCCAGGACGGCCACACGCTGTCCCTGAACGCCCCCTACGATGTCGCCTCCGGCGGCGGCCTGCTGGTGGGCGCCCTGTTCGCGGTGGCCGTCAGCGCCGCCACCAGCGGCAACGCAGTGCAGGGTGCCACCTGCGGCGTGTACACCCTGCCCAAGACCAACGCGCAGGCCTGGACGCTGGGCGCGAAAGTCTATTGGGACGACACCAACAAGGTGGCCACCACCACGGCCAGCGGCAACACGCTGATCGGCTGCGCCGTGGCCGCCGCTGCCAACCCGTCCACCACCGGCACCGTCCGCCTGAACGGCACGGTGTGACCATGAGCGCCTTCGCCGCCATGCTCGACACGCTGTTCGCCGACCCGAACATGGCGGTGGACGCGCTCTATACCCCGCCCGATGGCAGCCCGGCGGTGCCGTGCCGGGCGCAGCTCCGACAGCCGGATCTCGACTGGCGGGGCGGAGATGCCAGCGTCGGCACGCCATCGCGCGTCGCCGAGGTGCGCGTGTCGGAAATTCCGCTGGTGGAGGAGGAGGGCGCGCTCACCGTCGGTGGGCAGGCCTATACGATCCAGAAGGCCAGCCGGCCGGACCGCGCCCGGCTTATCTGGCGGCTGGAGCTGCGGTGATGCCGGTGTCGGTCCGCGAACAGATCCTCACCGCCTTTCAGGGCCTGCTGGGCACGGTGGTGGCGGAAAACGTCACCGGCACGCTGACCGTCTACCGCGGCCGGCGCAAGGCGGTGCCGGAGGAGAAGCTGCCGGCGCTGGTCATGCGCGGCAGTCCGGTGTCTTCCGACCAGGAATCGGCTGCGGTGACCCGCAATTTCGAGCGCGTCGCCGTGACCGCTCTGGCGAAGGACGCCACCGATGCCGGCCTGGACCGGACACTGGTGGACCTGTGGGCGGCGCTTCAGCGTGCGATCGAGGCCGACCCGACCTTGGGCGGCATCGCGGTGGACACGACCATCACCGAGGCCGACCAGGGCGCCGCCGACGACGAAGGCGTGGGCGGGCTGGGCGATGTCTTCATCGCCGTCACCGTCGAGTATTGGACCCGGCCCGGCGACCCCTACGCCCTGGCTCCCTGACCCTTTCACCCATTCGGAGAGCATCCATGAACATCCCGGCCCATCGGGCGGCGGCGGTGGAGCCGACGCCTGCCCACAGCTTCGAGCTTCGCGACGGCGAACTCGTCAACCTGACCGAGGAAGACGCCAAGGCGGCCGACGCTGTCCCCGCTTCCTCCGTCGCCACCGTCACCAAGGGCCGCCGGCCCGCCAGCGAGGCGCCGATCGTCACCGCGCCCATGGCCGAGTAAGGAGCACCCGCCATGGCCCTGCGCACCCGCAACAATGCCCTGCTGGCGAAGATCGAAACCACTGAAGGCACGGACGCCGGTCCGGTGCCGGGCACCGATGCGGTGCTGGTGGAGAACCCGCAAATCAGCTTCAACCCCAACACCGTCCAGACCAACGAGTCGACCGGCAGCCTGGATGGCCGCGGTCCGATCACCGGCGGCATGACGGTGCAGCTGACCTTCGATGTCCTGCTGAAAGGCTCGGGCACCCCCGGCACCCCGCCGGAGTGGGGCGATTTGATGAGGGCGGCGGGCTGGGCGGAAGTCATCACCGCTGCCGCTGTCCCGGCCGTGCCGGAGGCCGCCACCGCCGGCACCACCAGCAGCCTGACGCTGGGCAGCGGTGCCAGCGGCACGGCGCAGGCCTATCGTGGCATGCCGCTGCTGCTGACCGGCAACCCGGCGGCTGGCGCCACCAGCTTCGTTGCCGACTACACCGCCGGCAAGCTGGCTACCCTGGCCGACCTGTTCGGCACGGCGCTGTCGACCGGCACCAGCTACCAGGTGCCGGTGAATGTGCTGTATCGGCCCGCCTCCACCAACATCCCGTCGCTGACCTTCTATTTCTACCAGGACGGCGTGCTTTACAAAGTCGTGGGCGCCCGCGGCAACGCCACCCTGAAGCTCCAGAGCGGCAACATCGGCCGCATCAGCTTCACCTTCACCGGCATGTTCGTCAGCAAGACCGACGCCAGCGTTCCAACCGGGCTGGTCTATGACGCCACCCGGCCGCCGGTGTGGAAGGGCGGCAAGGCGCTGGTGAACCGGGTGGCATCGGCCATGGCGGCGATGTCGATCGAGTTCGGCAACCAGATGACCAATCCGGACAACCCGAACGCGGCCGAGGGTTTCGACCCGTCCATCATCACCGCCCGCAACATGACCGGCAGCTGCGACCCGCTGGAGACGCTGATCGCCACGCGCGACAGCATGGCGGCGCTGCGCGCCGGCACCCAGCAGATCATCCATGCCAGCTATGGCACGGCGGCAGGCAACCGGATCGGCCTGACCGTTCCGGCGGCTTTCTACACCAACCTCCAGCCGGGCGACCGTAACGGGCTGCTGACGAACACGCACCAGTTCGCCTGCACCGGACAGGATGCCGGCGCCTTCCTCTGCCTCTTCTGACCCCGCGACCCCGGCCGGCACCGGGCAACCAGTCGGCTCCGGCCGGCGGGGCGCCGTCGTGCGCCAGCGGGCGGAGATGTCGGCTCCGCCCGCACCCCACCCCTCACCGACAGAGGACACCCCCATGCTTCCCGTCTCGACCAAGGACGTGGTCCATTTCATCCCGCGCCTCGACCAGATTGCGACGCTGACCGCTCTGCGCGCCAAGGCCGAAACTCCCGACCTGGAGGAGGGCTTCACCCGGCTGATCGACGCCGTGCAGGCCGAGATCGACTCTGCGCCGCAGCCGGTCTACCTGCTGGCCGTGCCCAGCCATTTCCAGCGCGCCGCCTTCCGCCGCGACCTGCGCGCGGCCGGCGCCAACTACCCCGGCGATGCCGAGCTGTACAGGGCACTGCGCGAGGATCTGCGCGAGGTGAACCCCTACAACCTCGACACCCTGCTGGAGCTGATCGACGAGGTAGAGGCCTCTGCCCAAGGCGACGTCGACCCTGACGCGCTGGACGGGCTGGAGACCATCACGCGCCTGGCACGCGCTGCCGGCGGGCGGTACGCCGCCATGGAAGGCGATCGGGAGTTCTGGCTGTCGGTGGCGCCGATCGTCGCCTGCCGCCACTTCCTGCGCGGCTGGGAAGGCGTGAAGGCTGCCGATGGCACGGATGCCCCCTTCGTCCGGCGCCGCGACCTCACCACCGATGAGACGCTGGCGCATCTGGAGGAGGCCGAGCTGCGCGCCGTCGGCTTCAAGATCATGAGCCTGATGCGCCCGTCCAAGGACATGGAAAAAAACTCCGCATCGCCGTCGCGGTCAGCCTCCAGCCGGAAGCTTTCCCCGACGGCGAAGAAGCAGCGCCTGACGGCTCCGCGTGGCTCCTCTTCGGAGAGCGCTTCGACCGAAACCCCCGCCTCGACCTGACCGAGGATCACTTCGACATGGTGCAGCTCTGGCGGGCCTACCGGCCGCAGCCGGGGCGGATCGGCGGCATGGCCGCCGGTGTGGTGCCGGTGGTTGGCCATCTGCCGGATGCCGGCGGCACCGGCGACCAGGCCGCCATCATGATGGACGCCTTCGCCATCATGAGCGACGCCGAGGCCGAGCTGCTGGCGGGAGAGCCATCATGATGATCCTTGGCCGGATCACCGGGGACCTGAAGGAGCTGGTGAACACCAGCTTCGACGAAATCGGCGATGCCGCCCGTGCGGCAGTGCGTTCGGCTTCCGAAGGCCTTCAGGCCGAGCTGCGCCGGCAGACCCGCGCCGCCGGGCTCGGCACCGGCCTGGAGAAGGCGTGGCGGCTGGAGCTGTATCCCAAGGTCAGCCGTCGGCGCACCCTGCGCCCGGCCGGCCTGGTCTACAGCAAGGCCACCCGGCTGCATGAGGCCTTCGACAGCGGCGAAACCATCACCGCCCGCGGCGCCAAATGGCTGGCCATCCCGCTGCCGGCCGCCAAGGCCGCCGGTTTCGACAAGCAGCCGCAGCGGCCGGATTCCCGGCGGGCCAGTGCGGTGCCGGCCAAATGGTCCAACGTCAAGGCGGCGGAGGCGAAGTTCGGTCCGCTCCGCTTCCAGCCGATCGGCAACGGCGCCCGCGCGCTGCTGGTGGCCGACGGCAAGGCCCGCGGCGACACGCTGGCGCGCGGCGGCGCCGGCCGGGCCACCTCCATCCCGCTCTTCCTGCTGGCCAAGAAGGTCCGCGGCCGCAAGCTGCTGGACATCGACGCCGCCACCAAGGCGGCCGAGGCGCAGCTGGCCACCAACCTCTCCAACATTCTCGGGCGGTAACAGCCATGGCGCAGAAGAAGGTCAGCGTCCGCCTGTCGGTGGAGGCGGACAACGTCGATGCGATCCGCAGGAAGCTGGAGGAGCTGGGCGTCTCCATCAAGTCGGTGGGGAACGACAACAGCCCCGACCGCCTGCGCCGGCAGTTCGAGGCATTGGAGGGCCGGCTGGACACCACGTCGCGCGCCACCCGCAAGCTGGCCGACGACGAGGCCCTGCTGAAGCGTGCGGTGGACGAGCTGGGCGTGTCGCGGGAACGGGCCAACGCGCTGCTGAAGGCGGCCAAGGACGCCTACGATCCGGCAGCGATCGCCGCCCGCAAGGAAGCGGATGCGCTGCGCGGGCTGATCGACACGCTGGACAAGACCGCCGCCGCGAACCGGAAGGTTGCTGACGGGCAGGCGTTGCTGGACAAGGCTCTGGCCGGTGGCGTGCAGGGCACCACCCTGACCGAAACGCAGCACCGCAAGCTGAGTGCCGCTCTGCGCGAGCAGCATGGTGTGCTGGAGGAGAGTGCCAGCAAAACCAAGCTGGCGGCGCACGAGATGACCAACCTGAGCTATCAGGTGCAGGACTTCGCTGTCCAGGTCGGATCCGGGCAGGGCCTCTTCCGCCCCCTCCTTCAGCAGGCGCCGCAGGCCGTCGGCGCCGTCGGCGGTGTGAGCCGTGCCCTGTCGCTGCTGCTGTCGCCGATCGGCCTGACCATCGCGGCCGGTGCCACGCTGGCCACCGGGCTGGCGGTGATTTCGTCGCGCGCTGTCGGCATCGAAGGACAGCTGCGCAGCCTGTCCGTCGCCACCAAGGCCTATGGCACGGAAGCGCAATCCACCGCGGCGCAGCTGCGCGACCTGGCCAAGGCCCTGTACGCCGACGGCGCCGGCAAGGACGAGTCGGAAGCCGCATCCAAGGTGATCGCCACCACCCGCGGCCTGTCTTCCACCATGGCCAAGGAGATTGCCGGCATCGGCAACGACATGGCCGCCGGCATGGGCAAGTCGGTGGACGAGATGGTGAAGCAGCTCGGCTCGCTGGCGACCGAGGGCTATCCCGCCATCAAGAAGCTTCAGGACGAGATCGGCTTCCTGACCTCCGATGAGCTGAAGGCCGTGCGCGCCATGGCCGAGCACGGGCAGCAGGCCCAAGCCCTTGGCGTTGCGGTGGAGGCGTTGCACCGTCGCTTCGACGGTTTGCGGCAGCAATCCATGTCCCCGGCCGAACAGGCGTTCCGCGACCTTGGCGTCGGCTGGAACGCCTTCATGGATGCGGTGGCGCAGAGCCGCCCGGTGATGGAGATGATTACTGGAGTCTCCGGCGCCGTCACCCGGATGGCGGCGGCAGTCACCAGCACGCCGAAGGAGCAGATTGCCGACCTGGAGACCCGCATCGCGGCGGTGAAGAAGAGCATCGCCACCCGCGACGGCGCCAAGGCGGACGGCGAGACCTATCTGAACCTCAATCTGCGATCGCTGCTGTTCGGCACCACCGATGGCTCCGACCTGGATAAGCAGCTGGCCGACCTCGAGCAGCAGCTGAAGGCCGCGCAGGGCCGGCTGGTGACGGAGCTGGCCAAGACGCCTGTACGCGTGGCCGGCACGTCGGCCGGTGCCGCCAGTGCCGGCGGCAAGACCGACGAAAAGGCCGTCCAGTACGTCGATGAACAGACCGCCGCCTATGAACGGCTGGCCAAGGCGATGGGCGGCAGCCAAGCCGCCCGGACGCTGCAAATGGCGTCGATGCGCGCCGAAGACGAGATCCGGGAGCGGCGGCTGTCCGGGCAGGAGGCGGAGGACATCCGTGACCTGCGGCGCAAAGAGGCCCTGTTGCAGCTGTCGGTCGCCTATGGCGACGAGCTGCGCAGCCTGTCGCTGGCGGCACAGGGCAACGTCCAGCTGGCGGCGGCTTATGGCCAGAGCGAGGCGGCGGCGCTGCGCCAGAAGGCCGCCAACGATGCGCAGGCCGCTGCTGCCGGCAATGCCGCCGTCAGCGTGGCCGAGCTGACCCGCCAGAATGTGCTGAACGCCGCCTCCTCGACCGCGGCCGACGCCGGCAAGGCGGTGGCCGACCTCACCCGGCAAGCGGTGGCGCAGGAGAAGATCGCCGACGCGGCCAAGCATGGTGCCGCGGCGCAGGCCGAGGCCGAGCGGCAGGCGCAGGTCGCTGCCCAGACCTCCGGCATCCTCGCCGCTGCGCAGGTGGCGGAGGAGGAGGGGGCGGCCGAGCTGGCCAGGACGCTGCGCGATCTGGCCGGCGCCTACGACCTGGTGTCCAGGCGCGGCACCGAGGCGCAGAAGCGGACGCAGGGAGAGGAGACCCTGCGCACCGCCCGGCAGGGCCTGGACTATGCCCAGCAGGAGCTTGCCCTGATGGGGCAGGCCGAGCCGCTGCGCAATCGGGCGCTGAAGTCGCTGCAAATCCAGCAGCAGGCGCAGGGGATGGCCAAGTCGGCGACCTCCGACCAGATCGCGGAGTGGGTGAAGCTTCAAGAGCAGATCGCCGACACGCAGGCGCTGACGCAGTACGCGAACGACGTGAAAGCCACCTCCAAGGAAATTGCCGGCAGCATTTCGGAGAACCTGTACGACCGCCTGACCGATCCGAGCAAGGCCACCAGTGTGGTGGACTTTTTCAAGTCGATCTTCAAACGGATCGGCCTGGCGGCGCTCGAGAACGCGGTCGTGCTGCCGATCGTCACCTCCGTTGTCGGTGCGGCGCCGTCGCTGTTCGGCGTCCAGGCTCCGGCTGGTGCCGGCGGGATCGCTGGTGCCGCGCAGGGATCGGGCGGGCTGCTGAGCAACGCCACCAGCTTGGTCAGTCTTGGCCGGTCCGGCTGGCAGCTCTTGAGCGGCGGATCGGGCTTGGCCGCGACGCAGGCCGCCGGCTCCTTCGCCACCAGCAGCCTGGGCGAAGCGCTCGGCCTGTCCACGTCGGCGGCGGGGGTGATCCCGGAGGCCGCCGCCACTGACTTGATGCTGACCAGCACCGGCAATGCCGTTGTCGGCGCCGCCGGCACCATCGGCGCGGCGATGCCCTACGGTGCGATCGGTGGCTTCGGCGGCGCCTATCTTTCCAACAGGTTCATGGGCGGGTCGAAGGTTGGTGGAGCGCTGACCGGTGCTGCGCTGGGCGCCGGCAGCGCCGCACTGGGCGCCTCGATCTGGGGCATGGGCGCTGTCGGCGGCCCGTGGGGCATCGCCGCCGCTGCCGTCATCAGCGCCGTCATGGCGATGCTGGGGTCGCAGAAGAAGAGCGTCGGGCCGAACAGCTCGGGAAATGTGGTTCTGGACGGTGCTGGTGGCTTCCGGACCGATCGGGCGCTTGCGGACAACGGGGCAGACGCCTCGCAGATGCAGACCGTGACGGACTCCGTCGCCAAGGCCATGACCGCGATCATCGCGGGGGTTGGCGGCAAGCTGACCGGCGGTGACGGCGCCAACACCGGGCGGCTGCAATATTTCGCCGAAGGCAACAAATGGTTCGTCACCCCGCAGGTGGGCGACAAGGCGGGTCAGAAGACCGAGTTCACCGACCAAAGCCAAGCCGTCCAGTTCTACATGCGGGAGAGCCTGAAGGGGCTGATCGGCAACGGCTCGCTGACCGGTGTGAACGACGATGTGAAGACGGTGCTCGCCAAGAGCAACGCCACCACGTCGGAAGCGTTGACCAAGCACCTTCAGCTGGCCGCCACCTTCCAGGACTCGGTCGATGCGATGAACAACGCGATCGGCTTGGAGGATGCCGCCCGCAAGCAGGGCAAGACGGCGGCGGCCGATCTGACCACCGCCATCAAGGATTTCCGTCAGACCGCATCCGACGCCGGGCTGGACGCGACCAAGGCCGCCAATGCGACCCGCAACTGGATCGACACGCTGGTCTCCGGCGCCGATCCCAAGACCTACACCGTCTATGAGGCGCAGGCGGCGCAGTTCCGGGCGCAATGGTCCAACATGGGCGACGTGCTTCAGGCCGTCGGCTACTCCGCCGCCGATGCGGCGAAGAAGATGGACGAGGGCTTGGGCAACGCTCTGAAGAAGCTTGCCAAGACGCTGAACACCAGCCTGGACCAGCAGATCAATGCGGCGCTCGGTCGCGACTTCCTGAACCAGATCACCAAGGCGCTGGAGGACGAACAGACCAACGCCCGCGATCTGGCCGCGGTGGGAGAGCCGATCACCAAGGCGCAGACCCTGCGGGCGGCGCAGCTCAACAGCATCATGACGCAGCTGAACGCCACCCAGCTGGACGTCATCACCTCCACCTATGGGGCGACCAGCGACATCGGCAAGCTGGGGCAGACCATCAAGGCGATGGGCACCGACGCCGGCACCGCCGCAGCGAACCTTGCCTCCTTCCAGGCCGATGTGCAGAGCCGGATGTATGCCGCGTTGGGCAACGACCGCGGATCGCAGCTGATCGCGCTGGATGCCCAGCAGGCCAAGGCCCTGGCCGAGGCGCAGGCCGCCGGCTACGACATGACGGCGCTGCAACAGGTGCAGGCGGCGGAGCGGGCGGCCAAGGCCTTTCAGCTCGCGCAGGCCGATGTGCTGGGCGCTTACGACCAGCAGATCACGGCGCAGCAGGATTACATCACCGGCCTGACCAACGGCGCGATGAAGATCGCACAGTCGGCCCGCCAGTTCCGGAGCGCCTTCGACGCCCTGGCGCTGAACGACAACTCGCCGCTGTCCGACCTGGAGCGGCTGAAGGAGGCCCGCCGGCAGGCCGCGGTCGATTACGCGACTTACAAGGACACAACGAAGAGCGATGAGGATCGGGACGCGGCGAAGCAGGATCTGCTGTCCATCGGGCCAACCCTGATCCAGCTTGCACGGAGTTACTTCGGCCCGACCGACAGCACCGATTACAAATGGATGCGCTCCGTCTTCGCTGAGTTCGGCGATACCACCGCCTTGGGCGTGGATACAGCCGAAAGCACGCTGAAGACGGCGAACGACACGCTGAAGGAGATGCAGAAGAGCCGGGCGGAGGCCGCAGCCCTGGGGCAGAAGCAATATGCTGCGGTGACCGATCTGACCGGCATCATGCAGCGCTCCTACCTGGTCTATCAGGCGCAGCTGACGGCGCTTCAGAAGCTGACCGGCACGACCTCGACCACGGCGCCCGTCACCACCGTCGATCGGACGGTGGAGCAGAAGCGGGCGCAGCTGGAGGCCTTCAGCAACGCTGACATCGAGCGCTATTTCGGCGGCTTCAGCGACATCATCGCCGCCCGCGACGCCGATCCGCTCTTCAACCTTGCCAAGTGGTTCAAGGAGTTCGGCATCGGCGAAGTGTTGTCCGGCGCCCGGATCATCCCCGGCTTCGCAACCGGCACACCGTCGGCCCCGCCTGGTTTGGCGTGGGTGGGTGAGGAAGGGCCGGAGCTGGTGCGGCTGGCCGGCGGTGAGCGGGTCTTTCCCCACGACGCCAGCATCGAGATGGCGCAGCGCTTCAACGCGGCGAACGACCGGCTGCCGGCTGGCGTCACCAGCTTCCGGCCGCGCCTTGCCGCGTCCGATGCGGGGGTGGGCGCCATGGTGTCGGAACTGCGCAAGTTTCGCGAAGAGGCACGGCAGGACGCCCGCGCCATCGCCGACACCGTCATCGACATGATGGAAAAGCAGATCACCGCCCTTCGTGACGAGAACGCGGAGCTGCGCCGCCGCATCGACAAACAGTCTCAGGAAATCCGGCTCGGACAGGCCGTGCCGCAGTATGCAATGAAAGGAAGATGACCCATGCCGATGTCGAATTACCTACGCAACAAGGTGCTGGACCACGTCAACGGTAAGACCGCCTTCACCATGCCGACCACCGTCTATGTGGCCGCGCTGACGTCACCTTCGACCGTTTCCGGTCCCGGCACCGAAGTCAGCACGACCAGCACCGGCTATGCCCGGCAGGCGATCACCGCCACCATGTCGGCCGCATCGGCGGGCACCACCTCCAACGGCGGCACAATCTCCTTTGGGCCGGCGACCGCCGCCTGGGGCACCCTCACCGACTGGGCGATCTTCGACGCGGCGACGGCGGGCAACATGCTGTGGTTCGGCTCCCTCTCCGCCAGCAAGACCATCGCATCGGCCGACTATTTCCAGTACGCCGCCGGTCAGCTCCAGCTGTCGCTGAGCTGATCCAGCCATGCTGGGCTTTGGCCCCATCGCCGATACGCCGCTGGCGACAGCCGGGGGCGGCAACGTCTATTCGGCGTCGGCGACCGGCTCGGCAACCTCATCGGATGTGGCTGCGGCGGGCCTTGTCGCGTCCACCTCTGGAGCGACGGCAGGGGCCGGCATGTCGTCTGCGGTCGCTGTCCGGGCCGCTGGGGGTGCTGGTGCCGCCAGCGGAGCGGGGGCTGCCGTCGGGGCCGCAAACCTCACTGCCGCCGGCAGCGCGACCGCCACCGCCACCGCCGTCGGTGCAGCAGCGCCGCGGCTGATCGCCCAGCCTGCGGCAACGGCATCGGCGGCAGCTGCCTTCATCGCCGCTCCGGCTATTGTGGCCGCGGCGGCCGGCGGCGCCAGCGGGGCCTCGTCCAGCTCGGCAACGGCCGGCCGTGGGCATCCTGCTGCCGGTGCTGCCGCATCGTCCAGCACGGCATCGGCGGTGCCGGGCCTGGTTGCCGGTGGCACCGGGACCGCCGCCGCCGCAAGTTCTGTCTCGTCGGCTGCAAATCTGGTGGCAGGCGGGCAGGCAGTCACGGCGGCGGCCGCTGTGTCCGTCGGCAGTCCGTCGCGCATCGCCGTGATGGCCGGCACCGCCGCTGCGGCCTCCTCCGCCTTGGCCGGCAGCGGCCTGGTGGCCTCCGGCACCGCGGTGGCGATCGGCAGCAGCACCGTCACCGCCGTAGGGCGGATGACCGCTGCCGGTGTGGGTGGTGCCTTTGGCACCGGCACCGGGATGGCCCGGCCTGCGCTGCTGGCCAGCGGATCGGCTGCCGCTGTGGCGGCAGCCGGTGGGACCGGCGCCGCTGCAATCCGCGCCGCCGGGGTGGCGAGTGCTGCCGGGCTATCGACCAGTTCGGCCGGCGCCACTGCCCTTCGCAGCGGCGCCGGGGCAGCGGCGGCGGCCTCCGCGGCGATCGCCGTACCGCGCCAAATCCACTCGGCATCGGCATCGGCCGGGGCGGCCTCTGTCGCCTACGGCTTTGGCGAGCTGCCGATTGAGCGGCTGACCGCCGGCCGGACCCGGCTGGTCTACACCATCGAAATGACCATGCGTCAGATCCCGAGGTAGCGCCATGCTTGGTCAGTCCATCAGCGAGGCGCCTCTGGCCAGCACAGCCGAGGCGCCAGCGTCTTCGGCTGTGCTGTCGCTCTATGCCGCGACCGAGGATTTCGAGACCGGCTTCGGCGAAACGCCGGAGAACGTGATCATGCCGGGCACCCTGCTGTCCCCGCTGCGGGTGGAGCGGTCGCTGCTGTCCGATCTGCTGGGCGGCACCGTTGCCGTCTCCTATGGCGAGGCCGAGCTGGTCAATGTCGATCGGACCTATGACGACCTGGTGCACGACTTCGACGTGGCCGGCCGGCCCGTCACCATCCGCGTTGGCGCGGCGGGTGGGCGCTTCAGCGACTTCGTGACGCTGTTCGATGGCACCGCCTCCGGCTGGTACGCCACGGACGAGCGCCTGATCGTCCAGCTTCGCGGTTGGGAGTTCCTGCTGGAGGTGGCTTTCGAGAGCCGGACCTTCTCCGGCGCGGGCGGGCTGGACGGCACCAGCGACCTGGAGGGCAAGCGGCTGCCGGTGGCGCTGGGCTGGGCGAACAACGTCACGCCGGCTTTCGTCATCCCGGCCGAGCTGCTGTTCATGGTCCATGGCGGCCGGGTCAGCGATATCCCCGCCGTCTATGTCCGGGGTGCCGCCCTGACCAGGGGGCCGGACTATCCCACCGCTGCCGCTCTGCGCGTGGCAGCGGTCCCCGAAAACAGCTTCATCACCTGTGTGGCGGAGGGCCTGTTCCGTGTCGAGTACCTGAACGACAGCGAAAAGGGTGCCGTCACCTGCGACGTGAAGGGGGCCGTGGTCGGTGGTGTCTTCCTTCAGACCACGGCGCAGATCATCGGGCATGTGCTGCTGGACCGGGCGGCGGTGCCGGCGGAGCGCGTCGCCGATCTGTCGACCGCTCCGTGGCAGCTCCACAAGCCGATCGGCTTCTATGCCGGCCCGGAGGACACCTCCACCTGTGCCGACATGGTGGCGCTGCTGCTGCGCGGCTGTGTCGGCTGGGGCGGCTTCAGCCGGCGCGGCGTGTTCGCACTCGGCTCCTTCCGCCTGCCCACCGGTCCGGTGGTGGCGAGCTATGAGGAAGCGGACATCGTCACCGCCACCGCGCTGGAGCTGCCCAGCGAGGTGACGCCGCCGCCCTGGCGCTGGAGGGTGGGCTATGACCGGAACTGGACGCCGCAGTCCTCCGACATCGCAGGTGTGGTGACGGAGGAGCGCAAGAAGTGGCTGAAGGAAGAGCGGCGGCTCGCTGAATACACCAACGACACCACCAGGGCCTTCTATCAGAAACCCAGCGACCCCGCGCCGATCGACGGCTACTTCCGCGACCGTGAGGACGCCCGGCAGCTTGCGGCGGAGCTGGAAGCCATGTGGCAGACCCCGCGTGGCCTTTACCGGATCACGGTTGGCACGCAGGCCTTTGCCCGCGACCTGGGCGAGGTGGTGAGCATCGACTATCCCCGCTGGCGCCTGAAGGGCGGGGCCTTGGCCGTCATCGCCGCCCTGTCCGAAGACGCCGAAGACGCCCGATCCGAAATCACCGTCCTGGTGGCCTGACATGAACACCGTCTTCAAGATCGGCTACATCAACCACGCCGACACCGCCGTGCTGGCCGCAAGCGCACAGGTCGGCACCAAGCCCGTGACCCTGTTGACCGATCCGCACCCGGCGCGCCGCTGGTCAGCCGGGCTGACGACGTCGGCCTGGATCAACATGGCCTGGACGGACCCGCGGACCATCGACTGCGTCATGCTGGCCGGCAGCAGCCATTCCGCTGCCGGCCGCTGTCGGGTGACGGCGTCGGACACCTCCGGCGGTTCTGACCTTTACGACAGCGGCGATGTGCCGGCGCGGGTGGACCCCCGCTTCGGCTATCTGATCCATGTCTTGCCGGCGCCGGTCACCACCCGGTCTCTGCGCCTCTCCCTGTCGGATCCGACAGTGCCGGAGCTGCGCGGCGGCCGGCTGTTCGCTGGACCCCTATGGACGCCGGAGCGCTCGCCATCCTTCGGCTATGACTTCGGCCGGGCGCCGCTGAGCACGCAGACCATTGGCCGCGCCGGTCAGACCTTCATCGACCGCCGCGGCAACCCGCGGGCAACCTCCTTCACCTTGGGGTTGGTGACGCTGGAGGAGGAGCGCACGCATCTGCGCGAGATGCAGCGGCTGTGCGCCAACAGCGACGACATGCTGGTGATCTTCGACGCCAGCGATCCCAACCCCGGCGACGTGTCGATCTGGGGCATTGCCAAGGATCTTCAGCGTCCCCGCCGCGAGCTTGCCCGCCACCATTCCAACGCCTTCGCCATCACGGAGAGACTGTAATGCCCCTTGTGAAAGACAGGGTCAAACAGACCAGCACGACCACCGGCACCGGGGCGGTTGCCCTGTCCGGCACGGTGTCCGGTTTCCAGACCTTCGCCCAAGCCTTCAGCAGCGGTTCGTCCGTCTATTACTGCATTGCCGATGGCACGAACTGGGAAACCGGGATCGGCACCTATACGGCGGGATCTCCTGGATCGCTGTCCCGCGACACCATCCTGGACAGCTCCAACAGCGCTGCCGCCGTTTCCTGGGGTGTCGGCACCAAGGATGTGTTCGTCACGATGCCGGCAGCGGCGATCGCCACTGTTGAGGATACCGCCGTCTCCATTGCTGCCGCCTCGACGGTCAACCTTGGGGCCAGCACGGCGAAGGCCGTGACGATCACCGCAGGCACCGGGCCGATTACGGCTTGGGGCACGGTTGCGGCCGGCGCGCACCGGGACATCACCTTCGCCACCAGCGTATCGCTGACCTACCACTCGACCAACGCCATCCTGGTGGGCGGTGGCAACATCGTCACCCAGCCCGGCGACACCTGCCGCCTGGAAAGCCTGGGCGGCGGAAAATGGCGCATGCTGAGTTACCAGCGCGCCAACGGCCAGGCGCTCGGCACCGGAACCTCTGCACAGGCCCTGAGCCTGACGGACCGGGCCACCGGCATCGGCATCAGCAACAATGCGCTGACGGCGACCGACTCGTCGGGCGCCCTGTTGTCCGGGCGGGCCGCCACGGCGATGACGACCCCGGTCTATTGGGAAGTGGCCGTCGATGTCCTCACCACCAACGTGTCGCTCGGCATCGCGACGTCCTCTGTGCCGCTGACCGACTACATCAGCAACAACGCGGGTGGCTACGCCTACGGTATCAATGGAAACAAGGCGAACAACGGCAGCGGATTCTCCTTCGGTGCGACCTGGGGGGCCGGGGACCGTCTCTGCTTCGCCTACAATCCCACGACCACCAAGGTATGGGCGGGCAAGGTGATTTCCGGCGCGGCGGTGTGGGGCGGCAGCGGTGATCCTGCCTCCGACATCAACCCGATGTTCACGACCACCGGCACGCTTTACCCGGCTTACACGCTCAACGGCACTGGCTCGGCCGTGACCTTCGCCTTCTCCCGCGCCCAGATGCTTGCCGCCCCGCCGGCCGGCTTCTCGACCTTTGCATAAGGAGCGGATGCCATGGACATTCTCAACATGGTCGAAACCTTCGACGCCGCCACCCACCGCATGGCGGAAACCTTTACCGACACACTGGAGCCGGAGCGGAACCGCATCGTCCGCCGCTGGCATGTGGAAGCGATTCCCCTGAGCGAAGTGAAGGCGGTTCGCAAGGCCGCTGCCACTGCCAAGCGGTATGAGGTGGAGACCGGCGGCATCCTGATGGCCGGTACGATCGTCCGCACGGATCGGGAAAGCCAAGGGCTCATCAACGGTGCCTATGGCCTCGCCCGCGACATGCTGGCGGGCGGTGTTCCCGCCGCGCCCATCGACTTCAAGGGTGCCGGCGGGTGGGCAGAAATCCCGCCGTCCGTCATGGTGGACATCGGCCGGGCGGTGGGTTTGCATGTGCAGGCGTGCTTTCGCGCCGAACGGCAGCTTCACGAAGCGATCGACGCGGCGGAGGATGCGGCGGCTGTGCTGGCCGTGGACATCGCTGAAGGCTGGCCGGGATGATCGGCCGCTATCTGCTGAACGTCCTGATCGCCATCGACCAGCTCCTCAACGCGCTGTGTGGCGGTTGCCCGGACGAGACGATCAGCAGCCGGCTGGGCAAGATGGCGCGCGGCGACTATGGGCCGCTCTGGCGCCGGGCCACCGCTCCGCTGCGGTGGCTGGTGGACGCCGTGTTCCGTACCGCCTTCCGCCAACCCCGGCACTGCGCCACCAGCATCGAGGCGGACGAAGGCGCAGGCGACCTGCTGCGCTGATCGCCGCGACAACACTCCAACCCCTGACCTTTCCCGGCCGCCGCGAGCGGCCTTTTTCATGCCCGGAGGATCCCATGCGCACCATCCCGCAAGCTGCTGTTGACTTGGTGAAAGAGGCCGAAGGCCTGCGCCTGACCGCCTACCCGGATCCCGCCACCGGCGGTGCTCCCTGGACGATCGGCTACGGCCACACCGGTCCGGATGTCCGGCCGGGCCTGCGCATCACCGAGGCGCAGGCCGAGCAGCTGTTGCAGGCCGATCTGGACGCCGCCGCGGCGGTGGTCGACCGCGCCGTCACCGTGGACCTGAGCGACAACCAGCGCGGGGCGCTGATGGCTTTCGTCATGAACGTCGGCGCCGGCCGGAAGGCGAAGGGGAAGGACGCTGGCAAAGACGGGTTCGTCACCCTGAAGACCGGGCAGCCGTCCACCCTGCTGCGCAAGCTGAACGTTGGTGACGCCGCTGGTGCCGCGGCCGAGTTCGCCAAATGGACACGCGGCGCCGGCAAGATGATGCCCGGCCTGGTCAAGCGCCGGGCGGCCGAGGCGGCGCTGTTCCTGTCGGGCGAGGTTCATCCGGTGAGCCGGGTTGCCGAGCCGGCGCCGACCATGAAGCCGATGGCCAAGTCGGTCAGCGCCGTCAGCGGCGGCGGTGCGCTCGGCCTCGCTGGTGTCGCCGCTCTTCTGGACCAGGCGCGCGATGTGTCGGCGGCGCTCAAGGAGCTGCTGGAGGTGCTGCCGTCGGGGGCGCTGGGCTGGGCGGTGGCCACTCTGCTGGGAGCGGCAGTGGCGGTGATGCTGTATCGCCGCTGGGAAGACCAGCGTGAGTCGGCCTGATGCTGGCCTTTCTTGCCACGGGCTGGGGTCGAGCGGCTGCCGGTCTGATCCTCGCCAGCCTGGTGCTGGCGGGGATCGTCACCTTCGGCGCGCGTTGAAGGAGTAATGCTTAAATTAATCATCCTACGAACGTGGTCTATACCAATTATAAAGCAACATTTGCGGGAAAATCGAATTTTTCAGCGATTTTGGTGCGATTTCTCGCAGGCACTTTACTAAGTCTTCCCAATATTCACCTATTTCCTGCATGCGATACGAGGCGTCAATGATAGAGAGATTGTCAAGAGTTCTCCAGCTTCTTGCGTCTAAAATTGCATTATCATTGCTGCCTTGTCGTGAATTACTAGATTTATTGTCGTCCGTCTCAGGCTTTTTTTCCGGCAATCCGCCGTTAAATCTGGCAATCGCTCCAATAGCTACAGCAATAGCAGCGCTTCTATTTTCCCAGTACTTTCCCGTGTATCCTTTTATGCTTCCGGTGGCATGAAATGCGAGCAATAAGCGTGACGGAACAGGTGGGTGTGTCCTCTTTTTTGTGGTTTCGAATTTGTCTGAGTCGAGGTGAGGCGACAGTGAAAGTACTGCTACGGCGACTCCAATGAAGAGCATTAGCTGTTCTTGGTCATGTTCTCGAAGAAGTGTTCTCCAGACATGTTCCATTATGCCATTATTGGTATGATTATCACGCAGTTGCTGTGCTTTATCACGCAGCAATGAACGTGTATAAAACATCCCATGTACGTCGGCATCAGTTTCGAAAGCCTGCTTCGAAAGGGCGTCGCCAGAAACTGATCTTTCACTCACAACTCCGGCTAATTCATCTAGAATAACATTCCCCTGACTGTCGGCCTCGTCTTCCGCTAACGCTCCTTGCCTGCAAATTGATCCCAAATGCCCAAGCCCGACGTGTGCCAGTTCATGATGAATGATGAATGTGAAGGCGATGTAGGCAATAAGATTGCCGAAATGCATTAAATAATTTTCAGCAACAGGCAGGTCATCCCATAAGAGTTTGAGGAAGTTAGGGCGCTTGTCCGATGGCTTTAGCGCATCTGGCATGGCTTCCGAAGCTTCGTTACAAATCCCAACAATCTTCGAAACTAACTTTTTGGTGATCAGAATGCCATAACATTTCGGAGAGCGTAAAACCCATGCGCCTACTTCTTCCAAGTCAAGTATTGCAAACTGCAACGGAACTCTTTTATCGTTATCTAGCGCATCATATATACGTGATACTAGCGCCTCTCCGAACTTTTGGTAACCGATTAGTTGACTAGTTATAAGAGCATTGACGCCCATAAACTTCGGGCAATCTTTGCGTCCTGGCCAAAGTTGCTTGTAATTGGAGCGTATCCATTTGATGAGATAGCCTGTATTGGTTGTCGACTCTCCTTCTTTTTTCATCATAGCCATTTTGATCTGTCTTTTGGTGATTGGTCTTTGCAATTCAGCTTCCAATTCTAAATGCTGTTAGCGTATGGATCGGAGAAAATATTGGACTTATCTTATTTGCAGTCTCGGCATGCCAAGCCGAGACTTTGAGCGGCATTGCAACTCCTTGCCAGTTCTGCCATTAAGTGCATCATACATCTGATGCACCAGCAAGTCTTGTTATCCCAAAACCCATTTTGGTGGCTAAAATGTTCTGCAGTCTCAAGAAGCATGTAGCGATTGAATATCACCATACGTGAATAGCGAATATCCTTTGCTCGTATCACATCGCGAAATTGCCTGCATCGCGATGCTCGCAGAGGACGATAATTATCGTCCGCGAAAACGCTGTTCGATGGTTAGCCTTCAAAGTGTCCGCTGATCCGCGCTGACGACGGCTTTCCTGGAAAAAATGCTGACTAAAGTGCGGGCGGCCGGTAAATCACAGCCACCCGCAGGAAAAGACGACCTCTTTCAGTTACTAAGTCTCTGGCATCATTCGAAAACTGCAGATTGTTTCAGCCTGTCATAGCCGCGGTGGGTTAGGTCTGGCAGGTGCCCGACGCCGGAACTAGACGGTTCGGACGGTATTTTGACAGTTGGGGATGCAGGTTCGGGGGTGAAAGTCTGGCCTGGGTTGCTCCCATGCGGGTGGTTGCTCCGTGGGGGCCCGTGTTATCCATGGGACATCGTCAGATCCATGGCAGTTTGCGGGGCTTTCCATGCCGTTTCCCTTCCAGGCGCTCGTCTTCGACCTCGACGGAACGCTGATCGACAGTGCGCCCGACATGACCCGCGTGCTGAACCGCACCCTGACCGAGTTCGGCCGCACCGCCCTGACGGAGGCGCAGGTGCGGACGATGATCGGCGACGGGTCGGCGATGCTGGTGCGCCAGGCCTTCGCCGCGACGGGCGCCCCGTTGGGGGACGAGGCGGTGCAGCCGGTGCTGCGCCATTATCTCGATACCTATTACGACGATGCCGAACCGCCGGTGCTCTATGCCGACGTGGCGGAAACCCTGACGGCGCTGGCGGAGCGTGGGGTGCGGCTGGGGCTGTGCACCAACAAGCCGGAGCGGATCACCCGCAAGCTGCTGGGGATCATGGGGCTGGAGGGGCTGTTCGGCGCGGTGGCCGGCGGCGACACCCTGCCGGTCAAGAAGCCGGACGGCCGTCATCTGACCTGGGTTCTGGAACAGCTGGACGCCAAAGTCGACTCCACCGGCGGGCCGGCACGGGCGGCGATGATCGGCGACAACGGCAACGATGTTAAGGCGGCGCGGTCGGCGGGCGTGCCGGTGGTCGCCATGAGCTACGGCTATCCCCGCATGCCGGTGGAGGAACTGGGCGCCGACCTGATCCTCCACCGCTTCGCCGATCTGCCGGAAGGGCTGACCCGGCTGGCATTCACGTGAGGGACGGCGCCTGACGGACGGCACCGGCCAAGCGTGTCGCGACTGGTCCGTACACGGACGATTGCATACGCGGATACTATCCCTTTGGACAGCGGGGGTATCCCTCAGGACCGGCAGGCCGACGGAGCAAAGCCCCTAAACTGCTATGGTCGATCCGGCCCCGCCGGGCGACGGGACGCCGATCCGGAGGAGGACGCGCCATGATGCAGGACGATGCCCTGACGGCCGGCTCGCTGGCTTTCGCCGCAACTGTCCTGCTGCTGACGCTGGCCGCAGCCGGCAGGCACAACAAGCAATCAAGAACCTGCCGGGTGCGGGTCGGACGGCGGCGGAGGATGCCGCTGTCCGGCCAGCGCGACGGCGGTCGTCAATGGGAAGGACCTCCACCATGGCTTCTCGCATGGCTCGGATCGTTCATATGGGCAAACTGGGCGGCTATGCGGCGCTGCTGGACGGCAAGCTCCTCGAACTGGAAGGCCGCTTCCTTTGGCCGTCGGCATCGGCGGTAGGCGAGGCGGCCCGCCGTGCCGGCATCGTGCCGTCCGACATGATCATCGACACCCGCTCTCCCGGTGGCGTCAAGCCGGTTGGCGCCGTCAGCGCACCGGCTGCGGCGACACCCCGGCCCGGCGGTCTGCCGCTGGCGGCGTGACACCGGTCAGATGGACCACGACGCTGCCGAAGTCGCTGTCCGTCTCCAGCCGCACCGGCAGGGGCGGATAGCCGGCGGCGACCGGTGCCAGCCATAGATTGACCGGCGGCCGGTCCGCCGGGTTGTTCCGCTGCCAGAAGCGTCCGCCCGAAGATGAGCGAGCATAGCCGGCGACCGGTTTGTAGGTCACGCGGCATTGCTGGGCGACGCCAGAGAAGATCGAGTAGCGTGACGGATCGACGATCCGCCGCCCGACCTCGCTGAACACCATGTCATAGCGGCGGCGGCCATCGAACACCGGCAGCGACCGGTCACAACTCTGGCTCGCTCCCACCGCGAACAGCAGATCGAGCACGGCGGTCAGCGGATCCAGCGTGTCGCGCTGCAAGGCTGGGGGCACCGGTTCGCGGTCGTCCGTCTCCGGCGGCGGTGTGACGCTGGTGGAGACGTCGCCCTGCGGCCCATAGGTCAGGGTGACGTTGCGCGGCTCCCCGCGAAGCAGGCTGGTCTGGCGGTGGCTGGTCGGCCGCAGATCATCGCCATGGACATTGCCGTCGCTCTGCGAGTCCGAGCGCCAGTTGAACAGCCGGCCGATGGTGCCGCCGGTCACCGCCGACACCGCGACGCGGTAATGGTCGCCGGCCACGTCCAGCGTGGCGTCGACATCCAGCGCGGTGACGCCCCCGACGAAGACCCGGTAGGTCACCTTCACCGGTTCCGCCGCTGCCACCAGCGTGGACAGCGCAAGGAAGGGCAGGGACAGGCCGGCCGCGGCCACGGCTTGCCGGATGGGGCGGGGGAGGCGGCGGGCAAGGCGGCGGTCAAGGCTGCGGGGGCTGGGCTGGGGCACGGTCCGAGGCTCCTGCGGTCGGCCAATCACTTTCGGATGGGCCATGTCTGGACGGGCGATCTTTTTTTAAGATAGGGATGAATCTGACGCTTGACACCCGGTGGGGAAGGCCGTAGAAACCCGCCCACCGCAGCGGTGGGGCCGACGAAAGACGGTCGCGACGCTCAAGAGTTCGGTATAAGATTTCAGGGTTCGGGCGCGTAGCTCAGCGGGAGAGCATTCGCTTCACACGCGAAGGGTCACAGGTTCAATCCCTGTCGCGCCCACCATCAAAGAAGGCTCTGGACGATGTCCGGGGCCTTTCTTGCTTTCCGGTCCTGTTTCCCCGGCTTCGACCCGACCTCATGGTCTGATGTCGCGGCGTGTGCCGGGCACGAGAGCAACACGAGAAAGATGCGCCATAGGATGCTGATGTGGTCGGTGAATCCGCGGTGGATTGACGCAGATCAGCCCTTTTTGCGCTGCAATAGGCTAGACAGGGCCCATCCCTGTCACCCGTTTCGGAAAGCCAACACAGATGGACGATACCCGTATCGCTTTGCTCTCCCTCGCCCTGCTGGTCGCTGTCCTCGCCGTCATCATCGGTTCGGTGGTTCTCGTTCCGTCCTTCACCGCCCTGCTGGCGACCCTGCTGGCCTGGGCCAACCTGGCCTATCTGGTCGGTATCACCATCAAGCGCTGATCCGAAACCATGGCGAAGGGGGGAGTCGCCCCCCTCCGCTGCGGGTGCCGAACCATGATTTTCGGCAACAGTCTGTCCTGCGGAAAGCTTTTCTGGACAGGAACGGTCCGTCGGGTTATCCAGCGCCCGTTTTCGCCGCGCAAGGACCGACGCCATGACGCCGACCACCGCCCCGACTTCACCCCCGATCGGCAACCAGATCGCCAGCGCGCTGCCGGTTCTGAGGACGGTGGAAGATCTGCGTGTCCAAGTCGCAGCCTGGCGCCGTGAGGGGCTGACCGTCGCGCTGGTGCCGACCATGGGTGCGCTGCATGACGGCCATCTCGGCCTCGTGCGGCACGGGCGTGAACTGGCCGACCGGGTGGTCGCCAGCGTCTTCGTCAATCCGACCCAGTTCGCCCCGCACGAGGATTTCGACCGCTACCCGCGCGATGAGAGCGGCGATGCCGCCAAGCTGGCCTCGGCCGGTTGCCACGCGCTTTATGCGCCGTCCGTTCGCGCCATGTATCCGGAAGGGTTCGCCACCGCCATTTCCGTCGGCGGCCCGGCGGAGGGGCTGTGCGGTGCCTTCCGGCCGCAGATGTTCGGCGGGGTGGCCCTGGTGGTGACGAAGCTGTTCCTCCAAGCGCTGCCCGACGTGGCGGTGTTCGGTGAGAAGGATTACCAGCAGCTGATGGTGATCCGCCGCTTCACCCGCGATCTCGACATTCCCGTCCGCGTCGAAGGCCTGCCGACGGTGCGCGAGGCCGACGGGCTCGCCATGTCGTCGCGCAACGCCTATCTCAGCGCCGACGAGCGCGCCCGTGCCCCCGAACTGAACCGGGCGCTGACCGCGGCGGCCGACGCGCTGGCGCGCGGGGCGGAGGTCGACGGCGCCCTGACCGGGATTCGCGGCCGCATTGCCGAGGCCGGTTTCGGCACCATCGACTATGTCGAATTGCGCGACGCCGAAACGCTGGAGCCGGTGACCGCCGTCACCCGTCCCGCCCGTCTGCTGGCCGCCGCCTGGATGGGCAAGGCCCGGCTGATCGACAATGTGCCCGTGATTCCAGGTGTCTGATTCCGGCCGCCTGATCTCGGCCTGATCTCCGCCGGCTGAGCGGCCGGGAACGAGGGCCGAAAACGCTGGTCAACGCCATTATCGGCATTTGACCGGCATTTGTTGCTCGCCTAGCATTCCATTGTGGGCATGGCCACGACGGGTCTCGTGATCCCCGCGATGGGGGCGGAAAGGCGATCTTGCGGCTCGTTCGTCGCAACCGGCATGGCGAAACGGTTTCCCTGATGCCGCTCCTCCTGACCGGCCTGTTGCTGGTTCTGGCGGCGCTTGGGGCGACCGGCGCCGTGGTGGCCAGCCGCAATCGCGCTCCGGCAGCCCAGTCGCAATTGGGCCCCGACAAGAAATACGCAGCCTTGCCGATGATGACCTTCAGCCTGGGCGGCAACGATGCCCGGATGGTGGATGTCAAGGTTCTGCTGGAGATCGACCCGACGGTGGACGGCAAGGTGGCCGATCCGTATGTGCCCCGCATCTCCGACCGCCTGTCCGACCGCATGCGCCAGATCGATCCGCAACAGCTGACCGGCGCCGATGGGGCGATGCTGATGAAGAGCACGATCGCCGGTGTGCTCGACCGCGAACTGCGCGGCGTGCGGGTGAAGGAAATCCTGCTGGACCGCATGGTGGTCCGGTAACGCCAAAAGGAATGCCGGCCCCGATGCCATCCATCCAGGGGCCGGCTCTTGCGCTCGATCTGCCGGCTTTCAGTCCGCCAGACGGGTGGTCAGGCGCGGGGCGGCGCTGCTGGCCGCCGCGACATAGCGGGCGCGCATCGGCTTCAGGACGAACAGGGCGAGGAAGGCGGCCAGCGCGTTGACGATGGCGACGCTGTAGAAGACGGTCTGCCAGCTGCCGGTCGCTTCCACCATCAGGTTGCCGACGGGGACCAGCAGGGCGGCCACGCCCTTGGCGGTGTAGAGCATGCCGGCGTTGGTGGCGGCGAAGCGCGAGCCGAAGGTATCGCCGCAGCAGGCGGGAAACAGGCTGAAGATCTCGCCCCAGGCGAAGAACACCAGACCGGTCAGGATGACGAAGGCGACCGGATCGGCGCCATAGGCGCTGAGCGCCATCACGCCGACCGCCTCGATGGTGAAGGCGATGAACATGGTGTTTTCGCGCCCGATATGGTCGGACACCCAGCCGAAGAAGGGCCGCGTGATGCCGTTCATCACCCGGTCGATCGACAGGGCGAAGGTCAGCGCCGGCAGGGTCAGGCCCAGGATGCTGACCGGCGCGTCGATCAGCTTCATGTCGGTGGCGATGGGGCCGAGCTGGGCGGTCACCATCAGTCCGCCGGCGGCGACCATGGTGAACATGCCGTACATGATCCAGAAGACCGGGGTGCGCAGCATCTCCTGCGGGGTGTAGTGGCGGCGCTGAGAGGCGGCGGCGCCACGCGCCGGCCCATAGCCATGCTTGGGCGGGTCGGCCATGAAGCAGGCCAGCACCAGGATCACCAGCCCCTGGCCCAGCCCGAAGGTCATGAAGGTGGTCTCGAAGCCGGAGGTCTCGATCATGGTGGCGATCGGCACCACCGTCAGGGCGGAGCCGGCGCCGAAGCCGGCGGCCGTCAGGCCGGCGGCAAGGCCGCGGCGGTCGGGGAACCACTTCAGGGCGTTGCCGACGCAGGTGCCATAGACACCGCCGGCGCCGATGCCGCCGATCACCGCGGCCAGATACAGCAGGGGCAGGGAATCCGCCACCGCGTTCAGCGCCCAGGACAGGGCGCACAGGGCGCCGCCCACCAGCACGACGATGCGCGGGCCGAATTTGTCGACGAACCAGCCCTCCACCGGCACCAGCCAGGTTTCGGTGACGATGAAGATGGTGAAGGCCACCTGGATCGCCGTGCGGCCCCAGCCATGCTTGTCGTCGATCGGCTCGACGAACAGGGTCCAGCCATATTGCAGGTTGGCGATCATCGACATGCAGACGATGCCGAGGACCAACTGCATCCAGCGCCCGCCCCAGGGTGCGACCTGGGCCGTATTGCCGTGCGCGTCACGCACCATGTCCTTCCTCCCCTTTGCACCTGACATGTTCTGTTCGGCGACATGTTTTGTTTGGACTGCCGGACCCTTGGTTTTTGTACGGCCGTGGTCTGCGTTTCTGGTGTCCGGTCCGGAAAAGGCGACGGGATGGGGTTCCCCTAATACCAACTTACGATTGCTGGCATGCCAAATGCCCCATGCCCGCCTCCACGATCGTCAGTTTGGCTGATGATGTCAATACGAACCATCTGCCGGCCCAGCGACAGGCATGCGAAATGTCGATATGAATCCCTTGGGTTTCCGCAGGCTGGAAAAATCCGCATTGGCCGGCTGGCCGCAAGCCTTGTGTCTTGCAATGATATGCGCCGCAAAAAGCGGGTCGAACATAAGGATGCGGTCCCATGCCATTGCCCATGCCGCCGCTTCTGGCCGTCACCGACCGGACACTGGCCGACCGGCCGCTGCCGCAGGTGGCCGAGTGTCTCTTCGCCTGCGGCGTGCGCTGGCTGTCCTTGCGGGACAAGGATTTGCCGGATGCCGAGCGGGTGGAGCTGGCTCGCGCATTGGTGGTGCGGGCAGCCGGTTGGGGCGCCCGCGTCACCTTGCATGGCGACCCGGTGCTTGCGGCGGCGGCCGGGGTGGATGGGGTGCATCTTCCCTCCGGCGGCGATCCGGCGGCGGCACGCGCTCTGCTGGGCAGCAGGGCGCTGATCGGCCTGTCGCTCCACGACTCGGACGGCGCCGAGGCGATGGAGCGGGTGGCCGGGCAGGCCGATTACGTGACGCTTTCGCCGGTTTTCCCGTCAGCCAGCAAGCCGGGCTACGGACCCTGCCTGGGTGTTGCCGGGCTGCGGCGGTGGGTGGAGATGGGAAGGAGCAGGGGGGTGCCGGTCATCGGGCTGGGCGGCGTCGATCAGGTGGACGCGGTGGCGGAATGCCATGCCGCCGGGGCTGCCGGCATTGCTGTGATGGGGCTGGCGATGCGGGACGCGCAAGCGCTGGCGCCGCTGCTGGCCGTCCTAGCGCCTGCCGCGGCCGCGACACCGTCCCGGGCCTGACCTCAGGCGCGCTTCACGCCTGTCCCCCTGGACATTTCAACGCCTTGCATGCATCTGGTATGTAGGATACGAAAACGCTGATGGTCCCGAACCGGGACCCGGCCGGGTGCGCCGCAACGTCCGGCGATAAACGTCCGGCGAGACATGAGGACATCGACTCCATGACCGTTCCCGCTCTGAACGTCCAGCCGCTCGACACCGGAACCACCTTCCGCAGTCAGGTCTATCACGCGCTGAAGCAGGCGATCACGGAGATGGACATCTATGACCATGACCGCGAGATCCGGCTGGACGAACGGCAGCTCAGCGACAAGCTCGGCGTCAGCCGCACCCCGATCCGCGAGGCGTTGACCCTGCTGGAGCAGGAGGGCTTCATCCGCCTGCAACCGCGCCGCGGCATCTTCGTCGTCCGCAAGACCAAGACCGAGATCATCGAGATGATCCAGGTCTGGGCCGCGCTGGAAAGCATGGCCGCCCGCATGGCCGCCGAACACGCTCCGGCCGCGGAGATCCACAAGCTTTGGGACCTGTTCGGCAACTTCGAGCAGCGCAGCCCGAAGGACCATGTCAGCGAATATTCCGACGCCAACATCGCCTTCCACAAGAGCATCATCCAGTTGAGCGGCTCGAAGCTGATCCAGGACGTCACCGACAACCTGTTCATCCACATGCGGGCGATCCGCAAGCTGACCATCGGCCAGGAGGACCGGGCCGAACGGTCCATCCACGACCACCGCGCCATCATCAAGGCCCTGGAGGACCGCGACGCCAACCTCGCCGAGCGGCTGGTGCGCGAGCACACCATGGGCCTGGCCGCGCATGTGGAGAAGCATTGCGACTTCCTGGAGTGAGCAGGCGGTCAGGGCGGCCTTGCGCCACCCTGATCTTGCCGGACCTCAGGCCGTCACCGTCTCACTCTGCGCCGCTTCCGCACGCGGCGCATCGTCGCCGTCGATGGTCACCACCCTGAGCGCGTTGGTCTTGCCCGGCGTTCCGAACGGCACGCCTGCGGTGACGACCAGCGCCTGACCCGACCGGCCGATGCCGGCATCCGCCGCCGCACTCAGCGCCCGCCCGACCATCTCCGAGAAATTCGCCACGTCGTCGGTCAGCACGGCATGGACGCCCCAGGCAAGCGACAGCCGCCGCGCCGTCGCCTCGTTCGCGCTGAGGCCCAGGATCGGCACGCTCGGCCGCTCGCGCGAGGCGCGCAGCGTGGTCGATCCGGTGGTGGTGTAGGTGACGATGGCGGCGGCGCTGATCGTCTCCGCCACCTGTCTTGCGGCGGCGGTCAGCGCGTCGGGGGCGGTCGCCTCCGGGCTGGGATGGTCGGCGTCCATGATGCGGCGGTAGAGCGGGTCGCTCTCAACCCGGCGGACGATGCGGTCCATCATCGCCACCGCTTCCACCGGATAGCGGCCGGAGGCGGATTCGGCGCTGAGCATCACCGCGTCGGCCCCGTCATAGACGGCATTGGCGACGTCCGACGCCTCGGCGCGGGTCGGGGTCGGTTCCGACACCATCGATTCCAGCATCTGCGTGGCGACGATCACCGGCTTGCCCATGGCGCGGCTCAGCCGGATCATCTTCTTCTGCAGGCCCGGCACATCCTCCGGCGGGAGTTCCACGCCCAGGTCGCCGCGCGCCACCATCACCGCGTCGGACAGTTCGATGATGCGGTCGAGCGTCGGCAGGGCGGCGGGCTTCTCGATCTTGGTCATCACATGGGCGCGGTTGCCGATCAGCTCGCGCGCCTCCAGGATGTCCTCCGGCCGCTGGACGAAGCTGAGGCCGATCCAATCCACCCCAAGCTCAAGCCCGAAGGCCAGGTCGCTGCGGTCCTTCTCCGACAGGGCGCTCAGCGCCAGCGCCGCACCCGGCACATTGACGCCCTTGCGGTCGGACAGCATGCCGCCGGCCAGCACCTCGGTCTCCGCGAAGTCGGGGCCGCATTCCAGGACGCGCAGGCGGATGCGCCCGTCGTTCAGCAGCAGGTCCAGACCGGGCTCCAGGCTGGCGAACACCTCCGCATGGGGCAGGCAGACGCGGCGGCTGTCACCCGGCCGGCGGTCGAGATCCAGACGGAAGCGGTCGCCGATGGAAAGCTCCACCGGTCCGAAACCAAAGGTGCCGACCCGCAGCTTCGGCCCCTGGAGGTCGAGAAGAACGCCGATCGGCCGGCCCACGGTCTTCTCGGCGGCGCGGATACGGGCGTATCGCTCGGCATGTTCGGCCTGGGTGCCGTGGCTGGCGTTCAGGCGGAAGACATTCACCCCGGCCCGGGCCAGGGCCGTGATCTGGCTTTCCGACGAGCTGGCGGGGCCCAGCGTGGCGACGATTTTTGTGCTGCGGTGAAACGGCATGACGACAGCCTTCCTCCGCCCGGCCCTTCGCAAAAAAAGGGGCGGGACTGGCGAACGATGATGAGTTGAGGGTCGGTGTTGGCCCGATGCTGGAAGTCCTAGGCCGGATGGTCAAACGGCGCCCGTCCCTTATTCCGCATCGTGAGAGTGGTTCTTTCCCTCGCACATGGACAGCCGTCCACCCTCTCGGCGACACTCGGACATGCCCGAGACCATACCTGAAAGCCCTGTTCAGCCCCGTCCCGCCGCCACGCTGATCCTGCTGCGCGACGGTCCGGAAGGGCTGGAACTGCTGGTGATGGAACGCCACGCCGGCCTGCGCTTCGCCCCCGGCGCCACCGTCTTTCCCGGCGGCCGGCTGGAGGAGGCGGATCATGACCCGCACTGGCGCAACCGCTGGCCGGAGGGCGACCCGCCGGCCGATCTCGCGCATCGCGTCGCCGCAGTGCGCGAGTGTGCGGAGGAGTGCGGCCTGCCGCTGACCCGCGATCCCCTCGCTCCAGCCGCGCTCGACGGGCTGCGCCGCGCGCTGGCAGCGGGGGAGGTCTTCGCCGAGGCCCTGGCGCACACCGGCGCCGTCCCCGCTT
This sequence comes from Azospirillum sp. TSH100, assembly GCF_004923295.1. Lineage (NCBI taxonomy): Bacteria > Pseudomonadati > Pseudomonadota > Alphaproteobacteria > Rhodospirillales > Azospirillaceae > Azospirillum > Azospirillum sp. TSH100. Next base: position 880,243 of record NZ_CP039635.1, read on the forward strand.
TCGACCGGATGGCGGTGCTGGCGCGCTGGGTGACGCCGGAGATGCTGCCCCGCCGTTTCGACACCCTGTTCTTCCTGGCCGCCGCGCCGGACGGTCAGCAGCCGGTCTGCGATGGCGGCGAGGCGGTGGGCGCGCTGTGGGCCAGCCCGCGCCGCCTGCTGGCAGAGGAGGAGGCCGGGCGGCGCCGGCTGGTTTTCGCCACGCGGATGACCCTGCTGCGGCTGGCGGGCTGTGCCGACGTCGCGGCGGCGATGGCCTGCGCCCGAACCGATGGCGGATTCCCGCCGCCGATCCTGCCGCGTCTGGTGGAGACGCCGGCCGGTCCGGTGTTCCGGCTTCCGGCCGGCTGCGGCTTTTTGCCACTGGAGACCTCCGCCGAACATGTTAGGCTCGGGTAAGATTAGGTAAGTCAGACCGGGTTTCCGCGATGTGAAAATTGCGCGATGGTGCTATTGTGCGACGCGGAATGCGCAATCAATCTCCAACCTGACGCTTGGAGCCCGATGACGGGGCCGGAGCGGAGGCGGGAGGATCGCGCAATGGATGTCGGGTTCATCGGGAACGGGGAGATGGCCGATGCGATCATGGAAAGGCTGCGGCAGGCCGGGCACCGGCTGCACCACGACCGCCATGGCGGCAGCGCGTTCCGTGACCGCGCCGGAGCCTGTGACGTCGTGATGATGCTGTTGCCCGATTCCCGCGCGGTCGAGGCCGCCCTGTTTGCCGACTACGGTTCCGGCGACAACGGTTTCGGCGATGGCGGTTTCGCCGCCGCTCTCGCGCCGGGTGCGCTGGTGATCGACCTGTCCTGCATCCCGCCGGCCGAGGCTTCGGCCAATGCCGCGCGGCTTGCCGATCTGGGCGTTCTGCTGGTCGATGCGCCGGTCCCCCCTGGGCCTGCCGTCGCTCCCATCATCACTCTCCGCGGCAGTGACGCGGCCTGCGCGCGGGCCGAACCGCTGCTGCGGCTGTTTACCAATGGCGTTGTCCGCGCCGCGGACAGGAAAAGCGACGATCCGGATGGACTGCACCGGCTGCTGCGTCTGATGGCCTTCGACGGGCCGGCTGAACCCATGTTGAGCGCATCATGAACACCCACACGGCTCCCGACATCGCCCCGATCCGCCTCCCGGCCGCTCCGATCCTGGCGGCCGTAGCGGACGTGATCGTTCCGTTCGGAGCCGGGCTGGTCCATGGCCAGGCCGATGTGGAGCGGCTGGGCAACAAGGGTGCGCGGCTGGTGGAGATGGCCGCGCTGGGCATTCCGGTGCCGCCGGGGTTCGTCATCGCTGCGGAGGCGGGACGTGGGCTGGGTGCTGCGGATGCGCTGCCGGCCGATCTGCTGGAGCGGATCGACGACGCCATCCTGATGCTGGAGCGGCAGGCGGGCGCGCGCTTCGGTGATGCCGACCGGCCGCTTCTGCTCTCCGTCCGTTCGGGGGCTGCGGTGTCGATGCCCGGCATGATGGACAGCATCCTCAATCTCGGACTGAACGACCGCAGCGTCCAGGGGCTGGCGGCGAGTTCGGGCGATGCGCGCTTCGCCTATGACTGCTATCGCCGGCTGGTCCAGTGTTTCGGCTGTGTGGTGATGGGCGTCCCCGGCCACCGGTTCGAGGCGCTGCTGGACGAACACAAGGAGGAGCGGGGGCTCCAGCGCGACGGTGACCTGACCGCGGAGGACTGGCGCCTCCTGCTGCCGCGCTTTCTGCGTCTGGTCGAGACGCGCTGCGGCCGGCCCTTCCCGCAGGATCCGGCCGAGCAGCTGCGTCTGGCGGTGGCGGCGGTCTTCCGCTCCTGGATGAATCCGCGGGCGGTGGCCTTCCGCGCCCTGCACGACGTCCCGGAGGATCTGGGGACGGCGGTGACGGTGCAGGCGATGGTGTTCGGCAACCGCGGGCCGCAGTCCGGTACCGGCGTGCTGTTCACCCGCGATCCTTCCAGCGGCGCCCCCGGCCTGTGCGGCGAGTTCCTGGCCGACGCCCAGGGCGAGGACGTGGTGTCCGGCACCTGCGACCCCGACCCGCTGAGCGCCGATCAGCCCAATCCCGACCGCTCGATGGAGCGCCGCCTGCCGGCGGTCCATGCCGAGCTGTGCGCCGTGGCCGACCGTCTTGAGCGTGCTTTCGGCGACATGCAGGACATCGAATTCACGGTGGACAGCGGACGCCTGTTCATCCTGCAATCGCGCAGCGGAAAGCGCTCCTCCGAAGCGGCGGTCCGCATCGCCGTCGACATGGCGGAGGAAGGGCTGATCAGCCGCGAAGAGGCGGTGCGCCGCGTCGATCCGCAGGCGCTCGACGAACTGCTGCGCCCGACCCTCACGCCGGAGGCCCTTGCCGCCGCCATCGCGACCGGCCTTCCCGCCTCGCCGGGGGCGGCGACCGGCCGTGCCGCCTTCACCACCGAGGAGGCGATGCGGCTGGTCCGCGGCGGAGCGCCGGTGATCCTGTGCCGGCCGGAAACCTCGCCGGAGGACATCCACGGCATGCAGGCCGCCGTCGGCATCGTCACCGCCCGCGGTGGCTTCACCAGCCATGCCGCCACGGTCGCCCGCGGCATGGGACGCCCTTGTGTTTGCGGCGCCCGCGGGTTGCGTATCGAGGTGGACGAGGGGGTGATGCGGGTTGGTGAACTGACCGTCCGCGCCGGCGACCTGCTGACCATCGACGGCAGCAACGGCGCCGTGGTTCTGGGGACGGCTGCCTTGCGGCGGCCGGAACCGGACGGTGCGACGGCCCGCCTGCTGGACTGGGCGCGGCAGTGCGGGGTGGGGCTGGCGGCTGATTGATGAGGGGGAGCGTCGGGGGCGTGCCTTGGGGGGCGTGCCTTGTGCCGCCCCCGCCTTCAAAGCGCTTCTCTCCTCACCCCCGCATCAGCGCCGTCAGGTGCGCCGCGCACCCTTCCGCCAGTCCGGTCGCGTCATAGCCGCCTTCCAGCGCCGACACCACCCGGCCCCCGCAGACGCGGTCGGCAAGCTCGACCAGCTTGCGCGTCACCCACTCGAAATCCTCCGCCGTCAGACCGAGTTGCGCCAGCGGATCGCGCTTGTGCGCATCGAAGCCGGCGGAGATCAGCAGCAGTTCCGGCTGGAACGCCTCCAGCGCCGGCAGAATGACCCGTTCCACCGCCTGGCGGAACTCGACGGAGCCGCTGTAGGGCTCCAGCGGCAGGTTCAGGATGTTGCCGTCGACGCCGCGCTCCCATGAATTGCCGGTGCCGGGATAGAGCGGCGACTGGTGGGTGGAGGCGAAGAACAGGTCGGGATCGTCGGCGAACATCGCCTGGGTGCCGTTGCCGTGATGCACGTCGAAATCGACCACGGCGATGCGGGTCAGCCCATGCACCTCGCGGGCATGCAGGGCGCCGACGGCGACGTTGTTGAAGACGCAGAATCCCATGGCGCGGGCGGGTTCGGCATGGTGGCCGCAGGGGCGCACCGCGCAGAAGGCGTTGGTCGCCTCGCCGGCCAGCACGGCGTCCACCGCGGCGCACACCGACCCGGCCGCGCGCAGGATCGCCCCGCGTGAGCCCGGCGACAACAGCGTGTCGCCGTCCAGCCGCTGATAGCCGTCGGTCGGCACCGCCTCCAAAACGGCCTCGACATAGCTGCGCTCGTGGACACGCGACAGCTGCTCCACATCGGCTTCGGGGGCGGAGCGGCGCTCCAGATCGCGGAACTCCGGCCGGTCGAGCACCTGCCACACCACGGCCAGCCGTTCCGGCGCCTCCGGGTGGCCGGGGCCGGTGTCGTGCGCGAAGCAGTCGTGATGGGTGAAGATCAGGGTGGTCACGGGCGGTCTCTCCCATGGCAAAGGCGCCGCCGGGCAGGATGTGCCGGCGGCGCCGCAGTGGGTGGGGCGGTCGGGTGGGATGGATCAGTGGGCGTAGGTGGCGGCGGTCGGGGGCGGTTCCGCGACGGCGGAGACGGTGCCGTCAAGCTCCTGCAATTGCAGACGGGTGAAGTCGCGCGCGCTGACGACGCCGACCAGATGGCCGTCCTCAAGAACCGGAAGATGGCGGATATGGTGCTGGTCCATCAGCTGCAAGGCCTGCCGGACGCTGTCGGACGGGGCGCAGGTCACCGGCTGGCGCGTCATCAGCTGCGACACCGGCATGGACAGCAGCGAGCCGCCGCGCTCCAGCAGGGCATGGACGATGTCGCGTTCCGACAGGACGCCGGCCAGCGTGTTGCCTTCGGTGCGGCAGACGTCCTTGACCACCAGGGCGCTGATGTTCTCCGCCTTCATCAGGCGGATGGCATCGGCGACCGTTGCGCTGGTCCGCACGGCAACGACGCGGGCTTGCTTGGTGCGCAGGATATGTTCGACCTTCATGGCGTGGCTCCTGATCGGCTGCGGCTGGCGGAAAACCGTCGGTGGGGTGGCCCCATCCACGGGCGACCCTCTATGAATATGGTATGCCAAATACAGTACGCCAATCAAACAATTTCGCAAGCTGGCTTGTCGGAGGCGTCGTGATGCCGTCCCTCATACGATGGTGCAGCGCATCCGGGCCTGCACTGTTAGGGCCATGATACCAAGGCAGCACAGCAAGACTGTTGGTAATGCGGTATGTTTGGTAAGCATGCAAATGAGGCGAGGCATGCGGCATGCGCATGACCGGCATCATGTACCTTGTATACCAAAAAACTTGATGGGGTTGCTGCGCTGCGTCATAACGGAATTGTCACGCCGAAGCCGACCAAACAAAAAAGCACCCCACCGAGACACTGGAGCGATGAACATGTTGGAAATGCTGGTTCTGGCGCTTGTGCTGTCCGTCTTCGGCGGCACCGTCCACTACATCCTGTCGATGCAGGTCGCCAATGCGGGCAAGTCGCAACGCGATTTCTCCTCAGCGCCGCTTCGACTCGCCAACCCGACCGAAGCCGATTTGAAGGAACAGGAAGACGAATTGCCGCCGGGCCCGTCCTGGGCGAGCTTCCCGCGCGCGTTCTGATCCGCGGCTTCTCCGATCCTTCATCGTGAAAAAGACGGCCTCCCGCAGGCCGTCTTTTTTCGTTTCCGCCCCTTTCGGACGGCTACACCGGGTCAGGCGAGCGGCAGCACCAGCTGGAAGCTTTTGATGGTCATCCGCTTGCGGTGATAGAAGCGGTGGGCTTCGCCGCGCTGGATGCCGGAAATGATCTCCATTTGGGCGCAGCCGCGCTCCCGCGCCTCGCCCGCCAGCCAGTCGAACAGCTTGTCGCCCAGCCCATAGGAGCGCTTGGCGGCGCTGGTCACCAGATCCTCCACATACATGTAGCGGCCGCGCGACAGCGTCTCGTGGACGCGGAAGCCGCCGCAGCCGGCGATCTCGCCGTCCAGCCGCAGCAGGGCGAGGTTGTAGCCGTCGTCCATCTGTCGGCGAATCTGCGCGCGGTAGGCCTCGGGGTCGGTCATGTGGGTCCGCAGCTCCTTCATGATCGGGTAGCTGGCGGCGATATCGGCATCGTCACGCGCCACGACGATCTCGATGTTCTGCTGCTGGTCCATGGCGGTCGACTCCTTATCAATATGGGTTCTGCCCGGATGGGCCTGAACGGCGGCGGTGTGCCGTCGGAACTGGCATACCATATGCCAACAATCCGCCCCGCCCAAAGCTGCCCCGCCGTGCTTTCCGCGTGCCGGAAAACCAAAAGCCGCCCCTCGCCCGCGATGGCCGCCCGAATGCAGCCTGCGGAAACAGTTCGCCCCTTCCACTAATCGCTTGCGCGGCATTCGGCATCTGGTATACCATATTGATAATTCCAGATCGGACCAGGACCGTACCGATCTGGCGGGGGACGAAAACCCGTCCCCCAGGAACAGTGGAGCGCCCCGAGGCCGCATCCTCGCCGCGCTGCCACCTGCAGCAAATAATGACAGCAAATAGCCGCATCAAATTCCGAAGTATCTCAGAAGACACCCAAGAAAACGCCTGAAGCATCAAAACAGAAGCGACGCCAGAACCGGCAGAGAACCGCTTCCTAGGAGGAGATAGAAGATGCAGCATACGAATTCGGAGGCGCAGGGAGCACCGCTCGGCGGCCGCTGGATGCAGTTGGTCATTGGCGTGATCTGCATGTCGATGATCGCGAACCTGCAATATGGCTGGACGCTGTTCGTCAACCCCATCGATGAGAAGTATCATTGGGGTCGTGCCGCCATTCAGGTCGCCTTCACCATTTTCGTCGTGACCGAAACCTGGCTGGTGCCGGTCGAAGGCTGGTTCGTCGACAAGTTCGGTCCCCGCATCGTCGTTCTGATCGGCGGCGTGCTGTGCGCGCTGGCCTGGGTCATCAACTCGTTCGCCGACTCCCTGGCGCTGCTCTATCTCGGTGCGGCCATCGGCGGCATCGGCGCCGGCGGCGTCTATGGCACCTGCGTCGGCAACGCCCTGAAGTGGTTCCCCGACCGCCGCGGCCTGGCCGCCGGCCTGACGGCGGCCGGGTTCGGCGCCGGCTCCGCCCTCACCGTCGTGCCGATCGCCAACATGATCCAGGCGTCGGGCTTCGAGCAGACCTTCCTGGTGTTCGGTCTGGGCCAGGGCCTGATCGTCTTCGCGCTGGCCTGGTTCCTGAAGGAAGCCGACCCGGCCCTGCTGCCGAAGAACAAGGCCAGCATCTCGCAGAGCCGCCGCAACTACACCCCGCAGGAGACGCTGAAGTCGCCGGTCTTCTGGGTGATGTACCTGATGTTCGTCATGGTCGCCGCCGGCGGTCTGATGGCCACCGCCCAGCTCGGCCCGATCGCCAAGGACTTCCATCTCGACGGCTCGCCCGTCAGCATCCTGGGTCTGACCCTGCCGGCGCTGACCTTCGCGCTGACCATCGACCGCGTGCTGAACGGCGTGACCCGTCCCTTCTTCGGCTGGGTGTCCGACCATATCGGCCGTGAAAACACGATGTTCATCGCCTTCGCCATCGAAGCGGTCGGCATCCTGGCGCTGAACCAGTGGGGCCACAACCCGGTCGCCTTCGTCATCCTGACCGGTCTGGTGTTCTTCGCCTGGGGCGAGATCTACAGCCTGTTCCCGTCCTGCTGCGCCGACAGCTTCGGGTCGAAGTTCGCCACCACCAACGCCGGCCTGCTCTACACCGCCAAGGGCACCGCGTCGCTGGTCGTTCCCTTCGCCAACGTCATCGTGACCTCGACCGGCAGCTGGCAGGCGGTGTTCTTCTTCGCCGCCGCGGTCAACGCCATCGCCGCCTTCATGGCCCTGTTCGTCCTGAAGCCGATGCGTGCCCGCCAGATCGCCGAGGACACCACCCAGCCGGTCGGCAAGCTGGTGACCGAAGGTGCCGATTGAAAGAGACATGATTTGAAGAGGCACGGGGTTCCGGCTGACCGGGGGGCCGACCGGAACTCTCGATAACGGCGGTATCGCTATCGCCAAACGACACGGCAAACCGGCACCGGGACCACCGCATTGGTCCTGGTGTCGGTTTGTCGCGTTTTGGGGGGGTGATCGTGAATCACGGTCACGACCGGCATTCCCCCTCAGATCCGGTCCGGCAGAGATCGCGTCGGAGGTCTGATATTCTGTATACAGAATACGATTGGCATCGTCAACACGGATCGAAAAGGGTGTGTCGATCATGCTGGGTATTTTTGTCCTGATGCTGGCCGCCTTCTCCTCGGGCGCGCTGAACGCCGTCGCCGGGGGCGGCGCCTTCATCACCTTTCCGGCCCTGCTGTTCGCCGGGGTGCCGCCGGTCGCCGCCAACGCCTCCAGCACGGTGGCGCTGTTTCCGGGGCAGGCGGCCAGCAGCTGGGCCTATCGGCGGGAGATCGCGGCGGGCGGACAGGTGAATGTCCCGGTGTTCGCTGCCCTCAGCCTCGTCGGCGGGCTGGCCGGCGCGCTTCTTCTTCTGCTGACGCCCAATGCGGTCTTCGCGCGATTCGTGCCTTGGCTGCTGCTGTTCGCGACGTCCATCTTTGCCATCGGTGCCTATGCGCCGGGCATCGTGTCCCGGCTGCGGCTGGGCGGGCGCAGCGTGCTGGTGGTGCAGTTCCTGATCTCGATCTATGGCGGCTATTTCGGCGGCGGCATCGGCTTCCTGATGCTGGCGGCGCTGACCCTGTTCGGGCTGCGCGACATCCACGCGATGAACGGGCTGCGGCTTCTGTTGGCGATGCTGATGAATGCCGCGGCGGTCGGCACCTTCATCGTCGCCGGTGCGGTGTCCTGGCCGGAAACCACGGCTATGGCGCTGGCTGCGGTGGCCGGCGGCTATGCCGGCGCCATGGGGGCCAAGCGGGTCGATCCGAAGCTGCTGAAGACCCTCGTGGTCATTATCGGAACGGTGCTGACCCTCTACTTCTTTGCGAAGGGTGCCTGATTCGATCGGGGAGCCGCCCGATTCCGCAATCTTCGACCGTGACCCCACATTCCGCATTGACATACGGTATGTGGTATACCAAACTCCAGACACAGTTTGCGCGACAGACTGTTGGATGCCGCTGCAAAGCAACCGGTCAGCCGATGGATGCGGCCGGTGTGGGCAGGCTGGCGTCGTCCAGCCCCACAGCATTCAAAAAGTGAAATCGGGGGAGAGGGGAATCCGGCATGAAGATTTGCATCTACGGATCCGGGGCCATCGGCGGCTATCTCGGCGTGCGCCTGCACCAGGCGGGCGCCGAAGTCAGTCTGGTGGCGCGTGGTGCGCATCTGGCGGCGATGCGCGAGAACGGCGTCACCTTGCTGATGGGGGAGGAGAAGACCGTCGTCCACCCCCGCTGCACCGACAACCCGGCCGAACTCGGCCCGCAGGATTACGTCATCATCGCGCTGAAGGCCCACTCCGTCCCCGGTGTCGTGCCCGCGATGCAACCGCTGCTGGGTGACGACACCGCCGTCGTCACCGCGGTCAACGGTATTCCCTATTGGTATTTCCACGGCACCGGCGGCGAATTCGACGGCCGCACGCTGGAGACCGTCGATCCCGGTTCGGTCCAGTGGAACGGGCTGGGTCCGCAGCGCGCCATCGGCTGTGTCGTCTATCCGGCGACCGAGGTGGTGGAGCCGGGCGTCATCCAGCATGTCTATGGCGACAAGTTCTCCCTCGGTGAACCGGACGGGTCGAAGTCGGAACGTGTGGTCGCCCTGTCGAAGGCGATGGAGGCCGGTGGCCTGCGCGCGCCGGTTCTCGACCGCATCCGCGACGAGATCTGGCTGAAGCTGTGGGGCAACCTGTGCTTCAACCCGATCAGCGCGTTGACCCATGGCACGCTGGAGGTCATCTGCGGCGATGCGGAAACCCGCGCCGTCGCCAAGGCGATGATGCTGGAGGCCAAGGACATCGGCGACAAGCTGGGCGTCCATTTCCGCGTCGATGTCGAGCGCCGCATCAACGGCGCCGCCGCCGTGGGCGCGCACAAGACCTCGATGCTCCAGGATCTGGAGCGCGGCCGGCCGATGGAAATCGACCCGCTGCTGTCGGTGGTGCAGGAGATGGGCCGCATGGTTGGCGTGCCGACGCCGACAATCGACGTGGTGCTGGCGCTGGTGAAGCAGCGGGGCGAGACAGCCGGCTGCTACAGCCGGCCGCAGCCCGCGGCGGCTCCCGCCCGCGCCCCGGAGGCGGTGGCGGCCCAATAGCCAAGTCAGGGCAACCAAATCAGGTGACGCGGCCGGCGCTGACCCGGGCAGGGATCATGCCGGCCGCCTCAAAGGGGGGTGGAGCGTCATGAAGGTCGAGGACATTCTCCGCAAGAAGGGCACGCGCATCGGCATGGTGCGCATCAATGAAACGGTGACCACGGCGTTGCGCCTGATGAAGGCGGAGAACACCGGCGCGCTGGTGGTCAAGGACGTCTGCCGCACCGAAGGCAACACGGTGGTCGGCGTCATTTCCGAACGCGACGTCGTCCGCGCGCTGGTCGACCGCGGGCCGGCCATCCTGGAGCAGGCGGTATCGGCGCTGATGACGCGCGATCCCTATTGCTGCAGCCCGTCCGATCCGGTGCGGCATGTGCTGAGCCTGATGGACGAACACGGCATCCGCCACGTGCCGGTGCTGGAGGGGGCGACCCTGGTCGGCGTCGTCAGCGTCCGCGACCTGATCCGCCTCCAGTTGGACGAGCGGCCGGCGGACGATCTGCCGCTGACGGCCGCCACCACGGCCGCCGCCACCGAAGGCTGGGACTTCCCGGTCGTTGCCAACCAGTGAGTGCCGCGGGTGGGGCCGGCACACAGCCGCTGCCCCACCTGACCTGCCGCTTCGGCGCCTGCCCGCCCTGATCCGCCCCTGGCCCGGCCCTGGCCCGGAAGCGGGCCGATCATCGCCTGCCGCCATGGCCGGCCTTCGAAAGCAAACGACATGAAGATCGCGATACCCAGGGAGCGCCGCCCGGGCGAGCGCCGCGTCGCCGCGTCTCCCGAAACCGTCAAGAAATTCAAAACCCTCGGTCTGGACGTGGTGGTTGAGAGCGGGGCCGGTCTCGGTTCCAGCATCACCGACGCGGCCTATGAGGCGGCGGGGGCCGCCATCGCCGCCGATGCCGCGTCCGCGCTCGCCGATGCCGACATCGTGCTGAAGGTCCAGCGGCCGCTGATCGCCGCGGAAGGCGGCGAGGACGAGCTGGCGCTGATCCGCAAGGGTGCGCTGCTGTTCGCCATCCTCAATCCCTACAACAGCCGCGACCATGTGAAGGCCTATGCCGATGCCGGCGTGAACGCCTTCGCCATGGAGTTCATGCCGCGCATCACCCGCGCCCAGGTCATGGACGTGCTGTCCTCCCAGGCCAACCTCGCCGGCTACAAGGCCGTCGTCGATGCCGCGTCGGAATATGGCCGCGCCTTCCCGATGATGATGACCGCCGCCGGCACCGTGCCGCCGGCCCGTGCCTTCATCATGGGCGTCGGCGTCGCCGGTCTCCAGGCCATCGCCACCGCCAAGCGCCTCGGCGCCATCGTCTCGGCCACCGACGTGCGCCCGGCGGTGAAGGAGCAGGTGCAGTCGCTCGGCGGCAGCTTCGTCGCGGTCGAGAACGACGAGTTCCGCCAAGCCGAGACCGCCGGCGGCTATGCCAAGGAGATGTCCGACGACTACAAGCGCCAGCAGGCCGCCCTGGTCGCCGAGCACATCAAGAAGCAGGACATCGTCATCACCACCGCGCTGATCCCCGGCCGCAAGGCGCCGATCCTGGTGACGGCGGAGCATGTGGCGTCGATGAAGCCCGGTTCGGTCATCATCGATCTGGCGGTTGAGCAGGGTGGCAACGTCGAGGGTTCCAAGCTGGGCGAGGTGGTGACCACGGCCAACGGCGTGAAGATCGTCGGCCATGCCAACTACGCCAGCCGCATCGCCGAGAGCGCCTCGCTGCTCTACGCCAAGAACCTGCTGGCGCTGCTGACGTCGCTGCACGGCAAGGACACCGGCGTGGCCGTCAACTGGGACGACGAGATCGTCAAGGCCATCGCGCTGACCCGCGACGGCGCCATCGTGCATCCTGCCTTCGCGGACGCCCGCGAAGCGCAACCCGCGTGAGGAGGCGGATCCCATGGAACACCCGGATCCCGCAAGCAACATCGCCGCCTTCCGCCAGACCCTGGCGGCCCTGACCAACCAGGTCGATGCCCTGGCCGCGCAGGTGGCGCAGCTGTCGCCGGTCCCCGTCACCGAAGCCGCCGGCCACGGCAACTTCTTCGTCACCGGCCTGACCGTGCTCGTGCTCGCCTGCTTCGTCGGCTACTACGTCGTCTGGCGCGTCACCCCGGCCCTGCACTCGCCCCTGATGGCCGTCACCAATGCCGTGTCGTCGGTCATCATCGTCGGCGCGCTGGTCGCCGCCGGACCGGCCGGCTTCGGCTTCTCCAAGGTTCTCGGCTTCCTCGCCGTCATCCTGGCGTCCGTCAACATCTTCGGCGGCTTCCTGGTGACCCAGCGCATGCTCTCCATGTTCAAGAAGAAGGGCAAGTAAGATCATGGAAACCTTGTCGGCCCTTCTCTACCTCGTCGCCTCCATCTGCTTCATCATGGCGCTGCGTGGGCTCTCCAGCCCGGAGACCTCGCGCCAGGGCAACATCTACGGCATGGTCGGCATGACCATCGCCATCCTGACCACGCTGGCCTCGCCCATCGTCCAGTCCTACTGGATGATCGTGCTCGGCATCGCCATCGGCGGCGCCATCGGCTATGTCGTCGCCAAGAAGATCGAGATGACGGCGCTGCCGCAGCTGGTCGCCGCCTTCCACTCGCTGGTCGGTCTGGCCGCCGTCTTCGTGGCGCTCGCCGCCTTCTACTCGCCGGAGGCCTACGGCATCGGCGTCCGCGGCGCCATCGCCAAGGGCTCGCTGATCGAGATGGCGCTGGGCACCGCGGTGGGTGCGATCACCTTCACCGGCTCCATCGTCGCCTTCGCCAAGCTCCAGGGGCTGGTCACCGGCAAGCCGCTGGTCTTCCCGATGCAGCATCCGCTGAATGCGGCGCTGGGCGTGCTGACCGTCATCCTGATCGGCTGGCTGGTGCAATCGAATGCCGACGCGGCGCTCTGGCTGATCGTGGCGGTTTCGCTGGCTTTGGGTTTCCTGCTGATCCTGCCGATCGGCGGCGCCGACATGCCGGTGGTGATCTCGATGCTGAACAGCTACTCCGGCTGGGCGGCCTGCGGCATCGGCTTCACCCTGCAGAACAATCTGCTGATCATCACCGGCGCGCTGGTGGGATCTTCGGGCGCGATCCTGTCCTACATCATGTGCAAGGGCATGAACCGCTCGATCTTCAACGTCATCCTCGGCGGCTTCGGCGGCGAGGCGGCTGGTGCGGCGGCTGGTGCCAAGGGTCCGCAGGGCTCGGTCAAGGCCGGTTCGGCCGAAGATGCCGCGTACATCATGAAGAACGCCCAGTCGGTGATCGTGGTCCCGGGCTACGGAATGGCGGTGGCCCAGGCACAGCATGCCCTGCGCGAGATGGCGGATGCGCTGAAGCATGAGGGCGTGGACGTGAAGTACGCCATCCACCCGGTGGCGGGCCGTATGCCCGGTCACATGAACGTGCTGCTGGCCGAAGCCAATGTGCCCTACGACGAGGTGTTCGAGCTGGAGGACATCAACCGCGACTTCGGCACGGCGGATGTGGCCTTCGTCATCGGCGCCAACGACGTGACCAACCCGGCGGCCAAGACCGACCCGACCAGCGCCATCTACGGCATGCCGATCCTGGACGTGGAGAAGGCCAAGACGGTGTTCTTCATCAAGCGCGGCATGGCCGCCGGCTATGCCGGTGTCGAGAACGAGCTGTTCTTCCGCCCCAACACCATGATGCTGTTCGGCGACGCCAAGAAGGTCACCGAAGAGGTCGTCAAGGCGATGGAAGCGTAACGGACACCTCGACAAAAAGGCGCGCCGCTCCGGTCGGGGCGGCGCGCTTTTTTATTTCTGGAGCGGGTGTCATCCCGTTACCAGATCGTCCAGCCGGAAGCCGGCGATCTTGTAGATCTCCTCCAGCGCCCGGCCGAACTCCACTTCGGGTTCGTTCGCCACGCGCTCGCGCATTGCCGCCAGGATCTCCTGCTTGCTGCTGAAACGCACCGCCATGATGAAGGGGAAGCCGAAGCGCTCGCGGTAGGCGCGGTTCAGGTCGCGCTGCTCCTGGGCCTCCGCCTCCGTCAGCTCGTTGAGACCCGCCTTCGCCTGCTCGGTCTGCGAGAAGGCGGTCAGATTGGCCGGGCGGCTGGCGCGGTCGGCAAGGTCAGGGTGGGACAGGATCAGCGCGCGCTGCCGCTCCGTCCCCGCCGCGCGCACGATGCCGGTCATCGCCGCGCGCAAGCCTGTGGCATCGGCGAAGGGGCGCTGGTCCCAGGCGGCGTCGGCGACCCAGGGGCTTTCCTCGAACACCGCACCCAGTGCCGCGACGAAGGCGGCGCGGTCCATCCGGTTCAGATCGTCCATGCTGTAGGGCATCTGCGCTCTCACGTCGCGGTGTAGGGGTGTTCGGCGATCCAGTGGCGGGCGATGTCGAGCCGGGTCGCCACCCACGCCTTGTCATGGCTGCGCACATAGTCGAGGAAACGGGCCAGCGACGCCGCACGGCCGGGACGCCCGACCAGCCGGCAATGCAGGCCGATGGACAGCATCTTCGGCGCCGTCTCTCCCTCGGCGTAGAGGGTGTCGAAGCTGTCCTTCAGATAGGCGAAGAACTGATCGCCGCTGTTGAAGCCCTGGTTCGTCGCGAAACGCATGTCGTTGGCGTCCAGCGTATAGGGCACGATCAGCTGCGGCCGGCCATGGCTGTCGTCCCAATAGGGCAGGTCGTCGGCGTAGGAATCGGCGTTGTAGACGAAGCCGCCCTCCTCGGCGACCAGCCGCCAAGTGTTGGGGCTGCACCGCCCGAGATACCAGCCGAGCGGACGTTCCCCGGTGACACGGGTGTGGACCTCGATGGCGCGCAGCATATGCTCGCGCTCCACCTCGGCCGGCAGATGCTGGTAGTCGATCCAGCGCCAGCCATGGGTGGCGATCTCCCAGCCGGCGGCCTTCATCGCGGCGACCACCTCGGGATTGCGTTCCAGCGCCATGGCGACGCCATAGACGGTGACCGGCAGGTTGCGCTCGGTGAACAGGCGGTGCAGCCGCCAGAAGCCGGCGCGCGAGCCGTATTCGTAGATCGACTCCATGTTCATGTGGCGGGCGCCGGGGATCGGCTGGGCGCCGACGATCTCCGACAGGAAGGCCTCCGACGCGGCGTCGCCGTGGAGGACGCAATTCTCGCCGCCCTCCTCGTAATTGATGACGAACTGCACCGCGATCCGGGCGCCGCCCGGCCAGTTGGCCTGCGGCGGGGTGGCGCCATAGCCGATCATATCGCGGGGATAGCCCTGGGGTTGGGCGGTGTCGGTCATCGTCGTCTCGCTCTTAACGCTGCGGTCGAAGCGGTGTCTAGGCTAAGCCATTGGCGGCCGGGGGTTCAATCGGCGGATTGGAGGCGGGGGTGAAGACTGTTTCCGGATTTTCGCGGGTGGGCAGGGGAGGGCGGTTGGGCTTAAGCTGCGGCATCCCGAACCGCACCGCCGTGGAGACCGCACCGCCATGGGCCGCCTGACCACCCACGTCCTCGACATTGCCGCCGGCCGTCCGGCGCCGGGGATGCGCATCCGCCTGACCTCGCTAGACACCGGTGTCGTTCTCGGCGAGTTCACGACGAATGCCGACGGCAGGCTCGACGCCCCGGCGCTCCAGGGCGAGGATTTCAAGCCCGGCCGTTATGAGCTGCTGTTCATGGCCGGCGAGTATTTCCGCCGCATCGCCGTGATCTCAGGGGATGGCCCGGACTTCATCGACGAGGTTCCCCTGCGCTTCGGCATCAAGGATGCGTCCCAGCATTACCATGTGCCGCTGCTGGTTTCGCCCTGGGCCTATTCGACCTATCGCGGCAGCTGAGGCTCCTCCCCATTCGGCGCCGCTTTCCAGTCTGTGGAAAAGGCAAGCCGTTGATTTGCCGTCCCCACCATCCGCGCGCTTAGCTGTCCTCAGCAACAATCGCGTTTGGTGAGGAGTCGAGCGATGGCGAAAATGACGGCGGCGGAAGCGGCGGTGCGGGTGCTGGAGCGGGAGGGCATCGACGTCTGCTTCGGCGTCCCGGGCGCCGCGATCAACCCCTTCTATGCGGCGATGCAGCGGCGCGGCACGATGCGCCATGTCCTGGCCCGCCATGTCGAGGGTGCCTCGCACATGGCCGAAGGCTACACCCGGGCCAAGGCCGGCAACATCGGCGTGTGCATCGGCACCTCCGGCCCGGCCGGCACCGATATGATAACCGGCCTCTATTCGGCGATCGCGGACTCGATCCCGATCCTGTGCATCACCGGCCAGGCGCCGCGCGCCCGCCTGCACAAGGAGGATTTCCAGGCGATCAACATCGCCGACATCGCCAAGCCGGTCGCCAAATGGGCTGTGACCGTGCTGGAACCGGCGCAGGTGCCCTACGTCTTCCAGCAGGCCTTCCACCTGATGCGCAGCGGCCGGCCCGGCCCGGTGCTGATCGACCTGCCGATCGACGTCCAGATGGCCGAGATCGAGTTCGACGACGAGACCTATGAGCCTCTGGCCGTCTACAAGCCCTCGGCCACCCGCGCCCAGGTCGAGAAGGCGTTGGCGATGTTCGCGGCGGCGGAACGTCCGCTGGTCGTGGCCGGCGGCGGCATCATCAACGCCGATGCGTCCGACAAGCTGGTGGAGTTCGCCGAGCTGCTCGGCGTGCCGGTGATCCCGACCCTGATGGGCTGGGGCACCATCGCCGACGACCATCCGCTGATGGCCGGCATGGTCGGCCTGCAGACCTCGCACCGTTACGGCAACGCCACCATGCTGAAGTCCGACTTCGTGCTGGGCATCGGCAACCGCTGGGCCAACCGCCACACCGGCTCGGTCGAGGTCTACACCAAGGGCCGCAAGTTCGTGCATGTCGACATCGAGCCGACCCAGATCGGCCGCGTCTTCATGCCGGATCTCGGCATCGTGTCGGACGCCGGCGCAGCACTCGACCTGTTCATCGAGGTCGCGAAGGAGTGGAAGGCTGAGGGCCGCTTCAAGGATCTCGGCGGCTGGGTCAAGGATTGCCAGGGCCGCAAGCGGTCGATGCACCGCCGCAGCGACTTCGATCAGGTGCCGATGAAGCCGCAGCGCGTCTATCAGGAGATGAACAGCGCCTTCGGCCAGGACACCACCTACGTCACCACCATCGGCCTGTCGCAGATCGCCGGCGCGCAGTTCCTGCACGTCTACAAGCCGCGCCACTGGATCAACTGCGGCCAGGCCGGCCCGCTGGGCTGGACCCTGCCGGCCGCACTCGGCGTCCGGGTGGCCGATCCGAAGCGGCGCATCGTCGCCCTGTCCGGCGATTACGACTTCCAGTTCATGATCGAGGAGCTGGCGGTCGGCGCCCAGCACAAGTTGCCCTACATCCATGTGCTGGTGAACAACGCCTATCTCGGCCTGATCCGGCAGGCGCAGCGCGCCTTCCAGATGGACTTCCAGGTCCAGCTGTCCTTCGAGAACATCAACGCGCCGGAGATCGGCGTCTATGGCGTCGATCACGTCGCGGTGGCGGAAGGGCTGGGCTGCAAGGCGATCCGCGTCACCGAGCCCGACCGCATCCAGGAGGCGTTCACCCAGGCCCAGGCCTGGATGGACGAGTATCAGGTGCCGGTCGTCGTCGAGCTGGTGCTGGAACGGGTGACCAACATCTCCATGGGCGCCGACATCGACAGCGTCAACGAGTTCGAGGAGACGCTGGACCTGCCGGTGGAGGAGAGCGAGACCGTTCTGGTCTGACGATCCGCTTCCATCCCGTCCGACAGGAAAGCCGCCGGGGCGCAGACGCGCTCCGGCGGCTTTCGTTTGGGCGGGCTTGCTGCGTCGCGGAAATTCCCTCTCCGCGGCACCCGTGCTAGCGTCCGTCCCGGCCGTAAACCCACCGGTCCGGCCCATTCGTCTGGCAGGGAGTCCGCGCGAGCATGGCGTTGCTTGAGAACATGCGCATCTTCGTCCGCGTCGTCGAACTGGGCAGCCTGTCGGCCGCCGGGCGGAACCTGCGCATGTCGCCGGCCATGGTCAGCCACCGGATCCAGCAGTTGGAAACCCATCTCGGCGTCCGGCTGCTGAACCGCACGACGCGGCAGTTGCAGGCGACCGAAACCGGCATGGATTTCTACCAGAGCTGCCTTGAAGTCCTGGAAGCGGTGGAGCGGGCGCAGAGCAGCATCGCCGCCGGATCCGGCGTGCCGTCGGGCAGCGTGCGGGTGACGGCGCCGCTGGGCTTCGGCCGCCGCATCCTGTCGCCTCTGGTGCCGGATTTCTGCGCCGCCCACCCGCTGGTCGAGGTGCGGCTGCGCCTGTCCGACCATCTGCTCGACCTGCTGCGCGAGGCGGTCGATGTGGCGGTGCGGATGGCGGCGCTGAAGGATTCCAGCTTCGTCGTCCGCAAGATCGCCGACGTGCGCCGCGTGCTGGTGGCGGCACCCGCCTACCTGTCGGAGCGCGGCCGGCCGGAAAGGCCGGCCGACCTGTCGGGCCACAACTGCCTGCTCCTGCGCTTCCCCGGCACCCAGCAATATCAATGGAGCGTGCTGGAGGGCGGCGAGCCGGTGAAGCTGCCGGTGTCCGGCCGCTTCGACGCCGACGACGGCGATGTGCTGACCGGCTGGGCGCTGGACGGCCGCGGCATCGCCATGAAGCCCTTGTGGGAGGTGGCGGAGCATCTGGCCAGCGGCGCGCTGGTGCCGGTCTTGCCCGACTTTCCGCCGGAACCGGTGACGCTCGCCGTGCTTTATCCCCATCGCGCGCTGGTGCCGGCCAAGGTGCGGGCTTTCGCCGACTATATGGTGCCGAAGATCAAGGCGGCGCTGACGGAGATTTCTCCAGAGACGATCATGTGAATGTTTTAGGGTGTACCGGATGGTAGTTTCCGGATTGTAGATTGCTCAGTTTGGTTCCAAAGAGTTAAAAGCTCAACTGAAATTTATGCAAATATCGTGAATGGGCGCGTCCAATGAGGCTGTTATTTCTTATTTCTTGCAAGTATGTCGTTTTTCGCACTAACTATTTCTTTCCGAGAAATGAAAATAGAGCCACTCCACCTGCCTTTGATCCCGTCAATTCCATAAATTGTCTAAAGCGGAAGCCGTTGGTTGCTTCCGGATGGCGGCGATTGCTATGGGCTTGCTCCTGCTCTGCCACTCAGAGACATAAGCGGCTGCTGGCGTTGGGGCACATGAAGGCCTTCGAGCTTTTTGCCGTTCCGTTCTGCTCGAAATCCAACCTCTGGTCTTATGGACTGTCGGGCATTCCCTACGACACCGATACGCTCAATCGGTTGACCTGTCGCTCCCCAATCCGGTACTGCGCCCTCACATCCCCCGCGACCGCACCAGCAGCACCCGCGCCTCTTCCGACGCGCGGTGCAGGTGCGGCAGGAACTGCACCTCCATTTCCGGGCAGGTGACGCGGGCGGCCTGGGCGCTGATGTTCATTGCGGCGACCACGCCACCCGTTGCCGTGCGGATCGGCACGGCGATGGAGCGCAGCCCCAGTTCCAACTCCTGGTCCACCAGCGAGAAGCCGCGGTCGCGCACCCGTTCCAGTTCACGCTTCAGCGCATCGGCGGCGGTGATGGTGCGTTCGGTGAAGGGCTTCAGCGGCACCCGTGCCAGATAGGCGTCAAGTTCCGTCTCGGGCAGGGCAGCCAGCAGCACGCGCCCCATCGAGGTGCAATAGGCAGGCAGCCGGCTGCCGACATTCAGCCCGACCGACATGATCCGCTTGGTCGCCGCCCGCGCGATATACACGACGTCGTCCTCGTCCAGCACGGCGGCGGAGCAGGATTCCTGGACGACGCCGCTGACCTGTTCGATCAGCGGGTCGAGGATCGTCGCCAGCGGAGCCGACGACAGGAAGGAATAGCCGAGCGCCAGGATCTTCGGCTTCAGATGGAAGGTCCGGCCGTCCGACCCGGCATAGCCCAGCTGCATCAGCGTCAGCAGGCAGCGCCGCGCCGCCGCCCGTGGCAGGCCGGTGATCTTGGCGATATCGGCGATGGTCAGGTTCGGATCCCGCTCGGTGAAGGCGCGAATCACCGACAGCCCACGGGCCAGCGAGGTCATGAAGTTCGGGTCGGAGGTCTCTTCCGCCGCGCCGGACGACGTCTTGTCTGCGGCCGCGGCCAGATGCTGGGTGTCGGCCATGCGCGGGTCCCTTCCCGAAAAACGATCCCAAGGGCTCAAATTAGGGCGATTACCGCGCAATAGCCAGAAAAATCGAACAAAACAGCCCCCAACTCCGTCGGCGACAGAAATAGTTCGAGGTTCCCGCAATTGCTGTTGCGGGTGTCTGGCATCTGGTATACCGTATCGATAATTCAAAACGACGCGCCGCCCAAAACGACGCACAGAGGGCGATCATCCGAACGCTCGCACAGGAACGCTCACGACAACAAGCGGCGCCGATGGCGTCGGCGCGCAAAGGGTCGGAAACGTGATGAACCGAGAAAGATTCAGTGTCGAACCGCTCGAACAGGGCATGAGTTTCAAGGCGAAGGCCTATCAGGCGCTGCGACAGGCGATCACGCAGATGAACATCTACGGCCAGAGCAGCGAGATCAGGTTGGACGAACGCCGTCTGTGCGAGGCGTTGGGTGTCAGCCGCACTCCGGTGCGGGAGGCGATGGCGCTGCTGGAACAGGAGGGGTTCATCCGCTCCCAACCGCGGCGCGGGATCTTCGTGGTGCGCAAGACGAAGGCCGAGCTGGTGGAGATGATCACGGTGTGTGCCGCCCTGGAAGGCATGGCGGCACGCCTGTTCGTCGAGAACGCCACCACCGACAAGCTTGAACTCCTGCACGCCGCGTTCGACAAATACACGAAGGCCGAGTTGGCGGAACATGTCGCCGAGTATTCGGACGCCAACATCGTCTTCCATCAAAGCATCGTCCAGGCTTCGGGTTCCACCCTGATCTCGGACCTGACCGACCGCTTCTTCATCCATATGCGTGCGATCCGGCGCGCGACGATGGGCCTCGGCGACCGTGCCGACCAGTCCATCCACGAGCATCGGGACATCATCGAGGCGCTGGCCGCCCGTGATGCCGATCTCGCGGAACGCCGCGTCCGGGAACACACGCTCGGTCTCGCACAGTACGTGGAACGGCATTGCGCCTTCCTCGACTAACCAACTTTGAACCTTTTTCGGAGCCTCGGGGAGGAGTCACCCATATGTCTACTGCGGCTGCAACGATCACTAAGAACCAGGCCACGGAAGCATCTGTTGTCGAAGACGCGCCGGCGCTGACCGACGGCTTCCAGCTCGTCATCGACGCGCTCAAGCTCAACGACATCAACAACCTGTATGTCGTCCCCGGTATTCCGATCTCCGACCTGCTGCGCATGGCGCAGGCCGAGGGCATGCGGGTCGTCTCGTTCCGCCACGAACAGAACGCCGGCAACGCCGCCGCCATCGCCGGCTTCATGACGAAGAAGCCGGGCGTGTGCATGACGGTGTCGGCGCCGGGCTTCCTGAACGGCCTGACCGCGCTGGCGAACGCCACCACCAACTGCTTCCCGATGATCCTCATCAGCGGTTCGTCGGAGCGTGAGATCGTCGATCTCCAGCAGGGCGACTACGAGGAGATGGACCAGCTGGCCATCGCCAAGCCGCTGTGCAAGGCCGCCTTCCGCATCCTGCACGCCCAGGACATCGGCATCGGCGTGGCGCGCGCCATCCGCGCCGCCGTGTCGGGCCGTCCGGGCGGCGTCTATCTCGACCTGCCGGCCAAGCTGTTCTCGCAGGTGATGGACGCCGCGGAAGGTGCGAAGTCGCTGGTCAAGGTGGTCGATCCGACCCCGGCGCAGTATCCGTCGGCCGAGGCGGTGAACCGCGCGCTCGACCTGCTGAAGGGCGCCAAGCGTCCGCTGGTGATCTTCGGCAAGGGCGCCGCCTACGCCCAGGCCGACGAGACGATCCGCTCCTTCGTCGAGAAGAGCGGCATCCCCTTCCTGCAGATGAGCATGGCCAAGGGCCTGCTGCCCGACACCCATCCGCAGTCGGCCGGCGCCGCCCGCTCGCTGGTGCTTCAGGAAGCCGACGTGGTCATGCTGGTCGGCGCCCGCCTGAACTGGCTGCTGTCGCACGGCAAGGGCAAGACCTGGGGCAAGCCCGGCTCCAAGAAGTTCATCCAGGTCGATATCGAGCCGCGGGAGATGGACAGCAACGTCGAAATCCATGCTCCGCTGGTCGGCGACATCGCGTCCGTCATGGAAGTGATGCTGAAGGGCATCGACGGCGGCCTGACCCCGCCGACCGACTGGATGGCCACCGTCGCGGCCAAGCGTGAGCAGAACGTCGCCAAGATGGCGCCGAAGCTGATGAGCAACGCCTCGCCGATGAACTTCCATGGTGCGCTTGGCGCCCTGCGCCGCGTCATCAAGGAGCGGCCGGACGCCCTGCTGGTCAATGAGGGCGCCAACACGCTCGACCTCGCCCGCGGCATCATCGACATGTACCAGCCGCGCAAGCGCCTGGACGTCGGCACCTGGGGCGTGATGGGCGTCGGCATGGGCTATGCGGTCGCCGCTGCGGTGGAGAGCGGCAAGCCGGTGCTGGCGGTCGAGGGTGACAGCGCCTTCGGCTTCTCCGGCATGGAGGTGGAGACGATCTGCCGCTACAACCTGCCGGTCTGCATCGTCATCTTCAACAACAACGGCATCTATCGCGGGACCGACGTCAACCCGACCGGCGGAAACGACCCGTCGCCGATGGTCTTCGTCCCCGGCTCGCGCTACGACAAGATGATGGAAGCCTTCGGCGGCGTCGGCGTCCATGTCACCAACCCGGACGAGCTGTACCGCGCGGTCAGCGAGGCGATGGACAGCGGCCGTCCGACCCTGATCAACGCCGTCATCGATCCGGCCGCCGGCACCGAAAGCGGCAACATCGGCAGCCTCAATCCGACCAGCTCGGTCCGCAAGATGCCGTCCTAAGGGACGGCATCGGGGAAGCGGCCGAGCCGACCAACACGACTTAAAGAGCAGGGGGAAAATACATGGGCAAGGCACTTCAGGGCGTGCGGATTCTCGACTTCACACATGTTCAGTCGGGACCGACCTGCACCCAGTTGCTCGCCTGGTTCGGCGCCGACGTCATCAAGGTCGAACGGCCGGGCGAGGGTGACATCACCCGCAGCCAGCTGCGCGACCTGCCGGACGCCGACAGCCTGTATTTCACCATGCTGAACCACAACAAGCGGTCCATCACCCTCGACACCAAGACGCCCAAGGGCAAGGAGGTGCTGGAGGCGCTGATCAAGACCTGCGACGTGATGGTCGAAAACTTCGCCCCCGGCGTGCTCGATCGCATGGGGTTCACCTGGGAGCGTATCCAGGAACTGAACCCCGCGATGATCGTCGCGTCGGTCAAGGGCTTCGGGCCCGGGCCGTTCGAGAACTGCAAGGTGTACGAGAACGTCGCCCAATGTGCGGGCGGTGCCGCCTCGACCACCGGCTTCGACGACGGCCCGCCCATGGTCACCGGCGCCCAGATCGGCGACAGCGGCACCGGCCTGCATCTGGCGCTCGGCATCGTCACCGCGCTTTACCAGCGCAAGGAGACCGGCCGTGGCCAGAAGGTGCTGGCCGCCATGCAGGACGCCGTGCTGAACCTGTGCCGCGTCAAGCTGCGCGACCAGCAGCGTCTGGCCCACGGGCCGATGAAGGAATACCCGCAATACCCGAACGGCGAGTTCGGCGACACGGTGCCGCGCGCCGGCAACGCGTCGGGCGGCGGCCAGCCGGGCTGGATCCTGAAGTGCAAGGGCTGGGAGACCGATCCCAACGCCTACATCTACTTCATCGCCCAGGCACCGGTGTGGAAGTCGATCTGCAAGGTCATCGGCAAGGAGGAGTGGATCACCGATCCCGACTACGCCACCCCGGTGGCCCGCCTGCCGCGCCTGATGAGCATTTTCGCCACTGTCGAGGAGTGGACCAAGACCCTGACCAAGTTCGAGGTCATGGACCTTCTCAACAAGTACGACATTCCCTGCGGCCCGATCCTGTCGATGAAGGAAATCGCCGAGGACAAGTCGCTCTACGAGACCGGCACGCTGGTCGAGGTGGAGCATCCGACCCGCGGCAGCTACCTGACGGTCGGCAATCCGATCAAGCTGTCCGACAGCCCGACGGAGGTCACCCGCTCTCCCCTGCTGGGCGAGCACACCGACGAGATCCTGCGCGACGTGCTGGGCTTCGGTGAGCGTGAAATCCTGGAAATCCGCGACAGCGGCGCCATCGGCGTCGTGGAGCGGCTGGCGGCGGAGTAACAGTTTCCGCTCTTCCCCGATCCTCTTCCCTTCGGTGGGAGAGGGTCGGAGAAGAGCTAGGCCCCAATATTTGAAACGCCTGCCACTTTTTTGAAAACCCCGCTTCCCCTCTCCCCGACCGTCCCCTTCCCGGTCGCCTGAGAGCCGAAGCCCGGATTTTTAAAAATCCGCCGCCCGTCAGCCGAAGAATTTCCGGCTCCCCGCGGCCTCCAAAAAACAATTCCCGACTGGGACAGAGACGAAAACCATGAACATTCACGAATATCAGGCCAAGGATCTGCTGCGGGGGTACGGCGTCGCCGTTCCGCGTGGCGGCGTGGCCTTCACCCCGGAAGAGGCTGCATCGGTCGCCCGTGAACTCGGCGGTCCGGTCTGGGTGGTGAAGTCGCAGATCCATGCCGGCGGCCGCGGCGCCGGCCGCTTCCAGGACAATCCGGGCGGCAAGGGCGGCGTCCGCGTCGTCAAGTCGGTCGAGGAGGTCGCCTCCAACGCCGCCGAGATGCTCAATCACGTCCTCGTGACCAAGCAGACCGGCCCGGCCGGCAAGGAGGTCAAGCGCCTCTATGTCGAGGAAGGTGCCGACATCAAGCGCGAGCTGTATCTCGGCCTGCTGACCGACCGCGCCACCGGCCGCGTCACCATCATCGCCTCGACCGAAGGCGGCATGGAGATCGAGGAGGTCGCCCACAACACGCCGGAGAAGATCGTCAAGGTCGCCGTCGATCCGGCCACCGGCATCCAGGGGCACCACACCCGCAAGGTCGCCTTCGCGCTGGGGCTGGAAGGCAAGCAGGTGGGATCCGCCGCCAAGTTCATCCAGGCCGCCTACAAGGCGTTCACCGAGCTGGACTGCGCCATCGTCGAGATCAACCCGCTGATCGTCACCGGGTCTGGCGACATCCTGGCGCTCGATGCCAAGATGAGCTTCGACGACAACGCGCTGTTCCGTCACAAGGACGTGGCCGCCCTGCGCGACGAGGCGGAAGAGGATCCGGCGGAGATCGAAGCCGCCAAGCATGAGCTGAACTACGTCAAGCTCGACGGCAACATCGGCTGCATGGTCAACGGCGCCGGCCTCGCCATGGCCACCATGGACATCATCAAGCTGTATGGGGCCGAGCCGGCCAACTTCCTCGACGTCGGCGGCGGCGCCACCAAGGAGCGCGTCACCGCGGCCTTCAAGCTGATCCTGTCCGACAGCGCGGTCGAAGGCATCCTGGTCAACATCTTCGGCGGCATCATGCGCTGCGACGTGATCGCTGAGGGCGTGGTCGCCGCGGCCCGCGACGTGAAGCTGCATGTGCCGCTGGTGGTCCGGCTGGAAGGCACCAACGTGGCGCTCGGCAAGCAGATCCTGGCCGACTCCGGCCTGCCGATCCTGTCCGCCGACAATCTGGACGACGCAGCCAAGAAGATCGTCGCCGCCGTGAAGAAGGAGGCCGCGTAACATGGCTGTTCTCGTCGACAAGAACACGAAGGTGATCTGCCAGGGCTTCACCGGAGCCCAGGGCACCTTCCACTCCGAGCAGGCGATCGCCTACGGCACCAAGATGGTCGGCGGCGTCACGCCGGGTAAGGGCGGCGCCAAGCACCTCGACCTGCCGATCTTCGACACCGTCGCCGAGGCGGTCGAGAAGACCGGCGCCAACGCCTCCGTGATCTACGTGCCGCCGCCGTTTGCGGCCGACGCGATCCTGGAAGCGATCGACGCCGGGATCCCGCTGGTGGTCTGCATCACCGAAGGCATCCCGGTGCTGGACATGGTCCGCGTCAAGCGCGCGCTCGACGGCTCCAAGACCCGCCTGATCGGCCCGAACTGCCCCGGCATCATCACGCCGGACGAGTGCAAGATCGGCATCATGCCGGGCCACATCCACAAGCGCGGCAAGATCGGCATCGTCTCGCGCTCCGGCACGCTGACCTATGAGGCGGTGGCGCAGACCACGGCGGCCGGTCTCGGCCAGACCACCTGCATCGGCATCGGCGGCGATCCGGTCAACGGCACCAACTTCGTCGACAGCCTGGAGCTGTTCGTGAAGGACCCGGAGACCGAGGGCATCATCATGATCGGCGAGATCGGCGGCGACGCCGAAGTCCGCGGCGCCGAGTTCATCAAGGCGTCGGGCACGAAGAAGCCGGTCGTCGGCTTCATCGCCGGCCGCACGGCGCCTCCGGGCCGCCGCATGGGCCATGCCGGTGCGGTGATCTCCGGCGGCAACGACACCGCCGACTTCAAGATCGACTTCATGAAGTCGGTCGGCATCGCCGTCGCCGACAGCCCCGCCAGCCTGGGCTCCACCATGCAGTCGATCTTCAAAGGTTGACCGGTACCCCGCGGGACCGCCGTCCGCGACGGTCCCGCGGCCTTAGCCAAGCCTTCTGTCACTCACGCCATCAGCCGCAACAGACAGGCGCAACCAACGCGCCGGACCCCGAGGGAGATGGGACATGAAAGCGCAAGCCCAAAACAGCATCCTGGCCCGCCGCGTCATCCATGACGACCCCAGCGAGGGCGCCGCGGCCATCATCAAGACCGCGATCATCGAGACGCCGCGGGTCAAGAACGACAATGGCAAGGACGCCAAGGCCGAGCGCGGCCAGGTGGTGCAGTCGCTGTGCCGCGCCCTGAATATCCTGACGATCCTCGGCTCCAACGACGGTCCGATGACGCTGACCGAGCTGTCGGAAGCCGCGAACCTGTCGCCCTCCACCACCCATCGCCTGCTGACGACCCTGCAGTACGAGCGCTATGTGCGCTTCGACCAGAGCGCGCGCGGCTGGGTGGTCGGCGTCCAGGCTTACATGACCGGCGCCAATTTCCTGAAGACCCGCAATCTGGTCGATGTCGCCCGTCCCCGCATGCGCCGCCTGATGGAGGAGAGCAGCGAGATCGTCAATCTGGCGGTCGAGGAGAATGGCGAGGCGCTCTATCTGGCCCGCGTCGGCGGTCCCCGCGCCGCCCAGGTGGCGGTTCCGCAGACCGACCGCACGCTGCTGCACTGCTCCGCCGTCGGCAAGGCGCTGCTGGCCGGCATGCCGGAGACCAAGGTGCAGACCATCGTGACCCAGCGCGGCATGCGCCAGTTCACCCGCAGCACCCTGTCGTCGCTGCCGGCGCTGTACCGCGATCTGACGCTGGTGCGCACCCGCGGCTATGCCCTGGACCAGGAGGAGCGGGTGTCCGGCCTGCGCTGTGTCGCCGCCCCGATCTTCGACGAGAATTCCCGTGTGATGGGCGCCCTGTCGCTGTCCGGCTCCAGCCGGCGCATCGAGGACGCGCGGCTGCGCGCCCTGGGCGAAATGGTCAAGCGTGCCGCCGCCGCGGTGACGCAGGAGCTGGGCGGCCGCGTGCCGGTTCACAACTGACCCGTTCTTTGCACGGACAAAAGAACGCCAAGAGCTGACGGCAGGTGGTGCACGTTGGCATTCCTCCCTGGCGCACTCAGGGCCGCATTCCTCACGGGATGCGGCCCTTTTTCTCGAGAAAAGAGCCGTTTCCACGGAATGGAAAAGCGTCTTTTTTCTCGGGAAAAACGGCGGAGCCCGTGCGATTGTCTGTTTCGGGAAAGGCGTTCCTTTCTCATCGGGCGGATGTGTTGTTTTGCATGTTCGCGCTTCTCTCGGAGACTGGCCGTGCTGTGTGCAGCACGGCCATTTTTTTTGACTTTTCCGCAGGACGAAATCGGATCCATCGCCGCGTGGACTGGCCGTCCGCCGCGACGACACAGTGCCCCCAGACCTTTCACCAGAACAGGGCAGGGGAGCGATCCGAATGGCAGACTCCAGACAGATGACGGCAATCGAGGTGAGCCAGCCCGGCAAGCCGGAGGTGCTGGTCCCGGCGAAGCGTCCGGTTCCCGATCCGGCGCCGGGGGAGATCCGCATCGCCGTCCAGGCCGCCGGCGTCAACCGGCCCGACGTGCTTCAGCGGCTTGGCAAGTACAACCCGCCGCCGGGCATCACCGACATCCCCGGCCTGGAGGTCGCCGGCACAATCGATGCGCTGGGCGAGGGGGTGGAGGGCTGGCGGGTCGGCGATCCGGTCTGCGCCCTGCTGGCCGGCGGCGGCTATGCCGAGTATTGCGTGGTGCCGGCGGCGCAGTGCCTGCCGATCCCCGCCGGCCTGTCGATGGCCGAGGCGGCGGCCCTGCCGGAGACCTTCTTCACCGTCTGGTCGAACGTGTTCGAGCGCGGCGCGCTCCAGCCCGGCGAGGCGCTGCTGGTCCATGGCGGCACGTCCGGCATCGGCACCACGGCGATCCAGTTGGGTGCCGCCTTCGGCGCGCGGGTCTTCGCCACCGCGCGAGGGGCGGAGAAATGCGCCGCCTGCGTCCGTCTGGGCGCCGAGCGCGCCATCGACTATGCCGAGGAGGATTTCGTCGCGGTGGTCAAGGAGGCGACCGGCGGGGCCGGCGTCAATGTGGTGCTGGACATCGTCGGCGGCGATTACGTCGCCCGCAGCATCGACGCGCTGGCGGTCGAGGGCCGCTATGTCTGCATCGGTTTCGTCCGGGGAGCGACGGCCAACGTGAATTTCTTCCCGGTGATGACCAAGCGGCTGGTGCTGACCGGCTCCACCCTGCGGGCGCGTCCGGTCGCCTACAAGCAGGCGGTGGCCGAGCAGCTGAAGGCCCGTGTCTGGCCGCTGGTGGCCACCGGCACGGTCAAGCCGGTCGTCCACGAGGTCTTCCCGCTCGCACAAGCCGCCGACGCCCACCGGCTGATGGAGAGCAACCAGCATGTCGGCAAGCTGGTGCTGGCGGTGGGGTGAGCGGAAGCTTTCTCAGATCCAGCAATCCCCTCTCCCCCCCGGGGAGAGGGTTAGGGTGAGGGGGGCGCGTGGCGAGGATTCTCAAGCATCGCGCTGTCCCCATTCCCCACCGAATTCACCCTGTGCATCCCCCTCACCCCGACCCTCTCCCCGGGGGGAGAGGGGGATTTCCCCCAAAGGTCGCCGCACACTCAATCCAGCATCGGCAGACCGGTCTCGATCCTCACCAGTGCTGCCAGCAACGGGGCGCCGATGTCGCGGCGGACGAAGTTGCTGGCCTTCTCCGCCGCGTTGATCGCCAGCTGGAAGGTCCGGCGCCAGCGGTCGTCGTTGTAGAAGGCCTTCTCCGCCTTGGCCCGCTGCGCCAGCAGGCCGGGGCGACGGCCGGCGGCATCGTCCGTCAGCTTGTTCAGTCGGTTCATCAGGTCGTTGGCGACAGCCGGTTCGCCGCGCTTCATCGCCGCCTCGATCACCTCGGCATAGGCTTCGCCGCGGGTGTCGATGTCGGTCACCTGATCGGCATAGGCGACCGCCATCCCCGCCTCGCCCCGCTTGGCCAGCCGCCCCAGCACCGCCGGGATCGTCCAGGGATTCTCGTCCTGCACCGTGCTGAGCAGGCCCAAAGCCAGTTTCGGCTCGCCGATGTCGGCCGCCGCCACCGCCAGTTCCGGCGGGCAGCAGTCGCCGCGGGTTTCCTTGAACTTGGAGAACTGCGTCTCCACGGTGTTCAGGAACAGCGTGCGGGCCTGCGCCTCCTTGCCGGCGCGCAGCAGGGTCTGGGCGACCAGCCCCAGCTCCCAGGCGCAATTGTGGCTGGAGGCGTAGCTCTTGGCCTCGTCGGCCAGCGCGTTGGTCAGGCCGGCGTCGCCGCGCCATGCCGCCGCCTTGGCGATGTCGGCGAGGTTGTAGATGCGGGTCGAGCAGTCGTTGATCTGCCGGGTGATGTCGAGCGCCAGCGGCGTCTGCCCCATCAGCGATAGGGCGCGGGCGACGAACAGGTCCTGGCCGGAGCTGTCGGCGACGCCGCCGCGGCGCACCGCGCTGACGAAGGGCGCCATGATCTCCTTGGCGCGGCCGGTATCGCCCAGTTGCTGGTAGGCGACGGCCAGTGACAGCCAATCCCAGCGCGCCGCATTGATCGGCGTTTCCACCGGTGGCAGCATCTCGCCGATGCGGTGGAGGAAGCACAGGCTGTTCAGCGCGTCGTTGCAGACCAGTGCCCGTATGCGCGAGCGGAATTCGTAGAAATCGAAATCGCCGACGAACTGGTTGGTGACGAGTTGCACCGCCAGCGGACTGTCGGGGTACTTCGTCACGATGTCGTTGAACAGCTTGTCCGCCTCCTTCAGAAGGCGGCCCTCCTCGGCGACGTCATAGGTGTTGTCGGCCTGCCGGATCAGCTGCAAGGCCTGCACGAACAGGCGGTTGGCCGGACCCGGCGTGCCGGCGGCCGGGTTGTCCGCCCCGCCGCCATCCTGATCCTGTGCCAGCACAGTCTGTTTGGCCCCATCCTGCGCCACGGCCTGCACGCCCGTTTCCGCCGTTGCGTCCTGCGCCAGAACGGGACCGGCCGCGAACGCCGCCGGCAGGCCCAATGCTGCGGTGACGGCGGCGGTGCGGAGAACGGCGAGGACGCGGGATAGGGCGGAGGCCATGGCGGTCGGGGTTCAACCCTGGAGGTTTGGGTTCGGAAGCAGACGGACGTAGCTGACGACGCGCTGGACGTTGGGCACCGAACGGGCGTGCTGGAGAGCACGGTCCAGCTCTTCCTGCGAACTGGCCACACCCATCAGATAGACAACACCGTCGACGGTATCGATGCTGTAGTTCTGGCTATGAATATCCGCGTCGAACGTGATCCGGCTGCGAATCTGGGTCGAGATCCAGGTGTCGCGCGCGGTGTCCATGATGCTGGACCCGTTGTCGATCTGGATTTCGTTGATGACTTCCTTGACGCCCTGTGCCTGCCAGACGAGGCGCACCGCGTCGAGCCGCATCTGCGCATCGGCGGCGCGGCCGGTCAGCAGCACGCGGCCCTGGTCCACGGTCAGCCCGATGCGGTTGGTCATGTCGACCGAATGCTGCAGCCACAGCGCGTTGATGCGGGCGCGGATTTCGGTGTCGCTGACGAAGCCGCCGAATCCACGCTCCTGCGTCGCCACGACGGCGGTGCCGCCCGCGGCGCCCAGCACCAGCGGCCCGCAGCCCGCCAGCGAAACACCGGCAGCGCAGGCGAGTGCGTACAATGTCCAAAGGCGGCTCAAACCCGTCACAGCGTGCCTCCCTTCGCCCGCGTGGCGCGCACCGGGCGGATGCGGCGCGCGGCCGGAAAAGGTCACGGCGGAACGGTCTTTGCAATGGGGAAATTCGAGGCTTTCACCAGTCATCGTCACTTTGTCCCGAGGTGATGCACGGATGTTGCAGTCGCTGCGACTGCGAAGGAAGCGTCGTCACGGCGCTTCCCACAGTCTCGGGGCGAAATCAGGCGAAAGCTGGGCTGGACAGCACGCCGGCGATTTCACGCGCCAGGACGCGGGAAACCACCCGCCGGGCGGTCGCGTCGCGGAGGATTTCCTCGTCCCTGGGGTTGGACAGGAAACCGGTCTCCACCAGCACCGACGGCACGTCCGGCGCCTTCAGCACGGCGAAATTGGCGGAGCGCATCGGGTTTTCCAGAAGGCGCAGCTCCTTCCCGGCTCCCTCCACCAGGATCTGGCGGGCCGCCAGCGAGGCATGGCGGGTGTGGCGCGCCGTCAGGTCCATCAGGATGTCCTTGACGATCCGGCCGCCGCCGACCGCCCCCGGCTTGCCGAAGCGGTCGGCCTGGTTTTCCTGCTGGGCAAGGCGCGAAGCGAAGGAGTCCGATGCCTTTTCCGACAGGATGTAGGCCGACAGGCCGCGGGCCTCGGCGTTGGGGGCGCTGTCGGCGTGGATCGACACGAACAGGTCGGCTCCGGCCTCGCGCGTCAGCGCCACCCGGTCGTCCAGCGCCAGGAACCGGTCGTCGCGGCGGGTCAGCTTCACGGCCAGACCATGCCGTTCCGCCAGGATGCGCGCCACGTCGCGGGCGATGTCGAGCGTCACCTCCTTCTCGAAGGTGCCGCGGGTGCCGATGGCGCCGGGATCGTTGCCGCCATGGCCGGGATCGAGCATCACCAGCCGCGGCCGCGACGAAGTGCCGCCGGCCGGCTTGCGGTCCGGCCGCCTGTCCGCCGCCAGGGCGCCGGCTGCCCCCAACGGTTGCGCCAGTGCGAGCCCCGCCGTGCCGAAGGCGGTTAACCAAAGCTTGCTAAGCCCGAGCCCAAGCAGCTGTCGTCGATCCATGGCCAAAAATACCGTGCTGCAAAGGAGGGAGGGCTGCGGCACCAAGCCGCGCACTCCGTTCATCTAGCCTGAATCATTAACCAATGCGGTGGCGCAAAAGTATTGTCAAGGCCGGGCAGATTACCGTTTCTGAATATTTGTGGGCGGTCGGTAACCGGGGCAGACTTGACCCGGCGAGGATTCGACAGACGTCATTGGTTGCTTGAAGGCAGAGTGGAAAAGCGCTAAAATTTTAGCGATCAGCTCGGGAGGTGTCGATGTTGAGGAAAGCCCTGTTCAACATCATCCGGCAAGAGCAGCGCGAGATCGAGGACAAGCTCGAACGCGAGGAACAGCAACCGAGTCCTGACGCCCGCCGGATCGTCGGACTGCGGCAGGAGGCCACCAGCCTGCGTCGTGAGCTGGAGCATTTCCAGGACGTTTGATCCCGGCTGCCGGCTGTGGCCGGCTGGTGTGCTCTGGGCCCGCGTCTTTTGCGCCGGTCGCCCCTGAATTTCTGTGACGGATCGGTCGCCCCCTTTTCCGCAGGATCGCGGGGAAGGGGGATTTTGTTTCCGGGTGGAGACGGAGCCCCCTCTGGTCTCACCCCAGCTTCGCGTATCCGCGCTCGATCACCCGTTCGGCCGCCTCATAGACCGCCAGCATCTCCTCGTACGCCGCGCGCAGGCGGGCAAGGTCGCTGACCGCGGCGGGGGTCGGGTGCCGGGATTCGGACATCTTCAGGCCGGCGCGGATGTAGTCGGCGCGCAGTTCGGCCACCCGCACCGCCATGCGCAGGAAGGTGTCGCGGTTCAGGTTGGGCAACTCGCGGCCGATGACTTCGCAGTTGGCCTCCAGGATCGCGGCATCCATGTTTTCCAGGAAATGACGGATGCGCTGGCTGCGGCTGCTGTCGGCGGCGTCGGCCGTCATCAGCTTGTCGACCTTGCCTTTGGCGTATTCGCCGATGATCTTGCCGCCGGATGCCATTGGTGATCCCGCCTCGCTTAGAGTGTGACCGGTTCAAGCACGACCGCTTGAAGCGTGAAGCCGGGCGCCAAACGTCAGCCGGCCGGTCCGGCCCTGCGCCATTTTCGCACCGCCTGCCCGCGGATGCCAGAGTGGTGTGAATCGTCCGCTGTCGGGGTCAATCCCGCTTGACGATACAGCCATGTGCCGATCCGCACATCAAGCGGGTGCAACATGACGGCGTTCGTGCTACGGAAGCCTCCCCCTTTTCTTGCTGTACGTCATGGTGGACGCGCGATGTCTGAGACCGGCTCCGACTATATCCTCACCGTTTCCTGCCCCGACACCGTCGGCATCGTCTTCGCGGTGTCCGGCTTCCTGGCGGAGCGGAGCTGCAACATCATCGACAGCGCCCAGTTCGGCGACCGCATCTCCGGGCTGTTCTTCATGCGCGTCAGCTTCAACGGCAATCCGGCCGGGCCGACGAAGCAGCAGCTGGAGGCCGATTTCGCCGCGCAGGTGGCGGAACGCTTCGGCATGACCTGGAAGATCCATGATTCCCGCCGCCGTCCCCGCGTGCTGATCATGGTATCGAAGTTCGGTCACTGCCTGAACGACCTGCTTTACCGCTACCGCACCGGCTACCTGCCGATCGAAATCCCGGCCATCGTCTCCAACCACCGCGACTTCTACCAGCTGGCGGCGTGGCACAACATCCCGTTTCACCATCTGCCGGTCGGCTCCGACAACAAGGCGCAGCAGGAAGCCCGCCTGCTGGAGATTGTGGATGAGGAGAAAGTCGACCTCGTCGTCCTCGCCCGTTACATGCAGGTGCTGTCGGGCGCGCTGTGCGAGCGGATGGCCGGCCGGGTCATCAACATCCACCACAGCTTCCTGCCCAGCTTCAAGGGCGCCAAGCCCTATCACCAGGCCCATGCCCGTGGCGTGAAACTGATCGGCGCCACCGCGCACTACGTCACCTCCAACCTCGACGAAGGCCCGATCATCGAGCAGGAGGCGGAGCGTGTCGACCATACGATGACGCCCGACGACCTGGTGGCCATCGGGCGTGACATCGAGAACATCGTTCTGGCCCGTGCCGTCCGCTACCACGTGGAGCATCGCGTGCTGCTGAACGGCAACAAGACGGTGGTCTTCCGCTGAACCCATCGGCCCGCGGCGCAGCCCCTCAGTGGGGCTGCGCCGTCTCGCGGGCGTCTTCCGGTTGCGGCATGAACACCGCGCGGGTGATCGCCTGTTCGATCTGGTCGCGGGTGAAGGGCTTCGGGATCACCGGGCCCAGATGCTCCAGCCCATGCTTGGCCAGATCGTCGGGGAAGGCGGTGACGAAGATCACCGGCAGGAACCGCCGGGCCCGCAGTTCGCGTGCCACCTCCAGTCCGTTGTCGCCGTCGGCCAGCCGGATGTCCATCAGGGCCAGCGTCGGCCGGTGTTCGGCGGCCAGCGACAGCGCCTCGTCCATCGTCGCCGCGTTGCCGCAGACGATGTGGCCCATGCCGCGCACCGTCTCCGCCAGATCATAGGCGATGATGGCGTCGTCCTCGACGATCAGGATGGTGGCGGTCAGCCGGGCGCGGACCCGCTCGCGGGCGTGGGTCAGCCGTTCCACCGCGTCCTCCGGAGCGAGGGCCAGCACGGCGGCGGCATCGCCGACCGGCAGATCCTCCAGATTGACCAGCAGGTAGAGCCGGCGATCGATCTCATCCAGCGTCATCAGCGCCGATTCGACCGGATGGTAGGGCGCCACCACGGGCGGCGAGCCCTCTTCGTCCTGCAGCTTGTTCAGATGGCGATAGAGCGTGCCGCGCGAGATGTCGCCGCCGCGGCCGGTCTCCGCCTCGTCCGCCTCCAGATACCATTCCAGGGTGCGGGTCACCAAACTGTCCCCCCGCCCGTTCGTCCCGGTCAGCGCGCGGGCATAGCGGCGCAGGTAGGGCAAATGCTGCATGAAGTGACCGGTGTACTGCTCCATCTCTCTCCCCGTGCCTTTCTGCGGCGCGTGTTCCTGGCATCCACCCGATGTGCCGTTCCGGAAGCCCGGAGACGGCCGGTGCAACTCGATCTCGTCCGGGCCGCCTCTTTCAGGGCTGCCTGTCCTGGCGAAGATGGCTGCGCCGTCGACGCTGCCTCGATCAGCAGACTGACGCATCCCGGGCTGCAACGGTCGAATTCATATGGCGCAGTCCACGGCCTAACGGGAGTGAACCCGAAAGATTTATTCGAGATACCTTCAAAGGATTACTCAGTATGCATAATATGAAACACGGCCTGACATGGCTTGGCGGACCTTGCGGCTTGCCTATGACCTGCAAGTCATAGGGGGTGGCGGAGGGGGAGGCTTAACTGTTCTGAAAGACTTACAAGCATACTCTGTCTTTGCCCTCCGGTATTTGCCACGCAACTGCCGTGTGAGGGCGAGGCGAGTGTTCCCGATCCTCGTGCGCGCCGGCCATCCCCCAGGCCGGCGCGTTTTTCTTTTCCGCCGGCCGGCTCTCCGATCGACTGGTGCCAAACCAAGGAAAAACCAAGCGCCAGGCATGGGAACCAACCCATGGGGACCGTGTTGAAGCGGGCATGGTGTGATTCCTCCCTGAACCGCCAATCCTGATCGCCGCCCAAGCGCCGCCGCGACATCACGCGGCCGGTGCGGGCGGCGATTTTTTCTCTGTCCAGATATCTGTCAAGATAATGAGCCTGTCGCCGTCTCCGTCCTGTCAATCGGGGACTTTCACAAGGCGGTGCTTGCAACGCGTTTAATCCAACGTTAAGGACATCGGCACACGGTTGGAGTCCGGCGTCTTCGGGCGCACCATCCGTTGTGAAGGCCGGCGGAACGGTGCCGGCCCGGGTTTCGCGTTGGCTGCCGCATCGGGTCCGGGTTTGTGCATGGAAGACCAAGAGTTGGATCGGTCCCTGATGGACGGCATTCCGCCGGATGAGCTGGCCGACTTCGCCCGGTGGCGGGAGCGCGTGCGCGGCACGAACATCTCCGAGAAGACGCTGCTGGCGACCGACTATCTCAATCACTTCAACGAAATCGTGATGCTGATCGAGATGATTCCGGACATGCCGGACATGCTCGAGGAATGCCGCATCTGGCAGCCCAAGAGCTATGCCGAGCATTTCCGCGACAGCGGTTTCTCCGACAAGGAACTGGCGATCGAGGCCTATGGCCATGTGCCGTCCAAGTTCCTCCGTCCCTTCGAGGACACCATCGCCCAGGCCCATCAGGTGATCGCCCACACGCTGGAGCGGATCGGCACCGACATCGACAGCGGCGATCCCGACAAGTTGCGGATGGACTGCCAGACTTCCGTCGCGATGATCCACCGCATCATCCAGGTCGCCAACGGGATCATCCACGGCACCGCCCATGTGATGGAGCAGGGCGAGATCGATCTTTATCTCCAGAACGGCTGACGATCGGTACGCCGACCCGTACTTTCGTTCCAAATCATGCGTCTTACCAACGAAAAACAGGTGTTTTCAGTCACTTGTCCCGGCACGAATGGCGATTGATGGTGCACCCACCATTCGTTCGTTGCATGGCTCACTTGCGCCCCCTGGCACTATAGTCGGAGCATAAAAGATAAGACGGAGGCGTGTTCATGCGTCCTCTGCGGGGGGAGATGGAGCATTGCCCATGAAGGGATGCGCATTCGCGCCGGCCGATGGCATGGCCGTGTCTGAACCGCGCGTGTGGCGGCCGGGTCCGCCCACCGATCACGCCGGCCCCGGTCTTCCCATCCTGCAACGGGGGGAGGCAGCAGCGCGCATGACGCCATCGGGACATCTGGACAGCTTCACCCGCGACCGGCTGCCGGCGCCGTCGCAGCGCCCCGACCTGATTCTCGAACGCCCCGAACTCCAATATCCGCAGCGGCTCAACGCCGTCTCCGTGCTGATCGACGGCTGGCGCGAGCGCGGCTGGGATGGGCGCCCCTGCCTGATCGGCGGCGACGGCGAGGTGTGGAGCTATGGCCGGATGCGCGACACCGTCGACCGCATCGCCCGCGTCCTGACCGAGGATTACGGGCTGGTCACCGGCAACCGCGTCCTGCTGCGCGGCCCCAACACGCCGATGCTGGCCGCCTGCTGGCTGGCGGTGATCAAGGCCGGCGGCGTGCTGGTGCCGACCATGCCGCTGCTGCGCGCCCCAGAACTGGCCGACGTGCTGAAGCGCGCCGCCATCGACATGGCGCTGTGCGACACCCATTTCCTAGACGATCTGGAAGAGGCGGCGCTGCCGTCGCTGCGCATCGTCGGTTTCCGCGACGGCGAACTCGAACACCGGATCGCCACCAAGCCGCCCGGCTTCCAGGCCGCCGACACGGCGCAGGACGATGTCGCGCTGATCGCCTTCACCTCCGGCACCACCGGCACGCCAAAGGCGGCGGCCCATCTGCACCGCCATCTGCTGGCGATTTCCGACCTGTCGCCGCGCTCCGTTCTGGGCACGACGGCCGACGACGTGTTCTGCGGCTCGCCGACGCTGGCCTTCGCCTACGGGTTGGGCGGGCTTCTGCTGTTCCCCTTGCGCATCGGCGCCTCGGTGATCCTGCTGGAACGTGGTACCGCCGACCGGTTGCTGGACGCGGTCACCCGCCACCGGGCGACGGTGATGTTCACCGTGCCCACCGTCTATCGCGGCATGATCGGCCGCATGGCCGCCGACCCGGCGCTGGCCAGGGGCGTGTCCTCGCTCCGGCTCTGCGTGTCCGCCGGCGAACCCTTGCCGCAGCAGACCTTCGAGGGCTGGCGCGACGCCACCGGGCTGGAGATCCTCGACAGCCTGGGCACCACCGAACTTCTGAACGCCGTGTTGCACGCCGTTCCGGGCGACGTCCGGCCGGGCTCCACCGGCAAGCCGGTGCCGGGCTACGAGGCGATGGTGGTCGACGACCAGTTCCGCCGGCTGCCGCCCGGTCAGGTCGGCCGGCTGGCGGTGCGCGGAGCGACCGGCTGTCTCTATCTCGACGACCCGCGCCAGGAAAGCTATGTCCAGCAGGGCTGGAACCTGACCGGCGACGCCTTCCATGTCGATGAGGACGGCTTCTTCTGGTACCACGCCCGCACCGACGACCTGATCGTCTCCGCCGGCTACAAGATCTCCGGCCTGGAGGTCGAGAATATCCTGCTGAGCCACGAGGCGGTGCAGGAATGCGCGGTGATCGCCGCCCCCGATCCCGTGCGCGGCACCATCCCCAAGGCCTTCGTCGTGCTGCGTGACGACGTCCGTCCCGACGAGCGTCTGGCGGAGGAACTGCAAGCCTTCGTCAAGGAGCACATCGCGCCCTACAAGTACCCCCGCGCGGTGGAGTTCCTCGATGCGCTGCCGCGGACGGAAACCGGCAAGGTCCAGCGCTTCAAACTGCGCCGCCGCGCATGGCAGCCGGACGACGCCGACTGACCGCCCCTACCGGGGAAAGCCGGCGAAGCGGGTCAGCCGGATGTTGCGCGCCTCCAGGAGCGCGGCGAACTCCGGCCCGCGCAGATAGTCGTATTCGGCGCGCCGCGGCTCGACCAGCGTGTCGACGCGGCGCAACGCCTCGTCGGGCAGGCCGGGGTGGACCATAACCAGGGTGCGGCCGCCGATCCCATCGAGGAAGCGGGGCATCAGGTCCGCGAAGGGCCGGCTGCCGGCGAAGTCGTAGACCCCGGCGAAACGGTCGTTGGCCGGGATGCCGTGCGCCCGCACCATGCGCCTCAGCCCGCCGCCCAGCCCGCCGATCAGCAGGGTCTTCGGCACAGCCACGCCGCGGCGCAGCACCGCCGTAATCGGCTCGCCGCACAGGCGGACATAGGGGCCAGAGGGGGATCCGGGCAAGGCGCCCAGCGCCTCCACCACCGCCTCGCGGACGCCGGGCAGCTGATGGATGTGCTGGTGGCCGTCGATATAGTCGGGCGGTCCGCCCCAGGCGTCGGTGAAGGCGTCGATCTGGCGCGACAGTTCGTCCCGGATCTCCACTCGAGCCGCCCCACCGTTCAGTTTTCCACGATAGGCCCAGCCCATCAGCCGCCCCAGCGGCGGCAGCCGCCCGCCCGGCGCCAGTGTCGGCATGGCGCCCAGCGGCGGCTGGTCGGTCAGGGTGAAGTGCAGCCCGACATCGGCCTTGTCCCTCAGTTCCCGCAACGAGTCGGCTCCGCCGCGCCAATGCGGGCAGAGGCTCATGACCGAGGTCGCGGTCAGCCGGCCCCCGGCGATCAGGTCGCGGATTGCGGCGTTGACGCCCGGCGCCAGTCCGTAATCGTCGGCACAGAGCAGCAGTGGGGTGGGGTCGGTATCGGGCATGACCGGACGGGTGCGGGTGGCGACTGTCCGGCCAAGATGGGAGGGCGGCCGGTGGCGATCAAGCGATACTGGCAAGCGATACCGGCAAGCGATACCGGTCAGGCCGCGTCGGCCGTCGGCTTCGCCACCGGCTTTCGGCTGTGCAGGGTCGCCAGCATCACCCCGGGCAGCACCAGCATCACTCCCATCAGATGGAAGCCCTGCAACGGCTCCGCCAGCAGCACCCAGGAGGCCAGCGCCGCCCACAGCGGCGACACGTAGAGCGCGGTGGAGGCGCGTGCCGCCCCCATCAACGCGATGGTCTTCTGGTAGGCAAGCAGTGCCAGGACGGAGGCGAACAGCGCCACCGCGGCGATCGACAGGATGGTGGAGGCCGAGAAGGGGACCGGCCGCACCGCCATGGTTTCCCACGCGTAGAAGGGCGCCAGCACCAGCACGCCGGACAACGCATTGGCGGCAAAGGCGGTAACCACCGGCAGGGGTGTGCCCGATTGCCGCAGCAGGATGGTGTAGACCGACCACGACACCGCCCCGGTCAGCACCAGCAAGTCGCCGGAATTGAAGGACAGGTGGCGCAAGGCGTCGAGATCGCCGCGGGTCAGGATCACCAGCACGCCGGCCATCGCCAGCAGGATTCCGAGAATCTGCCGCGGCCGGATGGCGTCGCCCAGCCAGACGGCGGCCAGCGCCAGGATCATCGCCGGACTGGTGGCATAGATCAGGCTGGCGTTGGTGGCACTGGTCCGCTCCAGCCCGTAATAGACAATGGCGCCCGAAATCCCCTGACCCAGCACGCCCAGCAACAGGTAACGCCGCCATTGCGCCTTCAACTGGCCGCGATGGGTCAAAAGGCCGGGCAGGGCGAAAGGCAGCACGATCAGAAAGGCGATCAGCCAGCGCCAGAAGGCCAGCCCGATCGGTGGCACCACATGCGCCACCGCCCGGCCGACCACCGGGTTTGAGGCCAGCAGCGCCGATCCGACGAGATAGAGGCCATAGGCGGCCAGCGGGCCGGTCCGCAGGAAGGACGGCAGGAGCGGAAAGGACATCGCCGGGCCGGGTTCCAAAAAAAGGGTTCCATCACAGGTGAAACCCAGCCTAGCATGGCTTGCCGAAGCCGCCTTCACGGTGGGTGTGCATGGCAGCAGTCCGCCGCCGGACGCATGCGCGCAAGC
This sequence comes from Azospirillum sp. TSH100, assembly GCF_004923295.1. Lineage (NCBI taxonomy): Bacteria > Pseudomonadati > Pseudomonadota > Alphaproteobacteria > Rhodospirillales > Azospirillaceae > Azospirillum > Azospirillum sp. TSH100. The sequence goes on from NZ_CP039635.1 coordinate 920,568, forward strand.
CGATAACCATCCGCCCGGACAACCTGATTCGCAGGGTTAGCGACCTGTCGATTCGGTCAACCGGATGGTTGGCTTTGCAACTGTTTCGTTTTTGGGGCCGAAAATGTATCCATACGGACGTATTGGCGCCACGAATTGTGCTCTGCGCCACGGTATAGCCACGTATGCATGTAGGCGTTGACAGGGGGCTTTGGCACGCGCCAAATGGCGACGCTATTTCCAAAAGCGTTCTGGCAAATTTCCATACGCTCCAACCGGAATCGGGAGGCAAGACGAATGAAGCGCATCCTGCTGGGTGCCGGGCTTGGTATGGCCGCGGCGCTGGCGCTGTCGGCGCCGGCCCAGGCGGCGAAGACCCTTGTTTATTGCTCCGAGGGTAGCCCCGAAAACTTCAACCCCATGTTGAATACGACCGGCACCAGCTTCGACGTTGCCCTCCCGGTCTACAACAATCTCGTCCAGTTCGAGCATGGCGGCACCAAGGTCGTTCCCGGCCTGGCGGAGTCCTGGACCATTTCCGACGACGGGCTGGTCTACACCTTCAAGCTGCGTGCCGGTGCCAAGTGGCACAGCGTCGGCGATTTCAAGCCGACCCGCGACGCGAATGCCGACGACGTCATCTTCTCGTTCGAGCGCCAGTGGAAGCCTGACCATCCCTTCCACAAGGTGTCGGGCGGCGCCTACGACTACTTCAACGACATGGCGATGCCCAAGCTGTTGAAGTCGATCGAGAAGGTCGACGACCTGACGGTCAGGTTCACGCTGAACGCGGTTGAGGCGCCGTTCCTGGCCAACCTCGCCATGCCGTTCGCCCCGATCATGTCCGCCGAATACGGCGCCATGCTGCTGAAGAAGGGCACGCCGGAGAAGCTTGACCAGGTTCCGGTCGGCACCGGTCCCTTCCAGTTCGTCGCCTACCAGAAGGACGCCGTCGTCCGCTACAAGGCGTTCGAGCAGTATTGGGGCGGCAAGCAGCCGCTCGACAATCTCGTCTTCGCGATCACGCCCGATGCGGCGGTTCGTCTGGCCAAGCTGAAGGCCAACGAATGCCAGGTGATGCCGTACCCGAATCCGGCCGATATCGACGGCATGAAGAAGGACAGCTCGATCGTCGTTCAGGAGCAGGAAGGCCTGAACGTCGGTTACGTCTCCTTCAACGTGACCAAGAAGCCGTTCGACGACGTTCGCGTCCGCCGCGCCGTCAGCATGGCGATGGACAAGAAGGCGATGGTCTCCGCGGTCTATCAGGCCGCCGGCGTCCCGGCCAAGAACCCGATCCCGCCGACCATGTGGTCGTACAACGACTCGATCGAGGACTATCCGTACGACGTCGAGCGGGCGAAGAAGCTGTTGGCCGATGCCGGCTACCCGAACGGCTTCGAGACCGACCTGTGGGCGATGCCGGTGCAGCGCCCGTACAACCCCAACGCCAAGCGCATCGCCGAGATGATGCAGGCCGATCTCGCCAAGGTCGGCATCAAGGCGAAGATCGTGCAGTACGAGTGGGGTGAGTACCGCAAGCGCATGCAGCAGGGCGAGCACCAGATGGGCATGCTCGGCTGGACCGGTGACAACGGCGATCCGGACAACTTCCTCTACACCCTGCTGGGTTGCGAGGCGGCCCGTCCGGGCGGCAACAACCTGTCGAAGTGGTGCAACAAGGAGTTCGACGACCTCGTCGTCCAGGCCAAGCGCACCACCGACATCGCCGCGCGCACCAAGCTGTACGAACAGGCCCAGGTGATCTTCAAGGAAGAGGCTCCGTGGTACACCATCGCCCATTCGGTGGTTTACATGGGCCTCGCCAAGAACGTCGTCGGCTACAAGATGGATCCGTTCGGCATCCATCGCTTCGACGGCGTCGACCTGAAGTGATCGAAACGCACCTCCGGCGCAAGCCGGGGGTGCGGCGGAGAGATGTACAAGGTGGGGCCATGCATCGCGATGCCTCCATCTGACCGGAACGAGTGGCATGCCCTTCTCCGCGAGAGCTGGAGGAGGGGTTGGAGTTGGGGCAGGTGCCCTTGACGGAACGGAGCGTTGCCAAGCGGTTTTCTGCCGGGCCAGCGCTCCGTTCCAGTTTTCACCGCAGTTTTAAAAAAATGAGTGCCCGTCGATGCTTCGCTTCATCCTGACGCGGGTGAGCTTGGTGATTCCGACTTTTCTCGGCATCACCTTTCTGACCTTCATCCTGATCCGGCTGGTTCCCGGTGACCCCATCGAGGTGCGCACCGGCGAGAGAGGCATCGCGCCTGAACGGCTGGCCGAACTGCGCCATGAGATGGGCCTGGACCGGGCGCTCTGGCAGCAGTTCCTCGATTATGTCAGCAACGTGCTGCACGGTGATTTCGGCCTGTCGCTGATCACCCACAATTCGGTTCTCAGCGAATTCCTGACGCTGTTCCCGGCGACGCTCGAACTGGCGCTGTGCGCCATGCTGTTCGCGACGCTCGTGGGGCTGCCGGCCGGCATCCTGGCGGCGGTGAAGCGCGGCTCGCTGTTCGACCATGGCGTGATGGGCGCCAGCCTGACCGGCTATTCGATGCCGATCTTCTGGTGGGGCCTGCTGCTGATCCTGTTCTTCTCGGTGGCACTGGGCTGGACCCCGGTGTCGGGCCGTCTGGACCTGGTCTATTACGTGGAGCCGGCGACCGGCTTCATGCTGATCGACACGCTGATGGCCGGCGAATACGACGCCTTCCGCTCGGCGCTGTCGCACCTGATCCTGCCGACCATCGTGCTGGGCACCGTGCCGCTGGCCGTGGTGGCGCGCATGACGCGCTCGGCCATGCTGGAGGTGCTGGGCGAGGATTACATCCGCACCGCCCGCGCCAAGGGGCTGGCCGACGGACGGGTCATCGGCATGCACGCGCTGCGCAACGCGCTGATCCCGGTGGTGACCGTCATCGGCCTTCAGGTCGGCACGCTGCTGGGCGGCGCCATCCTGACGGAAACCATCTTCTCCTGGCCGGGGGTCGGCAAATGGCTGATCGAATCGATCAACCGCCGCGACTATCCGGCCTTGCAGGGCGGGGTCCTGCTGATCGCCACCTCGGTGATCCTGGTCAACCTGCTGGTGGACGTGCTGTACGGCGTCCTCAACCCCCGCATCCGTCACGCGCGGTGAGGCCAATCCATGTCCACTGAAATCTCCACCAACGCAGAACCCGCCGCTCCGGAGCCGGTCGCCGTGTCGCGCCCGCCGCATCCGCTGACCGAGTTCTGGTATCATTTCAAGCAGAACAAGGGCGCGCTCGGCGGTCTGGTCGTCATCGCGCTGATCGCGCTGATCGCCATCTTCGCCGGCGTCATCGCCCCGCATGATCCCGACATCCAGTATCGCGAAGCGATCCTCACTCCGCCGGTCTGGCAGGAGGGCGGAAGCTGGAGCTTCATCCTCGGCACCGACGACATCGGCCGCGACATGCTGTCCCGCCTGATGTACGGCGCGCGCCTGTCGATGATGATCGGCATGATCGTCGTCACCCTGTCGCTGGCCGTCGGGCTGGGGTTGGGGCTGGTCGCCGGCTTCTTCGGCGGGATGGCCGACGTGCTGATCATGCGCGCCATGGACATCCTGCTGGCATTGCCGTCGCTGCTGCTGGCCGTGGTGGTGGCCGCCATCCTCGGGCCGGGGCTGGTGAACGCCATGCTGGCGGTGTCGGTGGTGGTGATCCCGCATTATGCCCGCCTGACCCGCGCCGCCGTGCTGGCGGAGGTGAACAAGGACTATGTCGTCGCCTCGCGCGTCGCCGGGGCCGGGCCGCTGCGCCTGATGCTGATCGTGGTGCTGCCCAACTGCGTCGCCCCGCTGATCGTGCAGGCGACCCTCGGCTTCTCCACCGCCATCCTGGACGCGGCCGCCCTGGGTTTCCTCGGCCTCGGCGCGCAGCCGCCGACGCCGGAATGGGGCACCATGCTGGCCTCCTCGCTGCAGTTCCTTCAGCGCGCGCCCTGGGTCGTGACCTGGCCCGGCATCGCCATCCTGGTGACCGTGCTGGCCTTCAATCTGTTGGGCGACGGTCTTCGCGACGCGCTCGACCCCAAGCTGAAACGTTGACCTCATGCCTCTTCTCGACATCAAGAACCTGTCGGTCGAGTTCACCACCCGCGCCGGCACCTTCCGCGCGGTGGATGGCATCGACCTGACCGTGGACGAAGGCGAGGTCGTCGGCATCGTCGGCGAATCCGGCTCCGGCAAGTCCGTCACCTCGCTCGCCGTGATGGGGCTTCTCGGCTCCAACGGCCGTGTGGTCGCCGACCGGATGATGTTCGGCGGCCGCGACTTGCTGACCATGCCCGCCGCCCAGCGCCGGAAGATCACCGGCAAGGACGTCGCCATGGTTTTCCAGGAGCCGATGACCAGCCTGAACCCCTGCTTCACCGTCGGTTTCCAGATCATGGAAACCCTGCGCGTTCATGAGGGGCTGTCCGGCAAGGCGTTGCGCAACCGTGCCATCGCCCTGCTGGAGCAGGTCGGCATCCCGGCGCCGGAAACCCGCCTGTCCGCCTTCCCGCACCAGCTGTCGGGCGGCATGAACCAGCGCGTGATGATCGCCATCGCCATCGCCTGCAACCCGCGCCTGCTGGTGGCGGACGAGCCGACGACCGCGCTGGACGTCACCATCCAGAAGCAGATCCTCGACCTGCTGGTCCAGTTGCAGCGCGAACGCGGCATGGCGCTGATCCTGATCACCCACGACATGGGCGTGGTGGCGGAGACGGCGCAGCGCGTCGTCGTCATGTATGCCGGCCAGGTGGCGGAGACGCGTCCGGTCCATTCGCTGTTCGAGCGGCCGCGCCACCCCTACACCGGCGCCCTGCTCGACGCGTTGCCGGAGCGGGCGCTGGGCAAGCGCCGGCTGCCGACCATTCCCGGCATGGTGCCGGGCATCGCCGACCGGCCGGCCGGCTGCCTGTTCAGCCCGCGCTGCCGTTTCGCCGACGTCCGCTGCCGTGCCGAGCGCCCGGCGCTGTTCGACGTGGACGACGGGCGGGCCCGCTGTTTCTACCCGCTGCCGGACGGCCATCTCGCCGCCGGGGAGGCGTTGTGATGAGCACCGAGACCGAACCCCATGTTTTCGAGGCGGCGGCCGACCGGTCGGTCGTGCTGGAGGCGCGCAACTTGCGCAAGCACTATGCCGTCAAGCGCGGCGCCTTCAAGCCGATGGCGACGGTGAAGGCGCTGGACGGCGTGTCCTTCAGTCTCCAGGCGGGCAGGACGCTGGCGGTGGTCGGCGAATCGGGCTGCGGCAAGTCGACGCTGGCGCGGGCCGTGACGATGATCGAACCGCCGACCTCGGGCGAGCTGCTCTACGACTGCCGCGAGGTGGTCGGGCGCAGCGCTGCCGAGATGAAGGAACTGCGCCGCACGGTGCAGATGGTCTTCCAGAACCCCTACGGTTCGCTGAACCCGCGCAAGACGGTGGGATCGATCCTGACCGAGCCGCTGGTCATCAACACCGCCATGGACAAGCATGAGCGGCGTGAGCGCGCGGTGGCCATGATGGGCAAGGTGGGCCTGCGTCCCGACCAGGTCGACCGCTATCCGCATATGTTCTCCGGCGGCCAGCGCCAGCGAATCGCGATCGCCCGCGCGCTGATGCTGAACCCGCGCGTCGTCGTGGCGGACGAGCCGGTGTCGGCGCTCGACGTGTCGATCCAGGCGCAGGTGCTGAACCTGATGATGGATTTGCAGGAAGAGCTGAACCTCGCCTACCTGTTCATCTCCCACGATCTCAGCGTGGTGCGGCACATCGCCGATTCCCTGATGGTGATGTATCTGGGCAAGCCGGTGGAGCATGGCGCCAAGGACGTGGTCTTCACCCGGCCGCGCCATCCCTACACCCGCATCCTGCTGGCGGCGACGCCGCGGGTGAATCCGGACCTGCGCGTCGACCGGGTGGTGCCGAAGGGTGAGCTGCCGTCGCCGCTGAACCCGCCGCCGGGCTGTGCCTTCCACAAGCGCTGCCCCTTCGCCACCGAGCGCTGCGCCGCGGAGGTTCCGCCGCTGCGTCCGGTCGACGAACGGCTGGTCGCCTGCCATTACGCCGAACAGATGGACTGACCGGCGGACCCCGGCCGCCCTTGCGGCGGCCGGGCTATCTTTGATCCACTGTTGCGGCTTCCTTGCGACGGACTCCGCAGCATGACCCTCCGCACCGCCACCGTTCTCTGCCTGCCGCTTCTGTTTGGTCTCGCCGGTCCGGCCGCCGCGGCCAGTTTCGACTGCGCCCAGGCCCGCGCCGGATCGGGACGTGCGGAGGAAAAGCTGATCTGTTCTACCCCGGCGCTCAACGCCGCCGATGCGGCGATGGGAGCGGCTTACAAGGCCCTGTTGGGCGAGCTGGCGGTCGACGAGGCGGGACGCGGCTTCGCCCGCGCCGAACAGCGTGCCTGGGCCGGGCGGCGCAACCGCGCCTGCGGCTTCGGCCTTCCCGCCGGTGCCGAGTCCGACAGCGGCTTCGGCGATCCGGCCGATTGCCTGCTGGTGGAGACGGAGCGGCGAACGACGCAGCTTGCCGCCCTACGGGCCGATCCGGCGCTCGGCGCCCGGCTGCGCACGGTTGTGCTGACCGACGGCAAACCCCGAGCCCGCCTGTTCATCCGCGCCGAACGGCCGGAGATCGCCGATCCGGCCGTTCCCGGCGCGGCCTTCTTCAATGACACGGTGCGCCGCTTCGTCGAGAGGGAAACCAGCGAATTCCGCAAGAACTCGATCGATCTGCCCGAGGGGATGGAGGCGGAACTGCTCCTGACCGCCGATGTCCACGTCACCGCCCCCGGCCTGCTGTCGGTCCAGTTCCGGGGCGACGGGGTTCAGGGAAACGGCTTCCGCTATGCGGCGGGGCTGACGGTGGATCTCGGGCGGGGACGGGTGCCGACCCTGGCGGAGCTGTTCGGCGGCGGTTCCTGGCTTGCAACCGCGACCGCCGCCTGCCGGGCGGCGCTGGAGCCCGAGATGGCGGCGGAGTGCAGCGGTCCCGAGCTGAAAGACCCGCGCAGCTGGCGCTTCGAGCCGCAGCGGGCGGTGGCGACCCTGCTGTTGCCGGGCAAGGAGCTGCGGGAAATCGCCATGCCGTTCCATCCGTCCGCCCGCTGACGCGTCCGCCTAAGGTGTTCTGGGCGCAAAGCGGTTGTTGAGTGCGGCGGCCGTCTTCTTTACGGTGCGCGCGATTCGTTCATGAGACGTCCTATCAGGGAGAGAGCCGCCATGCCGTCCTTTGACATCGTGTCCGAGACGGATGTCCACGAGGTCGACAACGCCATCGCCGGCGTCCGTCGCGAGATCGACACCCGGTTCGACTTCAAGGGCTCCAAATGCACGGTCGAGCGGACCGAGAACGAGATCGTTCTGCTGGCCGACGACGCCACCAAGCTGGAGCAGATGCAGGAACTGCTGCGCGTCTATGTGACCCGCCGCAAGCTGGATGCCGCGGCGCTCGACTTCTCCGCCAAGCCGGAGCGGGCCGCCGGCGACGCGTTGCGCCACGCCGTGACGATCAAGCAGGGAATTGCGCAGGAGTTGGCGAAGACCATCGTCAAAGGGATCAAGGACAGCAAGATGAAGGTCCAGGTCTCGATCCAGGGCGACGAACTGCGGGTGACGGGCAAGAAGCGCGACGACCTCCAGGACGCCATCGCCCTGGTCAAGCGGATGGGCATCGAGCAGCCGCTGCAATATCAGAACTTCCGCGACTGACGGGTCGCGGTCGGTGGGCAAGGCTTGCCGGCCGGTGGGAAACTTATGCCGGGTGGCTGGGTAATTTTTGCCGGTCAAATCGTCGCAGGGGCGGTGCTGCCCCTTGTGAATCGCCGGTTGTGCTGATGGCGTGATTTTTGCGTGGTCCCCTGCGGTTCGCCACTAACCGCAGGGGATCGTCCCATGTCGATGATGGCCAACAGCGAGGCCACGCAAGCGATGCGCATCCGGGCGGAAGACGTCCTGGAGCGCAAGGGGACGTCCGCGTCCCGGCAGGCGGGTGCGCTGGCCGGTCAGTTCGCGGCGATGCTCGAAACCCTGAACGGGGTGGGAGAGGGTGGCGCCTCGGGTGTCGACGCCACGGGCGTGGTGCCGAACGCCCAGCCCTCGGTGCGTCTCGGCGTCGGTGCCGTGACGCTCTTCGCGCAGGAGGACGGGCAGGCAGCGGCCGGCATGGACCAGACCGCCCCGGTGCCCGACCCGCAGGATCCGGCGACGGCGATGCAGGTGGTGGACAGCGCCATCCAGAATGGCGACGGCGCCAATTTCCGCTGGCTGACCACCCTGCTGACACAGAACTCCGCGGCCTGAGCAGGACCGCTTTCAAGAAATCCGTTCAGAACCCCCGGCCGAACTCGGCCCAGGACAGCGCAACGTCCGGCGACTCCGGCTTGCGCTTGCCCCCGCCGTGGCGGGTGCGGAAGCCGGCGAACAGATCCGGCAGGGCGACGTGGAGGAACCCCTCGGAAGCAGCGATACCCGCAGGGGCGAATCCGGCCGGAGCCAGAGTGGCGGGGACCAGAAGGGCAGGGCCGGCGAACAGGCTGGTCAGGACGCTGGACATCATGTGATTTCCCCTGGCTGCGGCGCAGCTTCTCAGCGCCGTTGGACATGACCGGATCATGCGCCCTCCGCTCGCACCGCAACAAGATATTCTGTATACCAGATACCGTATTTCAAATATGTGTGCGTTGCATGGCTGGGCCTCGACAGTTTAGTTCGTGAGGCGAGCAATCGGTGCATGCCTGATCTCGTGAAAAGGCAAGCCTTTTCAAAGCATTCCACGATGTGGAAAAGAATAACGCATTCCGTATCTGGTATTTGGAATACGGATTGTTGAGGAGCACAGTCATCCCCGAACGGCGCAAGAGGCGGTGTGAACCCGGCTCGATCCTGCGCCCCCACGCTCAACGGGACTTTGGGGCATGACCACAGAGACGACCGAAGACCGCGGTCTTCTGAACAACAAATGGTTCCAGCTCAGCGTCGGCCTGCTGTGCATGGCGATGATCGCGAACCTGCAATATGGCTGGACGCTGTTCGTCGATCCCATCGATGCCAAGCATGGCTGGGGACGCGCAGCCATCCAGATCGCCTTTTCCATCTTCGTCTTCACCGAAACCTGGCTGGTTCCGGTCGAGGGCTGGTTCGTCGACCGCTACGGCCCCCAGGTTGTGGTGCTGGTCGGCAGCCTGCTGGTCGGCGGCTCCTGGGTGATCGACAGCCAGGCCTCCTCGCTGCCGATGCTCTACACCGCGGCGGTGATCTCCGGCATCGGCGCCGGCTGCGTCTACGGCACCTGCGTCGGCAACGCGCTGAAATGGTTCCCGCAGCAGCGCGGTCTTGCCGCGGGCGTGACCGCCGCCGGCTTCGGCGCCGGTGCCGGCGCCACGGTCATTCCCATTGCCAACATGATCGCCGCCCAAGGCTACGAGCAGGCCTTCCTGGTCTTCGGCATCGGACAGGGCGTGGTGATCTTCGTGCTGTCCTTCTTCCTGCGCAAGGCGCCGAAGTCGCAGGCGGTGGCGCGCAAGAGCGGGCTTGCCCAGACCAAGGTCGACCATCCGCCGTCCCGCGTCATCCGCACGCCGGTCTTCTGGCTGCTCTATGTCATGTTCGTGATGGTGGCCTCCGGCGGCCTGATGGCGGCTGCCCAGATCGCGCCGATCGCCCATGACTTCCACGTCGCCGATTCGCCGATCAACATGTTCGGCCTGATCCTGCCGGCCCTGACGCTGGCGATCTCCATCGACCGCATCCTCGATGGTGCCGGCCGGCCCTTCTTCGGCTGGGTGTCCGACCGCATCGGCCGCGAGAACACCATGTTCATCGCCTTCGGCATCGCGGCGCTGGCCATCATCCTGGTGACGCAGCTCGGCCGCAACCCGGTCATGTTCGTGATCTTCACCGCGATGTTCTTCTGCGTGTTCGGCGAGATCTACAGCCTGTTCCCGGCCACCGCCGGCGACACCTTCGGCTCGAAGTTCGCGGCGACCAACGCCGGCATGCTCTACACCGCGAAGGGCACGGCGGCGCTGCTGGTTCCGCTCAGCAGCATCATCGCCAGCCATTTCGGCTGGCACGCCGTGTTCTACATCGCCGCCAGCTTCAATCTGGTTGCTGCGGTGCTGGCGCTGTTCGTCCTCAAGCCTCTGCGCGCGGCCTTCATCCAGGCCGACGATTACGGCTTGCAGGCGGCTCCCGTCACCGTGGAGCGCTGAGGGCAGTCTTTCTCAACGCCCCAGCTTCGCCCAGGCCGCCCAATCGTCGAGAGAGGTGCGGGCGGCAGCGACCAGTGCATCGGCGAATGCCTCATGCGCCCCGGCCTCCATGGCCGGGGCGTCGCCGTATCCGGTCCCCAGCCCAGTCCGAAGCCCCAGCCGCCGCAGCATGCCACGCTCCTGCTGCACCACGCGCAACCGAACCTTCTCGCCGAAGCGCCCGCGCATGACCGAGCGGATGTCGCCCAGCCCGTCGATCAGCCCGAGCGCCAGCGCCTTTCGCCCGGCCCAGAAGGCGCCGGAGAACAGCTCCTCCTCCGGTCCGGCCAGCCGGCCGCCCCGCCGTGCCCGCACCATCGCCTTGAACGCCTCATGCACGTCGGCCTGAAGCGCCTTCAGATGGGCGACGCCATCTTCCCGTTCGGGCGAGAAGGGGTCGAGCAGCACCTTCTTGTCGCCGGCTGTGTAGAGACGCCGTTCGATGCCGTGACGCTCGATCAGCCCATGCAGTCCGAAGCCGGACGACACCACGCCGATCGACCCGACGATGGAGCTTTCGTCGGCCCAGATCTCGTCCGCCGCGCAGGCCAGCCAATAGCCGCCCGACGCCGCCGCATCCTCGCAGAAGGCGAAAACCGGCACCTTCTTCTCGTCCGCCAGATCGCGGATCCGCTTGGCGATCAGCGCCGACTGCACCGGCGAGCCACCGGGCGAGTTGATGATCAGCGCCACCGCCTTCTGGTCCTTGGGTGCGAAGGCGCGTTCCAGCAGCGGGGCGACGCCGGCCAGCGACAGGCCGGAGCGCAGGGGGCCGCCCTGGCCGATGACCCCGGTCAGGCTGACGACGGACACCAGCGGCCCGGCCTTGCGCCAGGGGCCGAAGGGAAGTTTGGCGAGGAGGGAGTGCAGGCTCATGCCGGCAGAGATGGGAGTGTCGTCTCCCGATTGAAAGGCTCCGCCCCCGCTAAATAAGGATCAGAACACGAGCGCTTCGGCGTCGCGCAGAACCCGCTCCGCCTCCGGGCTGTAGCCGCCTTCGGCCCTGTGCACGGTCAGGCCGGCGGTCAGGCGGGCCGGCGCCTTGCCGCCCTTGCGGGCGACCAGCAGCAGCCGCTTCGCCTCCACCCCCGGCTTGGGCCAAAGCGGCACCAGGATCAGGCTGCCGAAGCGACCGCGCAGCGCGTCGAGGATATCGTCGATCCGGTCGGCGCGATGGACCATTGTCAGGGTTCCGCGCGGCTTCAGCATGCGGCTGGCGAAGCGCACCCAGTCTGCCAGCCCCGCTGCGCCCTCCACATTCGCCGCCGCCTTCCAGTCGTCGGGCGGGATGCTGGCGGCGCCGGCCTTCAGGTAGGGCGGATTCATCATCACCCGGTCGAATCCAGCGCTGCCGAACGTCTCCGGTGGGGCCAGCAGGTCGCCCTCCACCACCGTCACCCGCTCCGCGACACCGCTCAGGTCGGCATTGCGGCGGGCGAAGGCGCAGGCGTCGGCCCGCTGTTCCAGTCCGACCACCATAACCTCCGGCACCCGGACGGCGAGGCACAGTGCCGCAGCCCCGGTGCCGGTGCCGACATCCAGCACCCGCTCGCCGGCGCTTGCGGCGGTAAGTGCGGCGAGGAAGACCGGATCGATGGCGGCGCGATAGCCCCCCTCCGGCTGGAGGAGCCTCACCCGGCCGTTCAGCAGGAAATCCACCGGGGTCTCAGGACTTGGTTGCGAAACCGGAACGATTGGCCTGGTCACGCTTCGCCAGCCTCGCGCAGGATGCGGACGGCCTGTGCGGCGTCCTCCGTATCGACCATCAGCCGCCGGGGAATGGCGCCGATGGAGCCCTCCAGAATGCTGGTGTGGCTGTCCAGCACGATGGCCTCGATTCCGGCATCGGCCAGCAGGGCGACCAGCCAGGACAGGCGGACGGGATCGGTGGTGCGCAGCAATTCGGTCATTGTGTCTCGAAATAACGGTCCCCTGCGGACTTGACCGAAGAGGCTAGGCCGTTATGCTCCCTAGCGCAAATTCTGGCGTCAATCATCCGTGGAGTCGACCTTGGCGGTCGTGACCAACTTCGAGCCGAAACGGCGCAAGTCTACCCCGCTCGACGACCTGACCGCTTTGGTGGCCGAGGACCTCAGCGCCGTCAACCAGATCATCCTCGACCGCATGCAGTCGTCGGTGGAGATGATTCCCCAGCTGGCCGGCTATCTGATCGCCGCAGGCGGCAAGCGCCTGCGCCCGGTGCTGACGCTGGCCGCCGCCAACCTGTGCGGTTACCAGGGGGAGCATCACCGGCTGCTTGCCGCGGTGGTGGAGTTCATCCACAGCGCCACGCTGCTGCACGACGATGTCGTCGATGAAAGCGATCTGCGCCGCGGCATGGCTTCGGCCAACGCGGTGTTCGGCAACAAGGCCAGCGTGCTGGTCGGCGATTTCCTGTTCTCCCGCGCCTTCGAGATGATGGTGGAGGTGCAGTCGCTCGACGTGCTGCGCATCCTGTCCGGCGCGTCGGCCATCATCGCCGAGGGCGAGGTGCTGCAACTGCGCACCACCAACGACACCGAGACCAGCGAGCAGGCCTACCTTGAGGTCATCAAGGGCAAGACGGCCGAGCTGTTCGCCGCCGCCTGCCGCGTCGGCGCCGTCGTCGCCAACCGCCCCCAGGCGGAGGAGCTGGCTCTCTACGATTACGGGATGAATCTCGGCATCGCCTTCCAGCTGGTCGACGACGTGCTGGATTACTCGGCCTTGCAGGCGAAGCTCGGCAAGACGGTCGGTGACGATTTCCGCGAGGGCAAGATCACCCTGCCGGTCGTCCTGGCCTTCCGCCGCGGCAACGACGAGGAGCGCGCCTTCTGGCGCCGGGTGATGGAGGATCTGGACCAGAAGGACGGCGACCTGGAGCATGCCCAGGTGCTGATGGCCCGGCATAACGCCCTGAAGGACACGGTGGAGCGGGCGCGCCATTACGGCGCCATCGCCCGCGACAGCCTGGGCCTGTTCGCCGATGGGCCGATCAAGCAGGCCCTGCTGGAAGTCATTGATTTCGTGATCGATCGCGATTTCTGACACGCGGTCAGGGGGGGTGCCGGGAGGCGGATCGGCGGCCCGGATCTTTTTGACGATGACGCATTTTTTGCGTTGCGCACCCGGGCCGGACCGTTTATACACCCCCTCCACCGGCGGACGACGCGTTCCAAAGCGACGGACCGCCGGTGACAGGACCGGAGAGTAGCTCAGCCTGGTAGAGCACTGCTTTCGGGAGGCAGGGGCCGGAGGTTCGAATCCTCTCTCTCCGACCAACATGACAGGGGCTTCCGGAGAAATCCGGGAGCCCTTCGTCGTTTCAGGGTCCTGCTCGGTCCGTCAGATCGTCCCCTTCAAACTGGGCCCCCAAATTGGCCCCCCAAATCGGCATGGCAAAAATGCTGCGGACGGGCTGTGACTTTGCATTGCGCCATCGGCCGGAAACGTTTATACACCCGCTCCACCGGCGGACGGCGCACTCCAAAGTGACAGGCCGCCGGTGACAGGACCGGAGAGTAGCTCAGCCTGGTAGAGCACTGCTTTCGGGAGGCAGGGGCCGGAGGTTCGAATCCTCTCTCTCCGACCAACATGACAGGGGCTTCCGGAGAAATCCGGGAGCCCTTCGTCGTTTCAGGTGGTCGCGATCGAGCTGCCTGTCCGCGCCGGGCTGGCTGCGTCCGCGCCTTATTCTATTTCACATACTGATCGCTTATGCGTTGGGCGGTTCCGTCGGCAATGACGGAGTCGACGGCCGCTTTGAGCGTTTCGACGAGGTGTGGCGAGCATTTCCGGGAGCAGGCGAGATAGACGTCATCGAACGCGACGGCCTTGCCGATCACGATCTTTTCCGGACGGCCGGACCTCTTCCACTTCCAGAGGGTTTCCGGCGTTCCGTTGAACCAGGCCTCGTCACCGTTCGGGCTGAGAACCTCCGTTTCCCTCTGTCCGACCTTGAGGGTGCGAAGCTGGCTTTGCGGGAAGCCCTTGGCCTTCAACAGCTCTTCCTGAGCGGTGCCCTGGCCGACGATGATGCTGCTCAGTTCGGCCCTTGCCTGCTCGAAGCTGTCGATCGATTTGCCGACCGTCGCGAAACTCCGCTCCGTCGTGAAGATTTTCGCGATCCAGGTATAGTTCGGCTCGCGTGCCGGGGAACGCGCGAAGGGGATGATCAGCAGATTTTCGCCCTCGGCCACCTCCTGCTGCCCGCGCTTCCAAGGGTCGAAGATGATTTCGCCCTGATATCCCGCGCGTTTCAGCGCCTCAAGCGTGATATCGGCGACGAAGCCGCCCTGATCCGCCTGATCCATCGTCATCGGCGGGGCATCTACGCTGTAGATCCTCAGCCTTTCCGCCATGACTGGAGCCGCCGCAGCCGAGGCAACCACCGTCATTGCGATCAGAATGCTGTTTCGCATTGGGGCTCCTCCTTGACAGCGTGCCGGTTTATCGTGACTTCCTTCGCGCCTCTAATATACTCCCCGGTGCGGAATGAGTGCCGGTTGGGTGCTGCATTGATTTTCCAGGCACGCCACCATAAGCCATCCTGAGAGCTTAAAGAGATTATTTGCTCTGTTTTCCCGATCAATGGGTGATCGGACCCGTCTGATGCTTAAATATTTCTTAACGCATCTGCGAGGTGTGTCTGACGCTATTTGCCCGGGTCGGGTCGTCGCTGCATGCCGTCGACATTCCGCAGCCTGACGGGTCCGGATCGCGTTTCGTCATTGGTGCGTGTCTGGTGCGTCATGGACGCGCCGACAGACCCTAGATCGTGCACAGGAACCGACGCTCCGTCCCCTCCAGCACCAGGGCGGTCAGGCGGTTGGTGGCATAGGCGCCGGTGTCGATGCCGATGCGGTTGGGCAGAAGTTCGGGCTCCGGCGCGATGGTATGGCCGTGGACCACCACCTTGCCATGGTCGACTCGCGATGCCAGGAAGGCATCGCGGATCCACAGCCGGTCCTGGTCCTCCTGCTGGTCGAGCGGCACGCCGGGTCGGACGCCGGCATGGACGAAATGATAGTCGCCGATGGTCAGATGGTTGCGCAAGGCGCCCAGAAAGGCGCGGTGATGGGCCGGCAGCAGGCTGTTCAGCATCATCTGCGCCTGCTGGAGATGTTCGACCGGCGAATCCGGGTCGGGGGCGGGGATGCCGTAGCTTTCCAGCGTCGCGTCGCCGCCGTAGGTCAGCCAGCCGGGGGCGACGCGCAGGTCCGACAGGAAGCCCAGCATCGT
The DNA here is from genome assembly GCF_004923295.1 of Azospirillum sp. TSH100. Taxonomy (NCBI): domain Bacteria; kingdom Pseudomonadati; phylum Pseudomonadota; class Alphaproteobacteria; order Rhodospirillales; family Azospirillaceae; genus Azospirillum; species Azospirillum sp. TSH100. Next base: position 936,030 of record NZ_CP039635.1, read on the forward strand.
GTCCTCGTGGTTGCCGCGCAGGAACACGGCGCCGAAGGCCGGCGGCAGCCCGCAGGCCAGCCGTTCGATCACCAGCCGCGAGTCCGGGCCGCGGTCGACGTAGTCGCCAAGGAAGACCAGATATTTCAGCAGGTTCGGTGCCTGATCAGCGTCGCGTGCGATCTGGCCCAACATCTGGTCGAGCAGGTCGAGCCGGCCATGGATGTCGCCGACCGCATAGACCCGCATGCCGCGCGGCACCGATGCCGGCCCCATCCGCCCGGCCGAGGGAGTGCCCGAAATGGCCTCCGTCCACAGTTTCCGTGCCAAGCTCAACACGAGGTGATTCTCGACGTCGTCACGTTCCGCCCTGTCACCTGTGTCCGGGCCGGCGCCTCTTCAAGGGGCTTCGCCTGTTGCACCGCATTTGCGTCGCCTTCGACCCGATGGTGATGCCGTCGGACATTGCGGTCAATCCATTGCGCATTGAACGACTTCGACGATTCCACTTTGACACCGAGGGGGTGCCGGGTGAAATCTTCGGTCGACAAGATCCGTTTTGCGACCAGCCAAAAGGCCCCCGCAGCATCATGACCAACGACCATAAGAACCGTTCCGCCGGAGGATCCGCCCTGTCCCGCCGCCTGCTGGGTCAGGCCGCCATCGCCGGTGGCGTGCTGGCCGGATTCGGCCGTGCGCCGGTCTTCGCCCAGGACACCACGCTGAAGGTCGGCGTGCTGCTGCCGCGCTCCGGCCTGCTGGCCCAGGCGGGCCAGGCCTGCCAGCGCGGCGCCGACATCGCCCCGGCGGTGCTGTCCGAACTCGGCTACAAGGTCGAGGTGATGTCGGCCGACACCGAATCGAACGCCGACGTCGCCCGCTCGCGCACGGAAAAGCTGATCAACGACGGCGCCCATGTCATCGTCGGCGCTTTCGACAGCGGCCAGACAGCCGCCGCCGCCCAGGTCTGCGAGCAGCGCGGCGTGCCGCTGGTGATGAACATCGCCGCTGCCGACAAGCTGACCGAGCAGGGCTACAAGACCGTCTTCCGCAACTTCCCGACCTCGACCATGCTGGTGTCGAACGGGATGTCGCTGATGAAGGACCTGTTCGCCGCCACCGGCACCACGCCGAAGACCGCCGTCTTCCTGCATGCCAACGACACCTTCGGCATGGCGAACAAGGCCGCCATCGACGCGCTGTTCCCCAAGCTGAACATGCCCTTCCAGATCCTGGAATCGATCTCCTACGACCCGAAGGCGCAGGACCTTGCGGTGGAGGTGGCGAAGGCCAAGGGCACCGGCGCCGAACTCGCCATCGTCACCACCCGCGCCAACGACGCCATCATGATGGTGCGCGAAATGGTGAAGCAGCGCTGGGAGCCGAAGGGCATCGTCTCCCCGGGTTCGCCGGGCCTGTATGACGAGCAGTTCTACAAGGTGCTGGGCAAGTACGCCGACTATGCCATCACCAACCTGCCCTGGTACGACCCCAAGGCGGCGATGACCAAGCGGGTCGAGGCGGCCTTCAGGAAGCAGTTCCCGAACGACCGGTTCGAGGGCTACGCCTTCAACGTCGCCTTCACCTTCGAGGCGATCCTGATCGCCGCCGACGCCTTCAAGCGGGCGGGCACCGCGGAATCTTCGGCGATGCTGGCGGCGCTGCGTCAGACCAACCTGTCGGACAAGCTGATGGTCGGCCCGGCGATCACCTTCGACGACAAGGGCCAGAACACCAACCTGATCTCCGCCTGCATCCAGAACCACAAGCTGCGCCCGACCGTGGTGCTGCCGAAGGGGTCCGCCGAAGCCGACCCGGTCTTCCCGATGCCGGGCTGGGGCAAGCGGGCCTAAACTGCCTTACCGTGACTATCCCCTCTCCCCCCAGGGGAGAGGGGATCTTGATATGGGGAAAGTGGAGCGGGAGCCCCCCTCAACTCCCCGGTGCTCTGGGCGCGCTCCAGTTGCGCATCACGCTGACCACGCGCAGCACGAACACCGCGAGCGCGCCGACCACCGCGACCGGTACCGGCGGCAGTTCCATCCACTGGCCGGCGACCATCACCGCCGCCCCCAGCAGCGAGGCCATGGCATAGATCTCCTCGCGCAGCACCCGCGGCACCTCCGCCACCAGCAGGTCGCGCATCGCCCCGCCGCCGCAGGCGGTCATCACCCCCAGCAGGGCGGCCGGAAGCGGGCTCAGCCCATAGGCCAGCGCCTTGCCGCAGCCGGCGACGGTGAACAGCCCGAGCCCGGCGGCGTCCAGCACCATCACCGGCTTGCCCAGCCGGTTGATCGGCTTGTGGAACAGGAAGGCGGTCAGACCGGCAGCCAGGGCGACGAAAAGATAGCTGTCGTCGCGCAGGCTGGCGGGGGGCAGCGAACCGATCAGCAGGTCACGCATCACGCCGCCGGCCAGCGCCGCCGCCAGCGACAGCACCATCACCCCGAACAGGTCAAGCCGCTTGCGCACCGCCAGCGTGCCGCCGCTGAGGCCGAAGACGAACACGCCGATGAAATCCATCACCGTCAGCAGGATGGACAGGTCGGTCGGCATCGGAATGGGAAGTGGCGGCATGGGGCGAACTCGGCGGAGAATGTCTGCTCAATGATTGAGCATAGGCGCCCCCGCGCCGCCAAGCGAAACCTCAGCTACACCGTGTCGGGTGCCGACAGCCGGATGCCCATCCGCCGCGCTTCCAGCAGGAAGGCGCGGGTCATCTGCAACAGGTCGGTACGCCAGTAGAGCTGGGTCAGCGGCTCGTCCAGGAAATCCTCCGGCAGCATGGCGTAGCAGTAGGTCTCCACCACCCGGATGTCCTGCTTCCAGGGATCGACGCCGTCGCGCCAACCGATGGTCCAGCCGGCATGGCCGGCGCCGATGGCCCAGCGCTCGAAATGCGGGGCGATGGTGTTGCTGTCGATCGGATCCGTCACCGGCACCTGATAGATGGCGACGAAGCGCCGGACATTCAGCTGAAGCCGCATCAGCAGCGAATCGCCGAAGGCGCCGATGCGGTACAGGCAGTCGGGCGAGCCGGGGGCATGGCTGAAGGCCACCTCGGCCCGCCGAAGCCCGCTCAGCGGCGTGGCGGACGGCGCATCGGCCAGCGGCGGCGTCTCATACTCCACGGCGCGCAGATCCTCGACCACGTCATGGGTCAGCATGTGGGAAACGCGGCTCTGCGCCTCGGCGATGGTCAGGCGGGTCAAGGGGCGGTCCCTTCGGGCAAGTTGCGCAATGGTCAGGACACGAACGTCTTCTTCGCCCATTTGTTCAGGAAGAGACGACTCTGCGTCGATCGGCCCCTTGACCTTCCAATTGCTGGAAGCCCCATATCCTTTCATGCCGAGCGGAATCGAAGGAGAACCGGCATGACCACGACCCAGCACAGCAGCAGCCCCACGGCGATCGCCGCTCTCGACATCGGCGTGTCTGGCATGACCTGCGCCTCCTGCGTCCGCCGGGTAGAGAAGGCGCTGGGCCGGGTGCCGGGCGTCACCGCCGTCTCGGTCAATCTGGCGACGGAGCGGGCGCGGCTGAGCTTCGCCGGTCCGCCCGATGCCAGGGCCGCGGCGCAAGCGGTCGAGGCCGCCGGTTTCCATGCCGAACGGCGTGAATTCGACCTGTCGGTCACCGGCATGACCTGCGCCTCCTGTTCCGGCCGGGTGGAGAAGGCGCTGAACCGCCTGCCGGGCGTCGAGACAGCGACCGTCAATCTGGCGACCGAGCGCGCCCATGTCGTCGCCTTCGCCGGCAGCCTGGACACCGCCGATCTGGTCGCGGCGGTGGAGAAGGTCGGCTACGGCGCCGCCCCCGTCGCGCAAGGCGGCGAGCAGCGGGAGGAGGAGGCGCGGGCCGACCGCAGCCGGCGCGGTCTGCACCATGTGCTGATCGCCGCGGCGCTGTCGCTGCCGCTGCTGGCGGGCATGATCGGCGACCTGTTCGGGGCGGACTGGATGCTGCCGGGCTGGGTGCAGCTGATCCTCGCCAGCGTCGTGCAGGTCTGGCTGGGCGCGCGTTTCTACCGTGCCGGCTGGAACGCGCTGCGGGCAGGGGCCGGCAACATGGATCTGCTGGTGGCGCTCGGCACCTCGGCGGCCTGGGGACTCAGCCTGTACCTGATGCTGACCGCGCATCCGGGCCACCAGCCGCATCTCTATTTTGAAGCCTCGTCGGTGCTGATCACCTTCGTGCTGTTCGGCAAATGGCTGGAGGCGCGGGCCAAGGGACAGACCGCGGCGGCGATCCGCGCGCTGATGGATCTGCGCCCGGCCACCGCCCGGCTGCGCCGCGACGGCGTCGAGACCGAGGTGCCGGTGGAGCGCGTCCGCGTCGGCGATCTCGTGGTGATCCGCCCCGGCGAGCGGGTGCCGGTCGACGGCCGGGTGATCGAGGGTGGCGGTGGCGTCGACGAATCGATGCTGACCGGCGAGAGCCTGCCGGTCGACAAGGAGCCGGGCGCCCGCGTCACCGGCGGCTCGATCAACGGCGACGGCCTGCTGGTGGTGGAGACCACGGCGGTCGGCACGGAGACCATGCTGGCGCAGATCGTCCGCATGGTGGAGGGCGCCCAGGCGTCGAAGGCGCCGATCCAGCGTCTGGTCGACCGGGTCAGCGCGGTCTTCGTCCCGGCGGTGCTGGCGGTGGCGGCGCTGACACTCGCCGGCTGGTGGGTCGTCGGCGGTGACCTGGAGGCGGCCATCGTCACCGCCGTCTCCGTGCTGGTCATCGCCTGTCCCTGCGCGCTGGGTCTGGCGACGCCGACCGCCATCATGGTCGGCACCGGCGTCGCAGCCCGTCACGGCATTCTCATCAAGGACGCCGAGGCGCTGGAACGCGCCCACGCCCTGACCGCCGTCGCCTTCGACAAGACCGGCACGCTGACGGAAGGCAAGCCGCGCGTCACCGACCTGATCCCCGCCGACGGCACCGATGGCGAAACCCTGCTGCGCCTCGCCGCCGCCCTCCAGGCCGGCAGCGAGCATCCGCTCGCCCTTGCCCTGCGCGACCGCGCCGCCGGCGCCGGCATGGCGGCGGACCCGGTGAGCGATTTCCGCGCGCTGGCCGGCCGCGGCGTTGCCGGCACGGTGGCGGGGCGCCGCCTGCAACTCGGCAACGCCCGCGCGGTGGCGGAGGCCGGCTTGCGGCCCGGTGTCCTCGCCGAACAGGCCGACGCGCTCGCTGCATCCGGGCGCACCCTGTCCTGGCTTATCGAGGTCGGCGAGGGGCCGCGTCCGCTCGGACTCGTCGCCTTTGGCGACATTGTGAAGGACAGCGCGATCACCGCAGTCGCTTCGCTGAAGGCCCAGGGGGTTGAGCCGGTGATGGTGACCGGCGACGGCTGGGGCGCCGCCCGCTCCGTCGCTGCGGCGCTCGGCATCGGGCGGGTGTTCGCCGAGGTGCTGCCGGGCGACAAGGCCGCCGTTGTCGCGACCTTGAAGGGGGAGGGCAAGGTGGTCGGCATGGTCGGTGACGGCATCAACGACGCGCCCGCTCTTGCCGCCGCCGATGTCGGCATCGCCATGGCGACCGGCACCGACGTGGCGATGCACAGCGCGGGCGTCACCCTGATGCGCGGCGATCCCCGTCTGGTCGCCGGCGCCATCGACGTGTCGCGCCGGACCTATGCGAAGATCCGCCAGGGGCTGTTCTGGGCCTTCGCCTACAACGTGATCGGCATCCCGCTGGCGGCGTCGGGCAATCTCAGCCCGGTGCTGGCGGGGGCGGCGATGGCGCTGAGCTCGGTCAGCGTGGTGGTGAATGCCCTGACCCTGCGTGGCTGGACGCCACCCAAAACCGAGGACGCATGATGAAGGACGGCATGACCATCGGCGATGCCGCCAAGGCGTCGGGCGTCAACGCCAAGCTGATCCGCTATTACGAATCGATCGGCCTGATCCCGGAGGCCGGGCGGACGGCGTCGGGCTACCGCGTCTACAGCGACCGCGACGTGAATGTGCTGCGCTTCGTCAAGCGGGCGCGCACGCTGGGCTTCGGGATCGAGCGTATCCAGAAGCTGGTCGGGCTGTGGCAGGACCGTTCCCGGTGCAGCGCCGAGGTCAAGCGCATCGCGCTCCAGCATATCGACGAGCTGGAGGCGAAGATCGCCGAACTGCAGGCGATGCGCGACACGCTGCACGAGCTTGCCGACGCCTGCCATGGCGACGAGCGACCGGATTGCCCGATTTTGAAGGATTTGGCGTCGTGAGGCAAAGCACCCTCTCCCGGGACGGGAGAGGGCCTTCCCCCTTACCGCTTCGTCTTCGGGTCGTGCGTGTGGTGCAGGTCCTGTTCGCCGCCGCCGCTGGAGCTGCCGGACTGCCGGCCGTTGGTCGGCTCGCCCGGATGCGGGTGTTTCTCCGGCGCCGCTTGCGGCTTGTCGGCGTTCTGCTGGCTGCTGCCGGGGCCGCCATGGTGGCGGTCGGTCGCCTCGTTGCGCTTGCTCATGCCTCACCGATCCTGCTGATAGCCCTGGTGGGTGGTGTTCTGCCGGGTGTTGCCCTGCTGGCCCTGTTCCTTGGTGTTCGGGGCGCCGCGGTTGCTCACGCCGTCGTCTGGTGATGCGCTGGTCGCCGGCTCGCCGGGGCCCGTCTTCCCACCTCCCTTGTCGCTGCGGCCCTCGGGCGGGACGGGCGGGATGTGCTTGGTCATGGTGGCGCTCCTTTTTGTTGGCTCGCGTCTCAACCCAACAGAAGGATGGGAGAGGGGTTCCGGGAATAGAGAGACCCACCCATGCGCTCGGCTTCCGCAATGCTTTCATGCGAAATTGCTGCGACCGCAGGGTGCATGACGGCCCTTATGCTGACGGGCATGTCGAACCCCTCCGCGCCCTCCCTCTCCCCTGCCCGATCCGCCACCATCAGGCCGCCCGCCGCGGTGGACGGCCTGCCGATTCCGCAACGCTACTGGGCGATGGCGGCGATGACCGTCGCGCTTATCATGGCGGTGCTGGACGGGGTGGTCGCCAACATCGCCCTGCCGACCATTCAGCGCGAGTTCGCCGTCGATGCCGCCAGTGCGATCTGGGTGGTCAACGCCTACCAGCTGGCGGTCACCGTCTCGCTGTTTCCGATGGCCTCGCTTGGCGACATCATCGGCTACCGCAAGGTCTACTGGTTCGGGCTGGCGGTCTTCACCGCAGCCTCGCTGGCCTGCGCGCTGTCGCCGACTCTGCCGGTGCTGACCGCCGCCCGCGTGTTGCAGGGCATCGGCGGTGCCGGGATCATGAGCGTCAATCTGGCGCTGGTCCGCCACATCTATCCCTCCACCCATCTCGGCCGGGGCGTCGGCTACAACGCGATGATCGTCGCGGTGTCCTCCGCTGCGGGCCCCAGCCTTGCGGCGCTGATCCTGTCGGTGGCCTCCTGGCCCTGGCTGTTCGCCGTCAATGTGCCGCTCGGGCTGGCGGCGCTGGCGGTGGCGGCGCGGGCGATGCCGGCGTCGAACCCGGCCGGTCACCGCTTCGACTGGCTGAGCGCCGCGCTCAATGCCGGCACGCTCGGCCTGCTGATCGTCGGCTTCAAGGGGGTGGACGGCAGCCAGCCCTATTGGCTCGTTGCGGCGGAACTGGTCGGGGCGCTGGCGCTGGGCGCAACGCTGGTGCGCCGCGAATTGGCGCAGGCGGCGCCGTTGCTGCCGGTGGATCTGCTGCGCCGTCCGGTCTTCGCCCTGACGGTCGTCACCTCGGTCTGCTCCTTCGCGGCGCAGAACATCGTCTTCGTCGCCATGCCCTTCTTCTTCGAGGATGTGCTGAACCGGTCGCTGGCCGAATCGGGGCTGCTGATGACGCCCTGGCCGCTGGTGGTGGCGCTGATCGCCCCGATCTCCGGCCGGCTGGCCGACCGCTACGAGCCGACGCGGCTGGCGGCGGCGGGTCTGCTGGCCTTCGCCTCCGGCCTCGCCCTGATGGCGCTGCTGCCGCCCGACCCGTCGACGCTTGATGTCGTCTGGCGCATGGCGCTGGCCGGTTTCGGTTTCGGCCTGTTCCAGACCCCGAACAACAAGGTGCTGGTCAGCAGCGCGCCGAAGGAGCGCAGCGGCGGCGCCAGCGGCATCCAGGCGACCGGCCGGCTGCTCGGCCAGACGCTGGGCGCCGCCACGGTCGGTCTGGTCTTCACCGCCATCGGCAAGGCGGACGGCAGCGTCGTCGTGCTGTGGCTGGGCTCCGGCCTGTGCCTCGTCGCCTGCCTGACCGGCATCTTCCGCCGCCGCCCGGCCGCCTGACGGCTTATTGGTTGCCGGGCTGCCGGCTTTCCGGCCGGGTCAGCGTCGGCTCGTCGCCGTAGGCGAAGATGGGGGCCTTGTCCAGCTCGTCCTGCCCGATGTCCAGCATCGGCCCGTCAGGGCCGTTCGCCAGGGTGCCGGCCGGCACGGCCACCAGCTTTTCACCCAGCCCCAGAACCTCGTTCGGCGCCATCACGATGCGGTCGACCCGGTCACCGCTGCGGTCCATGGTGAAGTCGAGGATGCGGCCGGCCGGCTGCCCGTCGCGGGTGCGCAGCTCCGTCCCCACCATCGCCCGCGCCTGCTCGGGATTGAGCGCTGCGGAGGGCAATGCCGCCACCGGCGGCGACGAGCCCTGTCCAACGCCCATCTGCGCACCGGTCACCGGTGGGGCGGGATTCTGCACCTCAAGTGACGGCGCCTCGCCACTGACCCCCTGCGGGGAGATGATCTGCCCGGTCGCCGGCTGGTCGTCGGGCCGGGGCGCGGTCATCAGCGGCGGCGTGGCGGTGGCGCTCGGTGCGGTTTGGGCAAAGGCGGTGCCGGTCAGCAGCAGCGCCGTGGCCGGAGCGAGCAAGAGAGGGCGGAGCATGGGGGCGACCCTTCCGTTCGGATTCACGCATCGCCCTGGTTAACAGCGCAAGGTGGGCTTGGGTTGCCGACATGAATCCGTGCCCGTCTCCCGCTCCCTGGGGGGAGAGGGGACTTCCCCTACTTTCCGCGGCCGGTCTTGTCCTGAAGCGCGTCGATACGCTTGGACGCTTCCGCCTTGGTCAGGCCGTCATCGAAGGACTCGCCGGCCTCCTCGCTCAGGGTCTTCAGATACGAGGCCTGGGCGCCGGTCATAGGCTCGTCGCCGGTGGTCCAGTCGTCGGGGTTCTTGTCGCGGTTCGACGTGTCTTCGCCGGTCTTCGGATTCCCGTGGCCGGCATGGTCGTGCTGGTCGGCGGTGTGCTTGGTCGTCATGATCCGTGCCTCCTTGAAAGGAACGCATCATGAACAGAGGCGACAATGGGAAGTTCCCGCCCTCACCGCAAAATACTCAGCTGCCGTTGCGCCGCAGCAGGAAAACCCCCTGCTCGCCCAGCAGGTTGGCGAAGCCGGAATGGGCGCGGCTGGTCACCCGGCCGGCGCGGTCGATGATCCGGGTCTGCTCGATGGTGATGCCCATTTCCTCCGTCAGCACGACGAAGTCGCGCAGGGTGCAGAAATGGATGTTGGGCGTTTCCCACCACTGGTAGCCCAGCTTTTCCGTCACCGGCATGCGGCCGGTCAGCATCAGCTGCATGCGGACGCGCCAATAGCCGAAATTCGGAACCGAGACGATGGCGCGCCGTCCGATGCGGCACAGCATCTCCAGCACGTCGCGCGGCTGCTTCATCGCCTGCAGCGTCTGGCCGAGGATGACATAGTCGAAGGCTTCCGCCGGATAGTCCTTCAGGTCGGTCTCGGCATCGCCCTGGATTACCGACAGGCCGTGGGCGACGCACTGGCGCACGCCGTCCATGCTCAGTTCGATGCCGCGCCCGTCGACATTCTTGGTGTGGGACAGATAATCCAGTAGGGCGCCGTCGCCACAGCCGACGTCCAGCACGCGGCTGTTCGGCTCCACCATCTCGGCGATCAGCTTCAGGTCGTCGCGAATGTCCACCATCTTCGGTTGTCCAGCTCCAATCCCACTCAGCGCGCGCGGCGGCGGACGGACAGGCCGCGATGCTCGGCGCAACCCTCCAGGAAGCCGTGGATGACCTGATGGAACTCCGGCTCGTCCAGCAGGAAGGCGTCGTGGCCCTTGTCGGTCTCGATCTCCACGAAGCTGACATTGGCGGCGACGGCGTTCAGCGCATGCACGATGGCCCGCGATTCCGAGGTCGGGAACAGCCAGTCGCTGGAGAAGCTGGCAAGGCAGAAGCGCACCGGCGTGGTCTTCCCCCCCGGCCGGAAGGCGTTGGCCAGCGATCCCCCGGCATCGGCGGCGAGGTCGAAGTAATCCATCGCGCGGGTGATGTAGAGGTAGGAGTTGGCGTCGAACCGCTCGACGAAGGCCGCCCCCTGATAACGCAGGTAGCTTTCCACCTGGAAATCGGCGTCGAAGCCGTAGGTGACCGACTTGCGGTCCTGCAGATTGCGGCCGAACTTGCGGTGCAGCGCCGCTTCCGACAGGTAGGTGATGTGCGCGGCCATGCGGGCGACGGCCAGACCGGCTTCCGGCTTGGTGCCTTCCAGCAGGTAATTGCCGCCGCGCCATTCCGGGTCGGCCATGATCGCCTGACGGCCGACCTCGTGGAAGGCGATGTTCTGGGCCGAATGGCGGGCGGCGGTGGCGATGGGCACCGCGGCGAACACCGACTCCGGATAGGCGACCGCCCATTGCAGCACCTGCATGCCGCCCATCGAGCCACCGATGACGCAGAACAGCTTCTCGATGCCGAGATGCTCGACCAGCAGCTTCTGCGCCCGCACCATGTCGCCGATGGTCACGACGGGGAAGGACAGGCCATAGGGCTGGCCGGTGGCCGGATCGACGTCCTTCGGCCCGGTGCTGCCCAGGCAGCCGCCCAGCACGTTGGAACAGATGACGAAATAGCGGTCGGTGTCCACCGGCTTGCCAGGGCCGACCAGCATCTCCCACCAGCCGGGCTTGCCGGTGACCGGGTGCTTCTCCACCACGAAATGGTCGCCGGTCAGGGCGTGGCAGATGAAGATCGCGTTGGACTTGTCGGCGTTCAGCGTGCCGTAGGTCTGGTAGGCGATCTGGAAGCCGCCGATCTCCACCCCGCTGTCCAGCCGCATCGGCCGGTCGACCGCCAGACGCACGCGCTTGCCCGGCATGACCTGTTCAGTGGAGGCTGGGGCATTGGGGGCGGAGCTGTCGAGGGCCGCGGACATCTCGTTTCGTGCCTTGTCGGAAGCCTTACGGCGCCTTGATGGAGACCGTCAGGGAGCTGTGGCGGAACGGGAGCGTATAGCTACGAAGCCGGCCTTCGGAGTGTCAATGTTTTCTTTGATTTCAGGGCGCATGCGGACTACTACTAACCGGCTCTGCATTCGATGGTTTTTTGACCCATGGCCTCCGCACGGACCCCGCTCGACGATTTGCGCCGCGAAATCGACCAGATCGACGACGCGATCCATGACCTGTTGATGCGCCGCGCCGCCGTGGTGGAACGCATCGGAGCGGCCAAGGGCAATGGCGCGGCGGAAGTCGGCGCCCAGCCCGTCTTCCTGCGCCCGGCGCGCGAGGCGACCATCCTGCGCCGCCTGATGGCCCGCCATGCCGGCACCTTCCCCGCCCAGGTCGTCGTCCGCATCTGGCGGGAGATGATCACCGCCTTCACCCGCATGCAGGGGCCCTTCGCCGTCGCCGTCTATGCGCCGGAGGACCGCCGCGGATTCTGGGACGTGGCGCGCGACCATTTCGGCGGGTTCGTGCCGATGACCGCCGTCAACACCCCCGCCGCCGCCCTGCGTGCGGTGTCGGAGGGAACCGCGACAGTCGCCGTGGTGCCCTATCCGGCCGAGGACGATTCGGACCCCTGGTGGCGTTTCCTGGTGTCGGCCGACGCCGGCCGGCCGCAGGTGGTGGCGCGGCTGCCCTTCGGCGGGCGCGGCAATGCCCGCGGCGAGAACCGCGACGCGCTCGCCATCGCCGCCGTCCCGCACGAGCCGACCGGCGACGACCGCACCCTGCTGAGCATCGAGATCGGCGGCGACCTCAGCCGCGGCCGTCTGAAGGATGCGCTGGAGGCCTGCGGCCTGCCGCCGGTCGGCTTCTGCACCTGGCATCCGGCCGGCCACGCCACCGGGATGAGCGGCGGCGGCCCGTCGGTCCATCTGGTCGAGATCGCCGATTTCGTCGGCCAGGGCGACCCCCGCCTGGCCCGGCTGACCGAACGCACCGGGGACATCCCGGTGCGGGTCAATGTCGTCGGCGGCTATGCCGTGCCGCTCGCTCTGGGCTGATGTGCACGAATGAGGCGAGCCGCCGGGGCGGCTCCTGCCTTATCCTGCCGGCCCTCCGTGAAACGATGGAACAGTGCCGTCGGAACTGTTCCTCCCGATCCATGAACCGCCCATCCACCATCGTCGGAAGGTAAGCAGACCATGACCCAGCCGAACGGCCCACAGCCGCGTCCGGGGATTCTCGACATCGCCGCCTATGTCGGCGGCGAGCATCAGGGTCATATCCGTCTCGCCTCAAACGAAGGGGCATTGGGGCCGAGCCCGAAGGCGATGGAGGCCTATGCGGCGGCGGCCGGAACCCTGCATCGCTATCCGGATGGCGGTTCGGCCGCGCTGCGCGGCGCCATCGCCAAGCGCTTCAACCTGGATGCCGACCGCATCGTCTGCGGTGCCGGGTCGGACGAGATCATCAGCCTGCTGATCCGCTCCTATGCCGGACCGGGCGACGAGGTGCTGTATTCGCAATACGGCTTCCTGATGTACCCGATCGGCGCCAAGTCGGTCGGCGCCACCCCGGTGACGGCGCCGGAGGACGGGCTGACCGCCAGCGTCGACAATCTGCTGGCCCGCGTCACCCCGCGCACCCGTCTGGTCTTCCTCGCCAACCCGAACAACCCGACCGGCACCTATCTGCCGGCCTCGGAGGTGGCGCGGCTGCATGCCGGCCTGCCGCCGGACGTCATCCTGGTCATCGACGCGGCCTATGCCGAATACATGAACAAGGATGACTACACCGCCGGCGAGGAGTTGGTGGAGCGGTTCCCCAACGTGGTGATGACCCGCACCTTCTCGAAGATCTTCGCGCTGGGCTCCCTGCGCATCGGCTGGTGCTATGGGCCGGCGGGGATCGTCGACGTGCTGAACCGGGTGCGCGGCCCCTTCAACGTGTCGAATGCCGCCCATGTCGCCGGCGTCGCCGCGGTGGAGGATGCCGAGTTCCTCGACCGCTCCCGCCGCCACAACGAGCATTGGCGCGAATGGTTCTCCGCCACCGTGCGGGAGCTGGGCCTGACGGTGCATCCCAGCGTGACCAACTTCGTGCTGGTCGATTTCAAGGGCCAGCCCGCCGGCAAGGACGATGCCGAGGCCGCCCGCCAGTTCCTGAAGGCCCGCGGCATCCTGGTCCGCCAGATGCCGTCCTACGGCCTGCCGAGCTGCCTGCGCGTCACCATCGGCACCGAGCAGGAGATGCGCGCGGTCGCCGAGGCGTTGCGGGATTTCCTGAAGGCTTGAGTGTTCCGGCTTGGGAGAATCTCCCTCTCCCCCCCGGGGAGAGGGGCGGGGTGAGGGGGATGCGCTGCGTGGCCATCCCGAGAATCCTTGCTGTGCGCCCCCCTCACCCTAACCCTCTCCCCGGGGGGGGAGAGGGGACTCTCGTTCACGTGCCTCACCCCCGCTTCAGCAGGAAATCGACGGTCTCCGGTCGCCCCGGCAAATCGAGCTTCGCCTGCACCGGCTCGCAGCGGCTGACGATCCGTCCCCGGCGCAGCACGAACAGGCGGGCGGCGCGGGTGCGGATCGCCTCCACCGGGCTGCCGGCCTGGAGCACCACGAGGTCGGCGTTGCAGCCCGGCTCCAGCCCATAGCCGTCCAGATGCAGCAGCCTGGCCGGGTTGACCGTCACCGCGTCGAAGGCGGCCTTCATGCCGTCCTGTCCGGTCATCTGGCCGACATGCAACCCCATATGCGCCACCTCCAGCATGTCACCGGAGCCCAGCGGATACCAGGGGTCCATCACACAGTCATGGCCGAAGGCGACGGTCAGTCCGGCGGCCATCAGCTCCGGTACGCGGGTCATGCCCCGGCGCTTGGGATAAGTGTCGTGGCGGCCTTGGAGGACGATGTTGATCAGCGGGTTGGCGATCACCCCCAGCCGCGCCTCCGCCATCAGCGGGATCAGCTTGGAGACATAGTAATTGTCCATCGAGTGCATGGAGGTCAGGTGCGACCCCGTCACCCGGCCCTGCATCCCCAGCCGCTGCGTCTCGTAGGCCAGTGTCTCGACATGGCGGGACAGCGGGTCGTCGCTCTCGTCGCAATGCATGTCGACCAGCAGCCCGCGCTCCGCCGCGATCTCGCAGAGCAGCCGGACCGAGGCCGCGCCGTCGGCCATTGTGCGTTCGAAATGCGGGATGCCGCCGACGACATCGACGCCCATGTCCAGCGCCCGCACCAGCAACTCCTTGGCGCCGGCCGAGCGGAGAACGCCGTCCTGCGGGAAGGCGACCAGTTGCAGGTCGAGATAGGGGGCGACGCGCTTCTTGACGTCGAGCAGCGCCTCGGTCGCCAGCAGGCGCGGATCGCAGATGTCGACATGGCTGCGGATCGCCAGCAAGCCGCGCCCGACCGCCCAGTCGCAGTAGGCGAGCGCCCGCTCGACGATGGCGTCCTGGGTCAGCTGCGGCTTCAGCTCGCCCCACAGCGCGATGCCTTCCAGCAGGGTGCCGCTCCGGTTCACCCGCGGCAGGCCGTAGCTGAGCGTGCTGTCCATATGGAAATGGGCATCGACGAAGGGGGGGCTGACCAGCCGGCCGGTGGCGTCGATCTCGGTGCCCGCCTCGCCGGCCAGAGTGGCTTCGACCGCGGCGATGCGCCCGTCCTTGATGCCGATGTCGATACCGGTGCGGCCATCCGGCAGGGTGGCGCGGCGCAGGATCAGGTCGAACATCAGCGTTCTCCTTTGCGGTACGGAATCATCAGGGCGCGCGGGTAGGAGGCCCGGCGGGCCACCAGAACCAGCGCCAGGATGCTCAACAGATAGGGCATCATCAGGAACAGCTGGTAGGGCAGGACGCCGCCGCTGGCCTGCTGCAGCCGCAGCTGCAGCGCGTCGAACACCGCGAACAGCAGGGCGCCCAGCATCGCCTTGCCCGGCCGCCAGGAGGCGAAGACCACCAGCGCGATGCAGATCCAGCCGCGCCCGTTGACCATGTTGAAGAAGAAGGCGTTGAAGGCCGACAGCGTCAGGAAGGCGCCGGCCAGCGCCATCAGCGCGCTGCCCGCCACCACGGCACCGATGCGGATGGCGGTGACGTTCAGCCCCTGCGCCTCGGCGGCGGCCGGATTCTCGCCGACCATCCGCACGGCCAGCCCGACCGGCGTGCGGTAGAGGACATAGGCGACCACCGCGACCAGCAGGAACGCAAGGTAGGTCAGCGGCGTCTGGGCCAGGGCGCCGGGCAGGGCCAGCGGCTGGAACGGCTCGACGGTCGGCGGGGTGCTGGCCTGCGGCAGGACGAGACGGTAGACGAAATAGGACAGGCTGGTGCCCAGCAGGGTCACGCCGATGCCGGTCACATGCTGCGACAGACCGAGCGGCACGGTCAGCGCCGCATGCAGCAGGCCGAGCAGCGCACCGCAGCATGCCGCGACCAGCACGCCGGTCCACAGGTCGGCCCCCTGGTAGACCGCCATCCAGCCGGCCATGGCGCCCAGCGTCATGATGCCTTCGATGCCGAGATTGAGAACTCCGGCCCGCTCGCACACCAGCTCGCCCAGCGTGCCCAGCACATAGGGGGTGGCGATGCGCAGCACCGCGGTCCAGAAGGCGGCCGACAGCAGGATGTCGAGGAGGATCGACAGGAAATCCATAACCCCTTACCCCCGCCGCAGCCGGTAGCGCGCCAGCAGCCCGGCGACCAGCATGCACAAGAGGCTGGCGGCGACCAGGACATCGGCGATGTAGTTGGGAACCGGCATGGCCCGGCTCATGGCGTCGGCGCCGACGAAGATGCCGGCGATGAACAGCGCGGCCCCCACCACCCCGATCGGGTGCAGCTGCGCCAGCATGGCGACGACGATGCCGCTGTAGCCGAAGCCCGGCGACAGGTCGAGCGTCAGGTAGCCTTTCAGCCCGCAGACTTCCGCCGCCCCGGCCAGCCCGGCAAGACCGCCCGACAGCAGGGCGGTGCGCAGCATGACCCGCGTCACCGGCATGCCGGCGAAGGCGGCGGCGCGCGGGTTGGCGCCGACCGCGCGGTTCTCGTAGCCCCAGATGGTCCGGGTGTCGACCAGCCACAGCAGCAGCGACAGGCCGAGCGCGATGGCGAGCCCGGCATGCAGCCGGGTGCGGGCCACCAGCTTGGGCAGCTCCGCCGCCTCGACCACCGGCGCCGATTGCGGCCAGCCCATGCCCATCGGGTCCTTCAAGGCGCCTTCCAGCAGCAGCGACACCAGCAGCAGGACGACGAAGTTCAGCAGCAGGGTGGTCACCACCTCGTCGACGCCGAAGCGGACCTTCAGCACGGCGGGGCCGAGCAGGGTGACGCCGCCCGCCGCCATGCCGGCGATCATCACAACCGGGATCAGCGCCCAGGCCGGCAGGTCGAGCATGCCGCCGCCGACCACCACGGCGGCCAGCGCGCCCATGTAGAGCTGGCCCTCCGCCCCGATGTTCCACAGCTTGGCGCGGAAGGCGACGGCGGCGGCAAGGCCGGTCAGGATCAGCGGGGTGGCGCGGGTCAGCGTTTCGGTCAGGGCGAAGCGGGAACCGACGGCGCCTTCGAACAGCAGTCCATAGGCGCGCAGCACCGGCGCGCCGGTCCAGGCGACCAGCAGGGCGCAGAGAGCAAGCGCCGCGACCACGGCGCCCACGGGCGCCAGCAGCCGCAGGGCGAGCGGGGTATCGGTGCGCGGTTCAAGCCGCATGAACGGTCTCCGGCAGAATGTCGCGCAAAACGTCCCAATGCCCGGCCATCAGCAGGCCGAGCTGGCTGACCAACACCCGGTCATGCGGCAGCAGCGGGGTGAGGCGCCCGTGATAGGCGACGGTGACGCAGTCGGCCAGCGCCAGGATCTCGTCCAGATCCTCGGAGATCAGCAGCACGCCGGCCCCGGCGGCGCGGGCATCGAGCAGACGGCTGTGGACGTAGGACACCGCGCCGATGTCGAGCCCGCGCGTCGGCTGGCTCGCCAGGATCAGGTCCGGCCCATGGGCCAGCGTGCGGCCCAGGATCAGCTTCTGCATGTTGCCACCCGACAGCAGCTGTGTCCGGGCATCGGGGCCGGGGCAGCGGACGTCGAACTCCTCGATCACCTTGCGGGCGTAGGTGCGTGCTGCCCCGCGCCGCAGCACGCCCAAGCGCGAGAAGGCGGAGTCGTGATAGCGCTCGGCGATCAGGTTTTCCCACACCGCCATGGCACCGACCAGACCGGCGCTGTGCCGGTCCTCCGGGATGCGGGCGACGCCGCGCCGCACCATGTCGGCGGGATCGCCATGCTCGACCGCGCTGCCCTTCAAGGACAGCCGGCCGGAGTCGGGGCGGATCAGGCCGCTGACCAGTTCGGCCAGCGCTGTCTGGCCGTTGCCGGACACGCCGGCGATGCCGACCACCTGATGGCGGCGCACCGTCAGATCGACCCCGTCCAGCAGCGGACGGCCATGGCCGGAGGCCACCGTGACGCCCGCCAACTCCAGCACCGGCTCGCCGGGGCTGAGCGGGGCTGGGGCCGGCGGCTTGACGCTGCGGCCGACCATCAACTCGGCCAGCTTGGCGCGGTCGGTCGAGGCGGTCGCGTGGGTGGCGACCAGCTTGCCGGCGCGCAGGACGGCGACGGTGTCGCTGGCGGCGAAAACCTCGTTCATCTTGTGGCTGATGAAGACGACGGCCAGCCCGTCGGCGGTCAGCCGGCGCAGCGTCTCGAACAGTCCTGCCGATTCCTGCGGCGTCAGCACCGCGGTCGGCTCGTCCAGGATCAGGATGCGGGCGTCGCGGTAGAGCGCCTTGAGGATCTCCGCCCGCTGGCGCTCGCCGACCGACAGCTCGCCGACCAGCGCGTCCGGCCGCACCTCCAGCCCGAAGCGCTGGGAGAGGTCGAGCAGCCGGCGGCGGGCCGCACTCCGGTCGGAGCGCCAGCGCCACAGCGATTCGGTGCCGACGGCGATGTTGTCCAGCACCGACAGATTGTCCGCTAGGGTGAAATGCTGGTGGACCATGCCGATGCCGGCCTTCAGCGCCGCGCGGGGAGAACCCGGCGGCAGTGGGCGGCCGAATGCCTCGATGGTCCCCTCGTCGGCGACGTAATGGCCGAAGAGGATGTTCATCAGGGTGGTCTTGCCGGCGCCGTTCTCGCCCAACAAAGCCAACACCTCGCCAGCGCGAAGCGTCAGCGAGATGCCGTCGTTGGCGAGCAGCGGGCCGAACCGTTTGGAAATGCCGGCGAGCCGGAGGACGACCTCCGGCCCGCCTTTCACGGGTGATGACATTGCGGATACGCCGGGCGTCACATCGTCGACTTCGGCTCGGCGTCGTTGACCTTCACGGTGAACTTGCCGTCGCGGATCTGCTGCTCGCGCTCCGTCACCTTCGCCTTGATGGCATCGGGAACCTTCGACTCGAAGGTGCCGAGCGGCGCCAGGCTGGAGCCCTTGTGCGCCATCATGCTATAGGGGCCGTAATCCTCGGCCTTGTAGCTGCCGGCCTTTACCGCGGCGATGGCGCGCTCCACCGACGGCTCCATGTGCCAGAGGGCGCTGGCGACGACGGTGTCGGGATATTGCGGCTGGGTGTCGATGACGTTGCCGATGGCGAGCACCTTGCGCTCCTTGGCGGCGTCGGACACGCCGAAGCGCTCGGCGTACATCACGTCTGCGCCGCGGTCGATCATGGCAAAGGCGGCTTCCTTGGCCTTCGGCGGATCGAACCAGGAGCCGATGAAGCTGACGGAGAACTTGACCTGCGGGTTGACCTCCTTGGCGCCTTCCATGAAGGCGTTCATCAGGCGGTTGACCTCGGGGATCGGATAGCCGCCGACCATGCCGATCATGTTCGACTTGGTCATGCCGCCGGCGACCATGCCGGACAGGTAGGCCGGCTCCTGGATGTAATTGTCGAAGACCGAGAAGTTCGGCTCCTGCGGCTTGAAGCTGGAGCCCATGACGAAGGCGGTCTTCGGATAATCCTTGGCGACGGCGCGGGCGGCGCGCTCCACCCCGAACACCTCGCCGAAGACCAGCTGCTGCCCGGCCTCGGCATACTGGCGCATCACGCGCTCATAGTCGGTGTTGGCGACCGACTCGGCCCAGACATACTCGATGTCGCCGCGGTCGGCGGCGGCCTTCAGCGCGACATGGATGCGGCTGACCCACTGCTGCTCGATCGGCACGGTGTAGATGCCGGCGACCTTCAGCTTGCCCTGCGCGAAGGCCGGCAGCGAGCCGCCAGCCACCGCCGCGAAGGCCACCGCCCCAAAGGCCGCGGTGGCGATGCCGCACAGCATCGCACGGCGCGTCATTCCCAGAGCGGTCTTCGCCCGATCCCCCATCCCCCGAACCGACATCGTGAGCCCCCTTTGTCGCTGAGTGTCATTGGCTGCATCTGTTGGCAGCAGTGCGGCTGAGCCGCATGGAACATGAATACCCGGGAATGCTCCCGCGATCCATGGCCCCCACCGGGGCCGCACATGCAAATGCAACGGAAATGCCATCGACCGGAACCGCCGCCCGCCTTGCGGACGCGGTAATCCGGCCGGTCAGAATGCTGGCATGTGACCGAAAAAAGGGCAACTCGTCTTGACGACTTGGTCAGGATCGCGGCGTGCCGTCCTCCTGACGGTCTCCGCATTTCCGGGCATCGCCGCGGCAGCGGTCGGAGCAGTATTTCACCTCGTCCCACACTCGCTCCCATTTTTTCCGCCAGGTGAAAGGGCGGTTGCAGACGGGGCAGGTCTTGGTCGGCAGGTCGGCCTTCCTGACGCCCCTCACGCCGGGCCGCCTCCCAGCACCGCGGCGGGGCGGCGCAGCACAGGGTCGAAGGGGTTCAACTGGCGGCTGATCGCCGCGGACTCGCGTTTCAGGATGTCGACCACCACCGGCAGCCGTTCCTCGTTCAGCCGTTCGCTGATCGTGCCGACGCTGAGCGCCGCCACCGCATGGCCGTCGCGGTCCAGAACCGGCACCGCGACACCCGACATGCCGGGCAGCAGGCCGGTGGAACGACTGGCATAGCCGAGATCGCGCACCCGGGCGATCTCCGTGCGCAGATAGACCTCGTCGATGATGCCGACCCCCTGCATGCGCGGCAGGTTGAAGCGGATGACCTCCTCCCGCTCCTCCGCATGCAGGAAGGCCATGATGGCGAGGCTGCCCTGACCGACGCCGAGCGTCACCCGGCCGCCGATGTCGCCGGTGAAGGAGCGGATGGGGAAGGGGCCCTCGCTGCGGTCCAGGCACACCGCGTCGAAGCCGCTGCGCACCAGCAGGAAAATGGTGTCGCGCAGGGTCGCCGACAGGCGCAGCAGGATCGGCCGGCAGATGTCGCGCAGGTTGTTGGGATTGCCGGCCTGGGCGGCCAGCCCGAACAGGTCGATGCCCAGCCGGTATCGCTTGGTCGCCTTGTCCGCCTCCGCCATCCCTTCCTCCACCAGGATCTTCAGCAGGCGGTGGACGGTCGGTGGGGTGAGGTCGAGCGCGCGGGCGATGTCGGTCAGCCTTGCGCCGGTTTCGTTGGACGAGGCCAGCAGGCGCAGGATCGCCAGCCCGCGCTGGAGGCTGGACTTGCCGCCCGCCTCGCCGCCCGCTTCATCCCCACCCGAACCGTCATTGGCGCCCTTATTGGCGCCCTTGTTGGCCATGCTGCGGATGTCGGCACTCATATTCAGGTCCGTTCTGAAAATTGGTGATGTTCGCTGCCCCATCTATTCCGCATATCGGAAGCTTTTGCAAAATCTTTTCTTCCTATGGAAAAAGCGGATTGACGCCAACGGTCAGGAAACGGAACCATCGGGATAACAGGTGGGGCCCGGAGACCGGTGCCAAGTGTCGCAAGAGGGAGAATTCCCCCGTGTCGTTCCTCGAATTGAAAAACATCACCAAGCGTTACGGTCCGCTGACCGCGGTCGGCGACGTTTCGCTGTCGGTGGAAAAGGGCGAGTTCGTCTCCCTGCTCGGCCCGTCCGGCTGCGGCAAGACCACGACTTTGCAGATGATCGCCGGTTTCGTCGAACCGTCGGCCGGCACCATCCGGCTGGATGGCCGCGACATCACGCGGGCCAAGGCGAACAGCCGCGGGCTGGGCATCGTGTTCCAGAGCTATGCGCTGTTCCCGCACATGACCGTGTTCGACAATGTCAGCTTCGGCCTGGAGATGCAGCGCGTGCCCAAGGGCGAGCGCAAGCCGCGGGTGGAAGAGGCGTTGTCGCTGGTCCACCTCTCCCCCTATGCCAAACGCTATCCGCGCGAATTGTCGGGCGGCCAGCGGCAGCGCGTGGCGCTTGCCCGCGCCCTGGTGATCTGCCCGCCGGTCCTGCTGCTGGACGAACCGCTGTCGAACCTGGACGCCAAGCTGCGCGAGGCGATGCAGTTCGAGTTGCGCGAGATTCAGCGCAAGGTCGGCACCACCACCGTGATGGTCACCCACGATCAGGCGGAAGCCTTCTCAATCAGCGACCGCGTCGTGGTGATGGAGGCCGGGCGCATCACCCAGATCGACCAGCCCTATCGCATCTACGAGCATCCGGAGACGGAGTTCATTTCCCGCTTCGTTGGTAAGACCAACCTGCTGCCGGGCAAGGTCGCCAGCGCGACCGGCGCTGGCGCCACGGTGTCGCTGGCCGGCATCGCCGTGCCGGTGGAAACCGCCGGCCTGTCGGTGGGCGATACGGTGACCCTGTGCATCCGGCCGGAGAAGCTGCACCTGACAGCACCGTCGAACGGGCTGCTGACCGGCCGCGTCGCCGACCGCTTCTTCCTGGGCAGCCAGTGGCTCTATCACATCGACGGGCCGCTCGGCACGCTGATGGTGGTGACGCCGAACGACGGCTCCACCCCGGCCGAGCAGGGCGCCCCGGTCGGGCTGGAGTGGTCCCCGTCGGTGGTGCGCGTCCATCGCGGCGCCATGGCGGAGGCGCCGGATGTCGCCCTTGAGGTGACGGGATGAGCGCCACCCTGCCCAACACCGCCCCGGCATCGCCGGGCGACGAGACGCCGGTCCGCCGGTTCCCGACCGCTCCGCTGTTCCTGTCGGGACCGGCAGCCCTGCTGTTCGCGGCACTGGTGCTGACGCCGCTGTTCCTGACGGCGCTGCTGTCCTTCAATCAGTTCGACTATGCGACCGGGCGCACCGGCGGCTTCACGCTGGAGCATTACCTGTCGGTGGTGACCGACGAGTATTACCTGGAAATCTTCCTGCGCACCTTCCGCATCTCGGCGCTGGCGACCGCCATCTGCGTGGTGATCGGGGTGCCGGAGGCCTACATTCTCAGCCGGATGAGCAACCCCTGGCGGTCGATCTTCCTGCTGGTGATCCTGGCGCCGCTGCTGGTGTCCGTCGTCGTCCGCGCCTTCGGCTGGAGCATGCTGCTGGGGCCGGAAGGGCCGGTGAACGGGGCGCTGATCGCGCTTGGCATCGGCCGGATGAAGCTGCTCTACAGCGAGGGCACGGTGGTGGTGGCGCTGGTCCACGTCATGCTGCCCTTCATGGTCATCCCGGTCTGGACCTCCTTGCAGAAGCTCGATCCGGCGGTGGAGCAGGCGGCGCTGTCCTTCGGCGCCTCGCGCGCCACGGCCATCGTCCGGGTGGTGGCGCCGCAGATCCTGCCCGGCATCCTGTCGGGAAGCCTGATCGTCTTCGGCCTCAGCGCCAGCGCCTTCGCCATCCCAGGATTGCTCGGCGGGCGGCGGCTGAAGATGGTCGCCACCGTGGTCTACGACCAGTATCTCAGCGACCTCAACTGGCCGATGGGGGCGGCGGTCGCCGTCATCCTGCTGGCCGCCAACCTGATCATCATGCTGACCTACCACCGCATGGTGGAAGGCCACTACCGCCGCCGGCTGGGGTGAGGACGCCATGACCCGCAACGGACCCGTTGCCCTGATCTTCCACACACTGGTCGTCATCTTCATGCTGGCGCCGCTGGTGATCGTCTGCCTCGTCGCCTTCACGCCGGAAAACACCCTGTCGCTGCCGACCAGGGGCTTTTCGCTGCGCTGGTTCCAGGCGGTGTTCCACCACCCGGACTTCGTCCAGTCCTTCTGGAACAGCCTGTGGCTCGCCGTGCTGTCGGCGACGCTGGCGGTGGCGCTGGCGGTGCCCGCCTCGCTGGCCATCACCCGCTGGGAGTTTCCCGGCCGCGGCTTCCTCAACGCGCTGTTCCTGTCGCCGCTGATCATCCCGCATCTGGTGCTGGGTGTCGCCATGCTGCGGCTGTTCGCCGTCGTCGGCGCCGCGGGCAGCTTCGGCTGGCTGGTGGCGGCGCACATGGTGATCGTCACCCCCTATGTGATGCGCCTGCTGATCGCCGCCATCTCCGGCTTCGATCGCAGCGTGGAGCAGGCCGCCTATTCGCTGGGCGCCAGCGAGGCCACCGTGTTCCGCCGCGTCACCCTGCCGATGATTCTGCCCGGCGTCACCGGCGGCTGGCTGATCGCCTTCATCAACAGCTTCGACGAACTGACCATGTCCATCTTCATCACCTCGCCGTCCACGGTGACGCTGCCGGTGCGGATGTACATGTACGCCACCGAATCCATCGACCCGATGATGGCGGCGGTGTCGGCGCTCATCATCGGCATCACCGCGGTCGCAGTTCTGCTGCTCGACCGCGTCTATGGGTTGGACCGCATCCTGGTCGGTCAGCACTGAGCATCCGCTCCGGCCGTCCTCTCTTCGGAGACCAGTCATCATGGCTTTGTTGCAGCGTGTGGCCGAACAGGGCCGGCGCGTGGTCCGCTTCACCCTCGACGGGCGCCCGGTGGAGGCGCTGGAGGGCGACACCGTCATGACCGCCATGCTCACCAATGGGGAGCGGCTGCGTCGGACCGAGTTCGCCGACAGCCCGCGCGCCGGCTTCTGCATGATGGGCGCCTGCCAGGATTGCTGGGTGCGGACGGAGGAGGGCGAGCGCCTGCGCGCCTGCGGCACCTTCATTGCCGACGGCATGCGCCTGCTGAGCGGCGGGGAGTGGACGTCGTGAGCGAACCGCTCCCCCCCGTCATCGTCGGTGCCGGTCCGGCCGGCATCCGCGCGGCGGAACGGCTGGTCGCCGCCGGCCTGCGTCCGGTGGTGGTGGACGAGGCGGCGCGCTGGGGCGGCCAGATCTATCGCCAGCCGCCGGACGGCGGTTTCGTCCGCCCGAAGACCGCGCTTTATGGGTTCGAGGCCGGCAAGGCCGATGCGGTCCACCGCGCCATGGCGGCAATCCGCGACCGCGTCGACTACCGCCCGCGCACGCTGGTGTGGAACTGCGAGGCTGGCGCTCTCGACCTGCTGAGTGACGGGGCGAGCGAGACCTTGCCTTTCAGCCATCTGATCCTGGCGACAGGCGCCACCGACCGCGTGCTGCCCTTCCCCGGCTGGACCCTGCCCGGCGTCTTCACGCTCGGCGGATCGCAGGTGGCGCTGAAGTTCCAGGGCTGCGCCGTCGGCCGGCGGGTGGCCTTCCTCGGCACCGGGCCGCTGCTCTATCTGGTCGCCTACCAGTATCTGAAGGCCGGGGTCGAGGTGGCGGGGGTGTTCGACACCACGCCCTTCATTGCCCAGGCCCGCGCCACCGCCGGCATGCTGCGGGATCCGGCGACTCTGGCGAAGGGGCTGCTGTTCGTCGGCTGGCTGCGCGCCCATGGTGTGCCGATCCACAATGGCGTCCGCCCGGTGCGTGCCGAAGGAGCGGAACGGGTCGAGGCGCTGGTCTGGCGCGATGCGCGCGGGCAGGAGCGGCGCACGGTCTGCGACTCTATCGCTTTCGGGCTGGGCTTGCGGTCGGAAACCCAACTCGCCGATCTCGCCGGCTGCCGTTTCCGCTTCGACGAGGCCGACCGGGCGTGGCTGCCGGAGCGGGACGGGGCAGGACGCAGCTCGGTTGCCGGCGTCTATCTGGCCGGTGACGGCAGCGGCATTGCCGGTGCCGATGCGGCGGAACTGGCGGGGGAGCGCGCGGCGCTGACCCTGCTGGAGGATCGCGGGCTGCCGGTGGACGGAAAGCGGATGAATGAGCTGGACGGTCGGCTCGCCCGCATCGCCGCCTTCCGCCGGGCCCTGAACGCGGCCTTCCCCTTCCCAACGGACTGGGCCGACGCGATTGCCGACGACACCATGATCTGCCGCTGCGAGGGCATCACCGCCGGTGCGGTGCGCGAGGTCGCCCGCAGCGGACAGGCCCGCGAGATGAACCGCGCCAAGGCATTGACCCGCGCCGGCATGGGCCGCTGCCAGGGCCGCATGTGCAGCGCCACCACGGCGGAACTGCTGTCCCGTACGCTCGGCACCGGCCCGGATGGGGTGGGGCGCCTGCGGGCGCAGCCGCCAATCAAACCCCTCCCCATCGCGACGATTATCCCCTCTCCCCCCCGGGGAGAGGGTGAGGGGGATGCATTGCGAGGATCTGGTCGGTCGGACGCACCGTTCCAACCTGCCATAAGCGCTCTGCCGCGCGTCCCCCTCACCCAACCCTCTCCCCGGGGGGGAGAGGGCTCCAGCGGCAGGGAGGTCGCGTGATGCGGGAACGGATCGACTGCGACGTCGCCATCGTCGGCGGCGGAATCGTCGGCGGGTCTGCGGCGCTGTTCCTGCGGCAGGCCGGCCTGTCGGTCACGCTGCTGGAGCGCGACTGGTGCGGCGCCAAGGCGAGCGGCGTCAATTTCGGCGGCGTGCGCCGGCAGGGCCGCCCGCTGGAGCAGCTGCCGCTGTCCCAGCGCGCCCACGCCATCTGGGGCCGGTTGCCGGAGCTGCTGGGCACCGATGCGGAATACATCCGCTCCGGCCATCTGAAGCTGGCGCGGAGCGAGCCCGACCTTGCGTCCCTGATCGACTACCGGGAACGCACCCAGGGCTTCGGCCTCGGGCTGGAGATCATTGTCGGCGAGGAGTTCCGACGGCGCTGGCCGGCGCTGGGCGACCGGGCCATCGGCGGATCGCTCTGCCCGGAGGACGGCCATGCCAACCCCCGTTTGGTCTCCCCCGCCTTCGCCCGTGCCGCGGCGAAGCTTGGCGCGGTGGTGCGCGAACAGACGCCGGTCGACCGGGTGGAGAAGGACGGCGACCGCTTCGTCCTGCTCAGCGGCGACGCTTTGGAGGTCCGCGCCCGCTTCCTGCTGAACACCGCCGGGGCGTGGTCCTGGCGGGTGGCGGAAGCCTTCGGCGAGCCGGTGCCGCTGGAATCGCTCCACCCCAACATGGCGGTGACGGAGCCGCTGCCCCGCTTCCTCGACGTCAACATCGGGGTGGAGGGCGGCGGCGTCTATGGCCGGCAGGTGCCGCGCGGCAACATGGTGGTCGGCGGCGGGCGCGGCTTCGCGCTGGACGCCGACCGCGCCCGACCGCAGCGCGACGCCGTGCTGACGCTGATGCGCGACGCGGCGGAGCTGTTTCCGCAACTGCGCCACGCCCACGTCATCCGCTGCTGGACCGGGGTGGAGGGCTACACGCCCGACCGCAATCCGATCATCGGCCCCAGCCGCACCACGCCCGGCCTGTTCCACGCCTTCGGCTTCTCCGGCGCCGGCTTCCAGATCGGCCCCGGTGTCGGCCAGACGCTGGCCGAACTGGTGGTCACCGGCGAGACGCCGATGCCGCTGGAGCCCTTCCGCATCGACCGCTTCACACCGACCGCTTAAGAACCCACCCCTTGGCCCCTTGGAGGACGTGCATGCCCACCTTGCGTTCCCTGTCGCTCACCGGTCTCGCCACGGTTGCCATCACGGCCGCCGCGGCGCTGTCCACCCCCGCCGCCGCCCAGACCAAGACGGTCTATATCGGCATGAATGGCGGCACGATGGAGAAGACCTACACCGAGAACGTCTTCCCCGCCTTCGAGAAGGCGACCGGCATCAAGGTGGTGGTGGTCCCCGGCACCTCGTCCGACATCCTGGCCAAGCTGCAGGCGCAGAAGGACAATCCGCAGATGCACGTCGTCTTCCTGGACGACGGGCTGATGTACCGCGCCATCGGCATGGGCCTGTGCCAGAAGATGGACAGCTCGCCGGTGTTGAACGACGTCTATCAGTCCGCGCGGCTGAAGGGCGACATGGCGGTCGGCGTCAACATGGGCATGACCGGTCTCGCCTATAACAAGGCGATGTTCGACGAGAAGGGCTGGGCGCCGCCGACCAGCTGGATGGATCTGGCCGACCCCAAGTACAAGGGCAAGATCGTCGTCCAGTCGGCCGCCAGCAGCTCCTTCGGCCTGCATGCCTTCCTGATGTACAACCGCATCAAGGGCGGCACCGAGGCCAACGTCGATCCGGGCTTCACCACCTGGCGCAAGACCATCGGCCCGAACGTGCTGGAATACATCCCCAGCTCCGCGAAGATCGCAGAGATGGTGCAGACCAACGAGGCGGCCATCTTCCCGCTGACCCCGACCGGCGTCGGCAGCCTGAAGGCCAAGGGCATCCCGGTGGAATACGCCCAGCCCAAGGAAGGCTCGGTCGTGCTGATGGTCGGCGAATGCGTCGTCGCCAAGAACCCGGACAACGAGGCCGCCCAGAAGCTCGCCGCCTATCTGCTCGGGCCGGAGGCGCAGCTCGCCGCCCTGCAATATGGCGCGCAGATCCCGTCCAACACCAAGGTCACCCCGCCGGCCGAGGTCGCCGACGACATGAACAAGTTCCAGGGCTACATGAAGAACGCCGTGACGGTGGACTGGGACGTCATCAACGAGAAGCGCCCGGACTGGAACCAGCGCTGGAACAAGGAAATCGAGCGGTAATCAGGACATGAAAAAGGGGGCGGGAACGCCCCCTTTTCTCTCTGTCGGACCTTTTCGCCGGACCTTTTCGGTGGGGGCTTACTCCGCCGCCACCGCGGCGCGGCGCTGGGCGTCGCGGGACTGGCGGCCCGCCTTCAGCTTCTCCGACAGCAGGAAGGCCAGCTCCAGCGACTGGCTGGCGTTCAGGCGCGGATCACAGGCTGTGTGGTAGCGCAGAGCCAGATTGTGATCGGTGATCGCCTGGGCGCCGCCCGTGCATTCCGTCACATCCTGGCCGGTCAGCTCGAAATGCACGCCGCCAGCATGGGTGCCCTCGGCCTGATGCACCTCGAAGAAGCCGCGCGCCTCGGCCAGCACCCGCTCGACGGGGCGGGTCTTGTAGCCGGTGGTCGACTTGATCGTGTTGCCGTGCATCGGGTCGCAGGACCACACCACCGTGCGGCCTTCGCGCTGGACCTTGCGCAGCAGCGGCGGGAACTTCTCCGCCACCTTGTCGGAGCCCATGCGCACGATCAGCGTCAGACGCCCGGCCTCGTTGGTCGGGTTCAGGATGTCGATCAGGCGGATCAGCTCGTCCGGGTCGGTGGTCGGGCCGCACTTCAGGCCGATCGGGTTCTTCACGCCGCGCAGGAACTCGACATGGGCGCCGTCGGGCTGGCGGGTGCGGTCGCCGATCCACAGCATGTGGGCCGACACGTCGTACCAGTCGCCGGTGGTGCTGTCGACGCGGGTCAGCGCCTGCTCGAACGGCAGCAGCAGCGCCTCGTGGCTGGTGAAGAAGTCGGTCTCGCGGATCTGCGGCGTGGTTTCCGCAGTGATGCCGCAGGCGGCCATGAAGGCCAGCGTCTCGTCCAGTCGGGTGGCCAGCTCCTGGAAATGCTCGCCGGCCGGCGACTTCTCGACAAAGCTCAGCGTCCACTGATGGACCTTGTGCAGGTCGGCATAGCCGCCCTGGGCGAAGGCGCGCAGCAGGTTCAGCGTCGCGGCGGCCTGGGTGTAGGCCTGCATCATGCGTTCCGGGTCGGGAACGCGGGCGTCGCTGGTGAAGTCGAAGCCGTTGATGATGTCGCCGCGGTAGGACGGCAGCTCCACCCCGTCGATCGCCTCCATGTCGGCCGAGCGCGGCTTGGCGAACTGGCCGGCCATGCGGCCGACCTTGATGACCGGGATCGAGGCGCCGAAGGTCAGCACCACGGCCATCTGCAGCAGGACGCGGAAGGTATCGCGGATGTTGTTGGGGTGGAACTCGGCGAAGCTCTCGGCGCAGTCGCCGCCCTGCAGCAGGAAGGCCTGGCCGGCGGCGGCCTCGGCCAGCTTGGCCTTCAGCCGGCGGGCCTCGCCGGCGAAGACGAGCGGCGGATAGGAGGACAGACGCTGTTCGACCGCCTCGACCTTGGACTGGTCGGGATAAGTCGGCATCTGCTTCGCCGGTTTCGTCCTCCAACTGGCGGGTGTCCAACGCTCGACCATGACGCGCCTGCTCTTCCTTGACGATTGCGGAACGGGGGCCGGGCGGGCGGCGAACGACCGGCGGCGAAACCCGTGGGGGGTACTCTATAGCGCGACTCGCGGTAACTTTTCCACAGTTTCGGCCGGCATCCCGGCAATGCTGTGCCGCCGGGATATGCCGCCTGCCACCGGGGGTGATTTCAGATGAAAGGAACTTCGCGTCGACCTGAAATATATGGGCTGTTGGCGGCAGGCGCGTGCCGCCGCTATACATCGAAGGAGACCGACCAAGCGCCTGAGAGGAGCCTCCCCGGTGAAAGCGACATCCTGGCAGGCGGAACGCCTGTCTTCCTGGGGGCAGGCCCTTGCGGTTTACCGCGACCCGCGCGTGCTGGCGATCCTGTTCCTTGGCTTTTCCGAAGGGCTGCCGCTGGCGCTGACCGGAGGGACGCTGAATGTCTGGCTGACCGAGCAGGGCGTCAGCCGGACCAACATTGGGCTGTTCGCGCTGGTCACCATGCCCTATGCGCTGAAATTCCTGTGGGCGCCGCTGATCGACCGGCTGCGGCTGCCGGTGATGACGCGGCTGTTCGGGCGGCGGCGCGGCTGGGCGCTGACGGCGCAGGCGGCGCTGATGGCGGCGCTGCTGGGGCTGGGCAGCACCAGCCCGGGGCAGGATCTGTGGTGGACGGCGATGTGCGCCGTGCTGGTCGCCTTCTGCTCCGCCAGCCAGGACATCGTCGTGGACGCCTATCGCGTCGAGGTGCTGGAGGAGCATCAGCAGGCGGCTGGTGCTGCGGTGCTGGTGCTGGGCTATCGCTTCGGCATGATGGCGGCGGGGGCTGGCGCCCTCTATGTCGCGGAGTTCTGGGGCTGGCGCACGGCCTATGAGGTGATGGCCGGGCTGGTCCTGGTCGGCATGGCGACCATCCTGCTGTGCCGCGAGCCGAAGGAACCGCCGCCGAACGCCCGCGAAAAGCTGATCGCCGAATGGCTGTCGCATCGGCCCCACCTGTCGGGCCGCAGCGCCGTGGTGCTCGCCTGGATTTACGGTGCGGTGGTGGCGCCCTTCGCCCAGTTCATGGAGCGGCGGGGCTGGGTGGTGATCCTCGCCTTCATCGCCAGCTACAAGTTGGGGGAGGTGCTGGCCGGCCAGATGTCCTCGACCTTCTACATCAGCCTGGGCTTCACCAAGGCGGAGATCGCCACGGTCAGCAAGCTGTTTGGCCTGTGGGCGACGATTGCCGGCGGCCTGCTGGGCGGCTTGCTGGTGGGGAAGGTCGGGATGCTGCGCGGCCTGATGGTTGGCGGCATCCTGCAGATGGTGTCGAACTTCGGCTATGTCGTGCTGGCCTGGAGCGGCAACGACGTGTCGATGCTGGCGGTCACCGTGGCGGTGGAGAATGTCTGCGCCGGCATCGCCACCTCGGCCTTCGTCGCCTATCTGTCCAGCCTGTGCAACGTCGCTTACACCGCGACCCAGTATGCGCTGCTCTCCAGCCTGTACAAGCTGGGCGGCGACCTGTTCGGCGCCTCCTCCGGCTGGCTGGCGGAGCGGATGGACTGGGTCAGCTTCTTCCTGCTGTCGATGGCCGGCGCCGTCCCGGCGCTCTGCCTGCTGGTCTGGCTGATGGGCCTGCACCGGCGCGAGGAAGAGGCCGCCGTCCCCGCGCAGTGACGGGGACGGCTTTGCCGGAACAGCCTGTCAGCCCCCGGTGGTGGACTTGGTCTTGCCGGCGCCCGGCCCGGCGCCCAGGTCGGCGCCGGTCAGAGGATCGGCGTCCGGCTTCGACATGGTGCGGGCGGCCACGGCATTGACCGCCGCCAGTTCCGACGCGGCGAGCTTCACCGTCGGATTGCCGTCGCCGCCGTTGACCGGGGCGTCGCCCATCTTGACGTCGACGAATTCCCACTGGGCGCCCTGGTTCCAGGGGCCGCGCATGTCGCCCTCGCCCTGGCTCATGTTGTAATACTTGTCGGTGTATTCCGGCTTGCCTGGCAGCTTGCCCGGCGGGAAGTTGTTGTCGATGGCGTAAAGCGCCTTCTCGAAACTCTTCTGGTGTGCGATTTCTCGGGTCATCAGGAAGCCCAGCGCATCCTTCACGCCGGGATCGTCGGTGACGTTGATCAGGCGCTCATAGATGATCTTGGCGCGCGCCTCCGCGGCGACGTTGGAGCGCAGATCGGCCGTCGGCTCGCCGATGCTGTCGATGTAGCCGCCGGTCCACAGCTGCCCGGCGGAGTTCACCAGGGCCGGACCGCCGCCATAGAGCAGCGACAGAGTGTGGCTGCCGTTGCCCTGCGTGATGTTGGCATAGAGGTCGGCGGTCGCCTCCGCCCCCTCGGCCAGCTTGCCCTTGGCGCCCTTGGTCAGCATGGCGACGATGGAGCCGATCACCTCAAGGTGGCTCAGTTCCTCGGTCGCGATGTCGATCAGCATGTCCTTGCGGCCCGGATCCTCATCGGCCAGACCCTGGGTGAAATAGCGCATGGCCGCGGCCAGTTCGCCCTGCGGGCCGCCGAACTGCTCAAGCATCAGGCTGGCGAGCACCGGATTCGGCTCAGACACGCGGACCGTGTACATGAGCTTTTTGTTGTGCATGAACATGCGAGGGATTCCTCCTGCGTCAGATGGCCCGCTTTGCAGGGGCCGCGGATCGGTGCGACCGGGTCCGGACCGGATCGCTCCCTGCCCTCAACCGAGGATCTTTAGAAGCGTTCCAGGAGAAATGCCTGTATCGGAGTGTTTGACGGATTGATCCTAACGGTGGCCGCACCCATTGCCTTCCGTGCGGATTTGGCAAGGCCAGCGGGGCGCCCGCAGATGTCGGACGCCCCGCTGGCCTTGCCGTTTCGGTTACTGTGCCTGGGCGCGGCAGGCTTCCAGGGCGGAAATCGCCTTGCGGGTGTCGTCGAGGTAATAGGTGTAGGCGTAATCGTCACTCTTGCCGTCGATTTCCATGTAAAGTTCACGGCCGTTCATCAAGGCGTCGACCACCTTGGAGGTTGCCGGGATGCCGACCACGGCCATCGTCTTGTCGATGGCGGCACCCGGAATCTTGTCGCTCCACTTCTTGTCGACCGACAGGGAGATGGTGAGGTCTTCCTTCTCCTTCAGCTTCCAGGCGGAATCGCCGAAAATCAGCACCATCGCCTGCCCCTTGTTCGTGTAGGCGAGGGCGATGGTGGCGGTATCCTTCGTTTCGGTCTTCCATTCCTGGCTGATGGCGCAGTCCTTGTCGATCTTGACGTCCCACACGCCGATCTTGGTCTGGGCCTGAGCCGCACCGACAGAGGCGAACGCCGCAATGCAGGCAGCCGCTGCAAAAATTCCGCGCATGTTTCGAACCATTCCCTGGGAAAATTATATGTACCACTATGGTAGGTATTACAATCGGGATAGGTCCAGGGCTTTTTCTGACTCTTCACGGTGAAAAGCAATGGAACCATGAGCGGGGAGCTCCGCCCATGGTTCCACGCGGTGCAACCACCCGTTCAGATCTTCTTTTCCGGCTCCGCCTTCTCGCGCATCAGGACGAATTCCTCCGCCGTGGAGGGATGCAGGGCGATGGTTCGGTCGAAATCGCGCTTGGTGGCGCCGCAGTTCAGCGCGATGGCCAGCGCCTGCATCATCTCCGGCGCGTCCATGCCCATCATGTGGCAGCCCAGCACGCGCTGGCTTTCGCCATCCACCACCAGCTTCATCAGCACCCGCTCGTCCCGACCGGACAAGGTGTGCTTCATCGGGCGGAAGCCCGCCTTGTAGATGTCGATCTGAGGGTATTTGGCGCGGGCCTGCATCTCGGTCAGGCCGACGGTGCCAAGCGGCGGCAGCGAGAACACGGCGGTCGGCACGTTGTCGTAACCGATGCGCATCGGGTTGTCGTTGAACAGCGTCTCGGCCAGTGCCCGACCCTCGGCGATGGCGATCGGGGTCAGCGCCATGCGGTCGGTCACATCGCCGATGGCATAGATGTTGTCGATGGCGGTGCGCGACCATTCGTCGACCGGAACCGCGCCGGCCTCGTTCGGCGTGATGCCGACCTCCTCCAGGCCCAGATTCTTCGTGTTCGGGCGGCGGCCGGTGGCGGCCATCACCAAGCCGGCCGAATGCTCGCGGCCCATATGGTCGGTCAGGGTATAGCCGCCGGGACCCTTTTCCAGCTTCGCCGGCTTGCAGCGCGAGATGATGTTGACGCCGCGCTTGCGCATTTCCTGTGCCAGGGCGACGCGGATGTCGTCGTCGAAGCCGTTCAGCAGATCGTCGCCGCGGATCATCAGCGTCACTTCGGCACCCAGGCCGCGGAAGATGCTGGCGAACTCCACCGCGATGTAGCCGCCGCCGATGATCAGGACGGAGTGGGGCAGCTTTTCCAGATGCAGCGCCTCGTTGGAGGTCACGGCATGCTCGATCCCTTCGACCGGCGGCAGCGACGGCCAGCCGCCGGTGGCGATCAGGATGTTGCGGGCGGTGTAGCGTTTGCCGTCGACCTCCACCGTGTGGCGGTCGACGATCCGGCCGAACCCCTCATACAGGGTGACGCCGGAATTCTTCAGCATGTTGATGTAGATGCCGTTCAGCCGGTCGATCTCGCGATCCTTGCGCGCGATCAGCGTCTCCCAGTCGAAGGACGCCATCGGCGCGCTCCAGCCATAGCCGGCGGAATCCTCGAAGCCATCGCGGAACTGTGCGGCGTAGACCAGCAGTTTCTTCGGCACGCAGCCGCGGATCACGCAGGTGCCGCCGACGCGGCTGCCCTCGCAGATCGCCACCTTGGCGCCATAGGACGCCGCGCGCCGGCTGGCGGCGACACCGCCTGACCCCGCCCCGATGGTGAAGAGGTCGAAATCGAACTCGGCCACGGCCGTCTCCTTCCGCAACTGGACCCATATCCCACGAATGGTTCCCACGAGCTATCGTGGTCCGGCAGGATATGGGGTGGCAAGGTCCGTTGGGAAGCGCGCCCTCAGCGCAGCAGCATGTCCTGGATCAGCACTTGTCGAAGCTTCAGTGGCCGCATGGTCTTGTTGGCAAGATAGCGCAGCGCGTCCTTGACGTAGACCTGTCCGTCGGCACCGCGCAGTTCAGCCGGGTCGACCTCCAGCAGGCGTCGGCCAATGGCGTCTGCGATGCGCGGCAGGTGCGGCGTGACCGCCTCCATCGGGGTTGCCGGATCGAACTCCAAGACGGCGCGCAGCCGCAGTTCCTGCAGGCGGCGGCCGTCGTTCAGCGTGACGGTCAGGGTGGGCAAGGCGGCATAAACGGCCTGCGACGCCTCGATCCGTGCGGGAGGATGGGCGCCCTGGGCGGGCATCGGACGCAGCAGCAGCGCACCACCGGCTCCGGCACCGGCAAAGGCCAGCATCAATCCCAGCAACGCCAGAATGATGCGGTTTCCGGTTCCCTCGAACGAGGGCAGGGTGCCCTGAATGGGTTCGGCGAACTCCGCTTCGGCGGACATCGCTGCCTTGGTCATTCCGCCCTGCCTGATTGTTGCCGATGAGATGCTGTTGTTACTCTAAAAGCGCGGAAGTGGTAGGTCAAATAAAGGTATTTTATCTGGTTTTTGCTTGGATTGCCGGGGAGAGCGTGGTGTTGAACTTTGGGGCTATGAAGTATTTTTTACCGGTATTTGATCTACTCGACGGATGCGGCCGCCCGCTTTTCCGCATGAAAAATGCAACCCAGCCATCCGCCGCCGGTTGACAGAGTGGGAAGCCTCTTCCCCCGCCCGCCCGGGGCGTATAATGCTGGGATTCCAACACAACCGGCCGGCTGCCCAGTCCGGGGGCCGGACCATCGACGACGAAGCACTGAAACGTCCTGCGCACACATAGGCGCGGATACGTGCAGACACGGGGCGAAAGGCGAGGGTGACGGGTATGAGCGACACCGATAACCGATCAGCTGGCAATCAATCAGCTGGCAGCCGGAAAGCCGGAAATGGGCCGACGGCTCTTCTCCCGCCCTCCGCCGCGGTTCCCGACTGGACGGACACCTATTTCCGCCGCACCAAGGAAGCGGTGGGCAAGTTCGGCGACAAGACCGTCACCTACGCCATCTTCATGCGGCGCCCGGTGGTCTGCGCCCCGCGTCTGGCGGTGGAATGGCTGGAGTCGGTGGCGCGCGAGCGCAACACGACCTTCCAGATCGAGCTGAACTATCCCGAGGGCAAATGGGTCGGCGCCGGCGAGCCGATCATGTACATCACCGGCTCCTTCTACCATCTGGTCGATTGCGAGACGATCCTGCTGCAGAAGCTGGGGCCGGCCAGCGTCGCCGCCTACAACGCCTTCACCATGTGCGCCGACCTGCCGAAGGTCGCATTCCTCGCCATGGATGCCCGCCACTGTGCGGGGACGGAAATGGCGGAGATGATGGCCTATGCCGCCTCCGTCGGCTCCGACCGGGCCAAGCGCAAGGTCGGCGCCAAGGGCTTCGTCGGCAACGCCACCGACGCCACCGCCCCCTATTTCGGGCAGGAGCGCGGCATGGGCACCATGCCGCACGCCCTGATCGGCTATGCCGGCTCGACCGTGCGCGCGGCGGAGATGTTCCACGAGACCTTCCCCGACCTGCCGCTGACCGTATTGGTCGATTATTTCGGCCGCGAGATCACGGATGGGCTGGAGGTCTGCCGCCGCTTCCCGCAGCTGGCCGCCCAGGGCAAGCTCTCGTTGCGGCTCGATACCCCCGGCGGCCGTTTCGTCGAGGGACTGGACCCGCCCGGCTCCTACGCTGTGCTGGAACGCCATGCGCCGCACGCCATCCGCGGCTATCGCGACGAGACGCAGCTGCGCTATCTGATCGGCACCGGCGTGTCGGCCGCCGCGATCCATTACGTCCGCGAACGGCTGGACGAGGCCGGTTTCCCGGCGGTGAAGATCGTCGCCAGCAGCGGCTTCGGCCCGGCCAAATGCCGCCTGATGGCGGAGGCCAACGCCCCGGTGGACGTCATCGGCACCGGCAGCTACCTGCCCGAGCGCTGGACCGAAACCTACGCGACCGCCGACATCATCGAGTATGACGGCGAACGCCGCGTGAAGGTCGGCCGCGAGTTCCTGTTCCGGCGGTAAGCCGCGGTCGCTCCCTCTCCCACCTTGGGAGAGGGAGCGACAGGCTCACCCCAAACGCTTGGCGATCAGCGGCCCGCGCACCGGTGCCGTGTCCGTCACCCTGACCGACGCGCGCAGGCGGCGTTCCGCCTCGTCGGCCTGTGCCTCGGTGCGGGCGTGCAGGATCGCCAGCGGGCGCTCGTCCGGCCCCACCGCGTCGCCCAGCCCGGCCACCTCGTCGAAGCCGACGGCGAAGTCGATGGCGTCGGTCGTCCTGGTCCGCCCGCCGCCCAGCGCCACCACCGCCATGCCGACCCCACGGGTGTCGATGGTTCCGACGAGGCCGGCCCGCTCGGCGAAGACCGGGCGAACGATGGGCGCGCTCTCCAGATGGCGGTCCGGCTGTTCCAGCAGGTCGGCTGGCCCGCCGAGCGCTTCCACCATGCGGGCGAAGCGCTCCGCCGCCGCGCCGCTGGCGATCGAGCGGTCGGCCATGGCCCGCCCGGCCGCGGCATCCGGCGCCAGTCCGGCCAGCGCCAACAGTTCCGCCGCCAGCGCCGCCGTCACCTCATAGAGCCGCGGTTCGGCCGGCTCACCGCGCAGGATGGCGAGGCATTCGCGCATCTCCAGCGCGTTGCCGGCGCTGCGGCCCAGCACCTCGTTCATGTCGGTGAGCAGGGCGACTGCCGGCAGGCCGGCGCCCTTCGACACGGTGACGATGCTGTCGGCCAGCGCCTCCGCGTCCTCAAAGCGCTGCATGAAGGCGCCGCTGCCGAACTTTACATCCATCACCAGCGCATCCAGCCCGGCGGCGAGCTTCTTCGACAGGATCGACGCAGTGATGAGGTCGAGCGACTCCACCGTCGCCGTCACGTCGCGGATGGCGTAGAGCCGCTTGTCGGCCGGAGCGATGTCGTCGGTGGCGCCGATCACTGCGCAGCCGACCTCCTTCACCACCCGGCGCAGCAACTCATTGTCGGGTTTGGCGCGATAGCCGGGGATGCTCTCGAACTTGTCGAGCGTGCCGCCGGTGTGACCGAGGCCGCGGCCGGACACCATCGGCACGAAACCGCCGCAGGCGGCCAGCATCGGCGCCAGGATCAGGCTGACCTTGTCGCCGACGCCGCCGGTGGAATGCTTGTCGATCACCGGACCGGGCAGGTCCAGCGACCGCCACTCCATCACCGTGCCCGAATCGCGCATGGCGCGGGTCAGCGCCACCCGCTCGTCCAGGCTCATGCCCCGGAAGAAGACGGCCATGGCAAAGGCCGACGCCTGGGACTCCGACACCCGGCCATCGGTGATGCCACGGACGAAGTCCTGGATGGTGGCGGCGTCAAGCGGCTGGCCGTCGCGCTTGGCGCGGACGATTTCCTGCGGAAGCATGGTTCAGTACCCTCCCGCCGGAGCCGGTTCACGTTCGCCTTCCTGCTCTCCATGCCCGGCTGCCGCCAGCAGCGAATCGAGCAGGCTGGAGGCACCGAACCGGAAAGTGTTCGGCGTCGCCCAGCCATCGCCCAGGATGCGGTCGGCCAGCGCCAGATAGCGTGCCGCCTCGGCCGTGTCGCGGATGCCGCCGGACGCCTTGAAGCCGACCTGCTTGCCCGATTCATAGATGCTGTCCAGCATCACCGCCGCCGCCGGCAGGGTGGCAGCCGGCTGGGTCTTGCCGGTGGAGGTCTTCAGGAAATCGGCGCCGGCGGCGATGGCGTCGCGCGCCGCCCAGGCCAGCAGGTCGGCGTCGGGGAAGGCCCCCGATTCCAGGATCACCTTCATCAGGGCCTTGTCGCCGCAGGCCTCGCGGCAGGCTTTCACCACATTGATCGGCTGGGTGCGGGCGCCGTCGATGAAGGCCTTATAAGGCAACACCACGTCAATCTCGTCCGCGCCATCGGCGATGGCGCGCCGCGTCTCGGCAGCCACGGCCGCGGCGTCGGCCTCGCCGGTCGGGAAATTGACCACGGTGGCAATCTTGACGGGCGTGCCGTCGAGTGCCTTGCGCGCGGTGGGGACGAAGCGTGCCCAGACACAGACGGCGGCGACCGGCCCCACGGGCGTGACGGCGCGGGCGCAGAGGTCCTGCACCACCCGGTCGCTGTCATCGCCGTTAAGGCTGGTGAGGTCGAGCATGCCCACGGCCCGGCGCGCCAGATCGGCGTTGGACGGGGCGTTGGCGCTGGCGTCGAGCGCGCTTTGCAGGTCGGCAGACAGTTTCATGACCGGGACCCGTCCTTCTCATGCAGGCGTTCGAGGAAGCCGACCAGCAGGCGCTCCAGGTCGGCGGCTGCCGCCGAGGCGGCGGTCAGGGTCTGATGATGGTCAACCGGCCCATCGCCGAGCCCGACGCCCAGATTGGTGACGACGGCGCAGCCGACGACCCGCAGGCCGCAATGACGTGCGATGATGCATTCCGGTACGGTGGACATGCCGACCGCGTCGGCGCCCAGCATCTTCATCATCCGCACCTCGGCCGGCGTCTCGAAGGACGGACCGGGATAGGCTGCGTAAACGCCTTCCGACAGATCGATCGACAGGCCGGCGGCGACATCCTTCAGCAGGGTGCGCAGTTCCGGATCCCAGGCGTCGGTCATGCTGGGGAAACGCTCGCCGAAGACCTCGTCGTTCGGGCCGGTCAGCGGGTTGGCGCCCAGCAGGTTCAGATGGTCGCTGATCGCCATCAGCCGGCCGGGGCCGACCTCCAGCCGGAGCGAGCCGACGGCGGCGGTCAGCACCAGCGTGTCGCAACCGGCCAGCTTCAGCGCCCGCACCGCGGTCTTCAGCGCATCGAAGCCGTTGCCCTCATAGGCATGGACGCGGCCCTGCATGCAGGCGACCTCGACGCCGCCGAGTTGTCCCACCATCAGTCGTCCGGCATGGCCGGAGACGCTGGGGATGGGGAAGCCGGCGATGTCGGTGTAGGGGATGGCGACCGCATCGCCGATGCGGTCGGCGATGCCGCCCAGGCCGGAGCCCAGCACGATCCCGACCCGCGGCCGATGGCCGGGGGCATGGTGAAGGATGTCCGCGGCGGCGCGGGCTGCGGTCATGTCGGGAAACTCCGCTCAGAAGGCTAAATTGGTGGGGCCGAAGGATTCGGGCAACAGGGCTTCCAGTGAGAACGTCCGGCGCAGGCCGGCCGGGTCGCAGATGTGGATCGGCGTTTCCGGTGTCGCGAACTCGCGGATGCGCTGGCGGCAGCCGCCGCACGGTGTGCAGATCTCCTCCGCCCCGGCGTCGCCGCCCATCACGACGATGGCGCGGATGCGGCGGTCGCCGGCGGTGACCATGGCGCCGATGGCGCTCGATTCCGCGCATTGCCCCTGCGGATAGGCCGCGTTCTCCACATTGCAGCCGGCGAAGACGCGGCCCGAGTCGCCTAGGATGGCCGCGCCCACCTTGAATTTGGAATAGGGAGCGTGGGCGTTCTCGCGCGCGGCGCGGGCCGCTTCGATCAGCCGCGACAGCTCTGCCGGCTCGGCCATGGGCTCAGCGCTCCTTGACATAGGGGATGCCGCTCGCCTTCGGGGCGATGGCCTTGCCGACGAAGCCGGCCAGCAGCAGGACGGTCAGCACATAGGGCAGCATCTGGATGAACTGCACCGGGATGACGCCGATGCCCGGCAGGACCACGCCCTGGAGGCGGACCTGCACCGCGTCGGTGAAGGCGAACAGCAGGCAGGCGAACAGGGTCGGACCCGGCCGCCATTTGCCGAAGATCAGCGCCGCCAGCGCCAGATAGCCCTTGCCGGCGGTCATGTCGCGGACGAAACCGGCGCCATGGCCGGTGGACAGGTAGGATCCTGCCATGCCGGTCAGCACGCCGGTGACCAGCAGCGCCTGATACCGCAGCCTCGCCACCGAAAGGCCGGCGGTGTCGACCGCCGCCGGATTCTCGCCCACCGCGCGCAGCCGCAGGCCGAAGCGGGTGCGGTAGAGCACCCACTGGGTGGCGATCACCAGCACCAGCGTCACCCAGATCAGCACATTGTTGCCGTTGAACAGCTCGCGATAGACCGGCCCCAGGAACGGGACGCCGGACAGCGCCTCGACCCCCGGCAGCTCCACCGCGGGGAGACGTGCCTGGTTGGGCAGCAGCGGGGTCTGGCCGCCCTGCTGGAACCAGGCATAGGCCAAGGTCGGGGCCAGCCCGGCGACCAGGATGTTGATCGCCATCCCCGACACCACCTGATTGCCGTTGTGGGTGATGCAGGCGAAGCCATGGACCATCGCCAGCGCCATGCCGGCGGCGATGCCGGCCAGCAGCCCGAGCCAGGGGTTCAGCGTGGTGGAGGCGACGGCGGCGGAGAAGAAGGCGCCGGCCAGCATCTTGCCTTCCAGCCCGATGTCGACCACGCCGGCCCGCTCGCAATACATGCCGGCGAAGGCGGCCAGCACCAGCGGCGTCGCCACCCGGATGGTGGCGCCCAGCAGCTGCAAGGCCAGAAGCAGCGCGTCTTCCATCGCTCAACCCCTTCCCGTCTCGGCGGCGGCAGTGCCGCCGCGGCGGCGGAACAGCGCCTCGACCTGCGGTTTGAACAGGTTTTCCATCGCGCCGGCGAACAGGATGACCAGACCCTGGATGACCATCACCAACTCGCGGTTGATCGTGGGGTATTCGAAGGACAGCTGGCCGCCGC
Organism: Azospirillum sp. TSH100; assembly: GCF_004923295.1. Classification (NCBI taxonomy): domain Bacteria; kingdom Pseudomonadati; phylum Pseudomonadota; class Alphaproteobacteria; order Rhodospirillales; family Azospirillaceae; genus Azospirillum; species Azospirillum sp. TSH100. The sequence goes on from NZ_CP039635.1 coordinate 976,982, forward strand.
CCTGCGCCAGAACCCCGAACAGCAGTGCCGCCAGAATGATCCCGACCGGGTGGTTGCGCCCCATCAGCGCCACGGCGATGCCGACGAAGCCGACGCCGCCGGTGAAGTTCAGGATCACCCGGTGCTGCACGCCCAGGATCTCGTTCACGCCGACGAAGCCTGCCAAGGCACCCGAGATCAGCATGGCGATGATGATGTTGCGTGCCGGCGAGATGCCGGCATAGACCGCCGCCCGCTCGTTGCGGCCGACTGTGCGCAGTTCGTAGCCCCAGCGGGTTCGGCGCAGGAAGATGTGGAACAGAGCGCAGCAGGCCAGCGCCCACAGGAAGGACAGGTTAAGCGGTGACGCGGGAATCGCGATGCCGAACCAGCCGAGCGCCCGGTCCATCGACGGCAGCCAGACGCCGGGATCGAACTCGCGCGTTTCCGGCGACTGGCTGCCGGGGCGGATCAGCACGTCCACCAGCAGCCAGGTCATGATCGAGGCGGCGATGAAGTTGAACATGATCGTCGTGATGACGATGTGGCTGCCGCGCTTGGCCTGAAGCCAGGCCGGGATGAAGGCCCAGGCGGCACCGAACAGAGCGGACGCCAGCACCGCCAGCAGCGCCACCACCGGCCAGGGCCAGCCGGTCAGCGCCAGCGCCACCAGCCCGGCGCCGAGCCCGCCCAGATAGGCCTGTCCCTCGCCGCCGATGTTGAACAGGCCGCAATGGAAGGCGATGGCGACCGCCAGCCCGGTGAATATGTAGTCGGTGGTGTAATAGAGGGTGTAGCCGATGGCCTCCGGATAGCCCAGAGCCTCCGACAGCAGCAGCGACAGAACGTCCACCGGGTTCTCGCCGATCACCAGGATCACCAGACCCGACAGCACGAAGGCCGCGACGAGGTTGAGAACCGGCAACAGCGCATACCCGACCCAGCCCGGCACGGCGCCCGGCTGACCCTTCCCCGACCCGCTCAGCAGCACCGGCGTCTCCTGGATTGCCCCTTGCCGGCGATTCTTAACCGCCAATGCTCTGCCGACCAAGCGTTTCGTGATGTGGGAAAGCCAGCGGACATCGGGACTTGGAAGCGTCACAAAAGTCTTGCCGCATCGCAGCATTCTGGCATGCTTCTTACCCATAGAAATTTTATGGCTATGGAGCATGCCCGATGCCGCTCGACATTCCGCGGACCTTCCGCCACCATGTCTTCTGCTGCGCCCAGCAGCGCCCGCCCGGCCATCCGCGCGGCAGCTGCGCCGCCAAGGGCGCACATCCGCTGTGGCAGCGGCTCGATCAGAAAATCCAGGGCAAGGGTCTCACCGATGTCGGCATGGCGATGACCGGCTGCCTCGGCTTCTGCTCCGCCGGGCCGCTGATGGTGGTGTATCCGGAAGGCATCTGGTACCGACCGGAAACGCCGGAGGACATCGACGAGATCGTCGACTCGCATCTGGTCAACGATGTGCCGGTGGAGCGGCTGGTGATGGTGCTGACTCGGTGAGGTGAGGGAGGTTACGCCTACCAGGCCTGCGGTTGCGGCATTGGGACGCCGGTGCATTTGCCCATAATGTGGGCAGTCCCCGCCATTGCCGTACCGAACATCTCCCATGACCGACGCCGAAACCGCCGACCTGCTGCCCGCCGAGGCCGATTCGGTTCCCTATGCCGTCGGCTGCTTCCTGGGCGCGATCCTGCTGTTCGCGGCGATGGACACGCTCATCAAATTCCTGACCGCCGATTACCCGGTGCCGCAGCTGATGTTCGTGCGCTCGCTGGTCGCCCTCCTGCTGGTGGGCGGCTATACGCTTTGGCGTGGCGGCGGGATTGCGGCAATGCGGACGCAACGGCCGTGGGGGCATGTCTGGCGGGCCTTTGCCGGGCTGATCTCGATGGGCTGCTTCTTCTATGCCTTCCGCGAGCTGCCGCTGGCCGACGTTTATGTCCTGAGCTTTGCAGGACCGCTGTTCATCACCGCACTGTCCGCTCCGCTGCTGGGGGAGCCGGTGGGCTGGCGCCGTTGGGCCGCTGTCGTGGTCGGTTTCGGCGGCGTGGTCGTGATGGCGCAGCCCTCGGCCGGGGCCCCGCTGGTGCCGGTGCTGGTCGGGCTGTGCGCCGCCCTGTTCTATGCACTGGCGGCACTCGCCGTGCGCGGCCTGTCGCGGACGGAGACCAGCGCATCGATCGTGCTCTATCTGCTGCTCACGACGACGGTGGTCAGCGGTGCGCTCGCGGTCCCGGTCTGGACGGCGCCGACGGTCTTCGCCCTCGGGCTGATGGCGCTGGTCGGTGCGATCGGCGCCGGAGCGCAGGTTCTGCTGACCCAGGCCTTCCGCCGCGCGCCGCCGGCGGCGGTGGCGCCCTTCGAATATACCGGCATGGTCTGGGCCAGTCTGTTCGGCTGGCTGGTGTTCGGCGATCTGCCGACCGTGCCGGTGATCGCCGGCGCCATGGTCATCATCGGCAGCGGGCTCTACATCCTGCATCGTGAAACGGTGGTGGCGCGCCGCCGGCTGGGTGCTTGACAGGACAGGGCCGGCGGCGACACTCTCGCCGCCTGTTCAAGGCTGGGGTGCCTGTGCAAAGACCGGATCGGCGGCTGTGCGGGCTGAGACAACACCCATCGAACCTGATCCGGGTCATGCCGGCGAAGGGAGCCGACCGGAACCCGACGGATCGCCTGCAAAACGTCCCGTCTCATCCGCGTCGCCCCGGTGCCGGCGCGTGTTGAGGAGTTTTCGGTCATGCGGCGCGCGCTTTCCCTTCTGATCGGCCTGCTGGCGGCATCGACCTGCCTGTCCCCGGCGGCACGGGCCGACGACACGCTGTCCTTCCCGGTGCTGGTGCCGCTGACCGGATTCCTGTCGCTGGAGGGCACCAGCCAGCGCAACGGCGCCGTCCTGGCACTGAAGCAGACCCCTGCCGGCGTGGCCATCGCATCCGAGATCGTCGACACCGGCACCTCGCCAGAAGCGGCGGTGACGGCGCTGGAACGCGCGGCCGGCGGCGGCACGGTCGGCGCGGTCGCCGCCAGCATGCTCGGCACCCAGATGCTGGCGATGCTGCCGCTGGCGAATGAGCTGAAACTGCCGCTGGTCACCGTGTCGGGCACCGCCTCGATCACCGAGCAGGGCAATCCCTGGGTCTTCCGCTTCTTCCCCGGTGACGCCGTGACCAAGGCCGCCCATGCCCGCTATGTGGTGGAGGAACTGGGCAAGCGCCAGCCGGCGGTCATCTACCAGACCACCGCCTATGGCCAGAGCGGCAAGGCCCATCTCGACGCCGCCTTCAAGGCGCTGGGCGTCACGCCCGTCTTCGAGGAGGGGGTGGACCCGGCGGCCAAGGATCTGCTGCCGGTGCTGACCAAGGCGCTGGCCGCCAACCCCGACGTGCTGGTGCTGCATCTGCATTCCGGCCCGACCGCGCTGCTGCTGCGGCAGGCGGCGTCCGGCGGTGTGACCCTGCCGATCGTCGCCGGTTCCGCCATGCATCAGCCGAGCACCGCCGCCCTGCTGGAACCGGCCGAACTCAAGGGCGTCTGTGCCGAGACCGCGGCCTCGCCGATCTCGGGCGGCACGCCTGAGGTCAAGGCCTTCACCGACGCCTACCGCGCCGCCTTCGGCAAGGAGCCGGACGCCTTCGCGCTCGGCCAGTATGACGGCATGACCATGGTGCTGGAGGCGGTGAAGGCCGGCGCCCGCACGCCCGACGCCATCCGCAAAGCCCTGTCGTCCGAGACCTTCAAGGGCCTCGCCATGACCTACAAGTCCGATGGCAAGGGCAACATGGCCCATTCCGCCGTCATCGTCTGCTATGACGGGACCAGCCGCGTGCCGGCGCTGGTGAAACGGTACGACGACCCGACGCTTGCGGCGAAGTGAGCGGATGGCGGCGCTTCAACTGCTGGTCAACGGGGTGGCGCTGGGTGCCGCCTATGCCCTGGTGGCGCTGGGCTTCGTGCTGGTGCTGAACGCCACCTCGGCGGTGAATTTCGCCCAGGGCGATCTGGTCATGGCCGGCGGGCTGCTGGCGGTGGCGCTGGCGCCGCTGATCCCGCTGCCGGGCATCGCCCTGCTGCCAGCGGTGCTGGTCCTGATGGCGGCGCTCGGACTTGTGCTGGCGCTGGCGGCCTATCTGCCGCTGCGCAGCCGGCCGCCGGTGTCGGTCTTCATCAGCACCATCGCAGTCGGCATCATCCTGCAGAACGGCGCCGCCATCCTGTTCGGGCCGGAGCCGCGCGCCGCACCGCCGCTGTTCGGCGACGACACTCTCCATATCGCCGGGCTTGCGGTTCCCGAGCAGTCGCTCGCCATCGTCGCGGTGGCGGGGCTGCTGATCGGGGTGCAGCAATGGGTGTTCGCCCGCACCCAGTTGGGCCGCCGGCTGCGCGCCACGGCGCAGGACCCGGAGATGGCGCGGGCCTGCGGCGTGCCGGTCACCGCGATGATCCTGGTGACCTTCGCCATCGGGGCCGCCTGCGCCGGAGCGGCCGGGCTGCTGCTGGCCAACCGCTATTTCGTCACGCCGACTTCGGGCGGCGATCTGATTTTGAAAGCCTACATCGCGGTGACGGTCGGGGGCTGGGGCTCCGTGCCGGGGGCGGTGGTCGGGGCTCTGCTGATCGCGCTGTTCGAGGTGGGGGTGTCGTCGGTGCTCTCATATCCGGTGGCGCTGGGGGCCCTGTACCTGACGCTGCTGGCGATTCTGGTGCTGCGCCCGCAAGGTCTGTTCGGCGAAGCGGTGCGACGTCGTGGGTGAGCGATCCCCGTTGCGCATCCCCTTGATAGCAGGCGCCCTCGCCATGCTGGTGTACGCGCTCGCCTTCGCCTCCCCCTACGGCCTGCGCGTTCTGACCGTCGCCGGTGTCTATGCGCTGGCGACCTTCGGCTTCCAGATCGTCTTTGGCCTGGGCGGAGCACTGTCGCTGGCACAGGGGGCCTTTTTCGGTATCGGCGCCTATGTCACCGGCATCCTCGGCAGCCGCTATGGTCTCGGTTTCGAGGCGACCTTCCCGCTGTCGATGCTGGTGCCGCTGCTGCTGGCCCTGCCGGTCGGGCTGGCGGTGCTGCGGCTGGAGTCGCATTACTTCGCGCTGGCGACCCTCGGCATCGCCCAGGTGCTTCATCTGCTGGCGGTCAACCTGCCGGAGCTGACCGGCGGCTCCAACGGGCTGGCCGGGGTGCCGGCGGCGGTGTTGTTCGGCTGGACGGTGCCGCGCGGGCTGCCGATGGCCGGGCTGGTCTGGGGGCTTGTCGCGCTCGGCGGACTGATCGGCTGGCGGCTGGCGCGCGGGCGGCTCGGCCGGTCGCTGACCATGCTGCGCGACGATCCGCTGGCGGCGGCAACGTTGGGGCTGGACGTCGGGCGTCTGCGGCTGGCCGCCTTCGGCATCAGCGCGCTGTTCGCCGGAGCGGCCGGCGCATTGGCCGTGCATACCCAGCGCGTCGTCTCGCCGGAGGTGCTGGAGTTTCCAGTGATGGTCTCCATCCTCACCATCGCCATCGTCGGAGGGCGGGGGCGGATGGCCGGGGCGGTGTTGGGCGCCGTGCTGCTGCTGCATCTGCCGGAATGGTTCCGCTTCCTGGAGCGCGGCTATCTCGTCGTCTATGGCGTCGCCCTGCTGGCGACCGTCGTGCTGGCGCCGGCCGGGCTGACCGGGGTGCTCGACCGTATCGCGGCGCGCCTGTTCGGCCGCAAGCCGCATCCAATCCCGGATGCGCAGGAACCGCCCAGGTCGTCCGATCCGTCGGCTGGTTTGACGGTGGAGGGCTTGCGGAAGTCGTTCGGCGGCGTGGTCGCGGTGGATGGGGTGTCGTTGGACCTGCGGCCGGGCACCATCACCGGGCTGATCGGCCCTAACGGCTCCGGCAAATCCACCGTCATCAACCTGCTGTCAGGGCTGGAGCGGCCGGATGCCGGGCGGGTGCGGCTCGGCGGGCGGGAGGTCACCGGCGCCCGCGCCGACCGGCTGGCCCGCGCCGGGCTGGCCCGCAGCTTCCAGGCCGCGGCACTGCCGACAGGGTCGGGCGTGCTGGAGGCGGTGGCCGCTGCCCGCCTCGCCACCGATCCCGATGCTGCGATGGCCGAGGCGCATGCCCTCTGGGCGCTTGACCGGCTGGGCGTCGGCGGGCTTGCCGGACAGTCCTGCGACGGGCTGCCGGCGGCGGTTCGGCGCCGGGTGGAACTCGCCCGTGCCCTGGTCCGCCGGCCGGCGGTGCTGCTGCTGGACGAACCTGCCGCCGGTCTGACCGACGGCGAAAAGGCTGAATTGGCGTCCCTGCTCCGCAACCTGGCGGGGGAGGGGATGGCGATCCTGCTGGTGGAACATGACATGGGGTTCCTGCTGCCGCTCTCCGGCCGGGTGCTGTGCCTCGACCGTGGGCGAGCGATTTATGACGGTCCGGCCGGCTGCGTGCGCCACGATCCGGCGGTGGCCGCCGCTTACATGGGGCGGGTGGCATCAGCATGAGCGCGCTGCTGTCCATCAGAAACCTGACCGCCGGCTATGGCGGCGCCACGGCGCTCGACGATGTTGCGCTGAGCATCGCGGCCGGTGAGACGGTGGCGCTGCTCGGCGCCAACGGGGCGGGGAAATCGACGCTGCTGAAGGCTCTGCTCGGGCTGGTGCCGGCACAAGGAGAGTTGCGGTTCGACGGTGCCGACCTCGGCGGGCTGGCGACGGAGGCGCGGGTGCGGCGCGGCATCGGCTATGTGCCGGAAGGGCGGCGGGTCTTTCCCGGCATGAGCGTCCGCGACAATCTGGAGGTCGCCGGCCTGCCTGCCGCCCGCGACCGCGCGCAGGATGTCGAGCGCGTCTTCGCCCTGTTCCCTGACCTTGTGGGCAAGAGCGGGGAAAGTGCGTGGCGGCTGTCCGGCGGCCAGCAGCAGATGCTGAGCCTTGGGCGCGCGCTGATGGGCCGGCCGCGTCTGCTTCTTCTGGATGAGCCGTCGCTCGGCCTGTCGCCCAGGCTGTCCGACGAGCTGTTCGCAGCCGTCCGCCGCATCGCCGCCACCGGCACCGCCGTGCTGCTGGCGGAGCAGAGTGCCGCCCGCGCCCTGGCGGTTGCCCCGCGCGCCGTGCTGTTGCGGCTCGGCCGTGTCATCGGCGATGGGCCGGTGGAGTCACTGTCTGAGCAGGCGCTGCGCGAAGCATTCTTCGGTGGTTAGCACAAATCCCCTGCGTGTCCTGTGCAACAGGTGTCGGCCTCCTGCAACAGGACGGGCGGTTGGGCTTGCGGACGGGGGCAGGCGCGGATAGCTTCGCCGCCACAACCATCTATGGACTACCTCGTCATGACCGCCCGCTTCGCCGCATCGCTGTCCGCGCTTCTCCTGCTGGGGGTGGCGTCGGCTCCGGCGATGGCCGAACTGGTGCCGGTGCAGCCGACGATTCCTCCCGCCGCCTATTACGGCCTGCCCGAACCGGAGGCCGAGATCGTCGTTCCCGGCGGTCCGGTGCAGGACGCGAAACCTGGCAATACGCCGGCCAATCCGTCCGCATCCGCCCCCGCTCCCGCCAAGCCCGACGGGCCGGGCGAACTGATCGAGAGCTGGGACGGCGGAGCCGCCAAGAAGAAGGACGGCAGCTTCGCCTATTGCGTGGTGGAGGGGGAATTCACCTCCGGACATGTGCTTATGTTCGCCCGCAGCCCGAAGGGCGAGACCAACATCGGTATCGGCATTCCCGGCGCCGACCTGCCCAAGGGCGGCGAATGGCCGGTGACCATCGAGGTCGACAAGAAGCTGAAGCGGGAACGCACCGCCGTCGCCTCCCAGCCTGACATGCTGGTGGTCTCCAACGGCAAGGACGAGGATCTGGTCAACGCCCTGATGGCCGGTAACGAACTGGTGGTGTCGTCGGCCAGCGACCGCATCGTCTTCAAGCTGGCCGGCACCAAGAAGGTGCTGGCCGACCTGCGGACATGCGTCGACAAGGGCGGCAACGTCCCGCCGATCAAGGTCGCCGCCGGCCGCCCGGCGGAGAAGGACAGAAAGAACCGCCTGCCGGAAGGGCTGGACAGCCTGCTGACCGCCGCCGGTGTCCATGACGCTGAACTGGTGCCGATGGACAATGTCCCGCAGGACCGCCGCCCGGCCGATGTCGCCTGGCGTTTCGGCCCCATCGTCGGCGGCATCCGCGAACGCGCGGTGGGCGAGGGCGCCAAGATCGACGAGCTGTCCGACAGCTTCGCCGATGCGATGAAGCAGCGCTGCGAAGGCACGCCGACCGTCACGCTGAACCAGCCCGAGCAGGCGGGTTCGGTCTGGCTGCGCACGGGATCGGTCGATTGCGCGATGTCGCAGGGCAAGCTGCACGTCACACTCAATTTCCTGCTGTCGCAGCGTCGGCTGTTCACCGTGATCTTCCACGAGGCCGGCGAACAGGATGTTGTGCTGGCCGACAAGGTGCGTGACAACCTCGCCCAGGTGCTGCGCCGTGCCGGTGTCGCTCCGGCACCCGCCGCCACGGATGTGGCCCCTGCCCAGCCGGCTCCTGCTCAGTCTGCACCCACGCCGGCTGCTCCGGGGCCAGCCGCACAGACCCCGGCCGCCCAGGCGCCTGCACCGGCCCCCGCCGCGCCGCCGGCAACCCCGGCCGCACCTCCTCCGGCGACGGTGAAGCCGCAATCGAAGCCGCAGCCGTCGAAGCCCTGACGGAACTCACGCTCTTCCGGCCCATTGTCCCTAGACGGAAGAGCCATCAATCAGCGTGATCATGCCTGACAATTCCGCCTCCATCGACGGCGTGGGCGACAACGCCCGCGCCGGAAGCGATCCCTATGCGGCGCTCGATGCGTCCGCCGCCACCACCCTCTCCGAGCGCTGGAGCGTGCGCAACAGCGCGCTTGCCGTGGTTGCGCTCGCAGCACTGGTCGGTGGCATGGTCGGGCTGGTGGTCGGGCTCCTGCATGAATCGGTGCTGCTGATGCAGGCGCTGGCCTTCGATCTGCCTGACGGCGAGCGGCTGGGGCAGGGCGTGCCCGACCTGCTGCGGACGCTTGCCGTACCGATGGTCGGCGGGCTGCTGCTGGGTATCCTGTCGGTGCTGGTGCGGCGCTGGCGCCCCAACGCCATCGTCGACGCGGTGGAGGCGAATGCGCTCTACGGCGGCAAGATGTCTTTGATCGACAGCCTGCGGCTGACGGTGACGACCGCCCTGTCCAACGCCTCAGGGGCTTCGGTCGGCATGGAGGCGGCCTATACCCAGGCCGGCGCCGGGCTCGCTTCCACGCTGGGGCAGCGTTTGCGGCTGCGCCGGGCCGATCTGCGCACCTTGGTCGGTTGCGGGGCGGCGGCGGCCATCGCCGCCGCCTACCATGCGCCGCTGGCCGGGGCCTTCTATGCCTTTGAACTGGTTCTCGGCGGCTACACGCTGGCGGTGCTGGCCCCGGTCGGGGCGGCGGCGGCGCTGGGGGTGGCGGCCTCGGCCCTGCTGACCGGCGGCGAGGTGCCGCTGGCGCTCGGCCGGCCGGTGGAGATCGCCGGTTGGGATTATGCCGCCTGCGGCGTCGTCGGCTTCCTGGCCGGCTGGCTCAGCATCCTCGCCATGCAGGCGGTGACGGTGGCGGAGCGCGGCTTCAGCCGCCTGCCGGTTCCGCGCTGGATGCGCCCTGCCATCGGCGGGCTGACGGTCGGTGGACTGGCGCTGGCGGTGCCGGCGGTGATGGGCAGCGGCCCCGGCGCGGTGCCGCCGGAACTGGCCGGTGGTGCTCTGGCGCTGGCCCTGACCCTGGTGGCGAAGATTCTGGCGTCGGCCCTGTCTCTGGGGTCCGGCTTCCGCGGCGGCCTGTTCAGTGCCTCGCTGTTCATCGGCGGGCTGTTCGGCGGCCTGCTCGGGCAGATGACCTCCATGGTTCTGCCGGGGCTTGGGGTCGACAGCGGCCTGCTGCTGCTGGTCGGCATGGGGTCTGTCGCCGCCGGCATCGTCGGTGCGCCGGTGACCATGGTGCTGCTGGTGCTGGAGACAACGCAGGATCTGTGGGCGGCGTCGGGCGTGCTGATCGGGGTCGTTCTGTCGACCACCGTGGTTCGGCAGGCCTTCGGCTACTCTTTCGCCACCTGGCGTTTCCACCTGCGTGGCGTGCCGATCCGCGGCGCTTACGACATCGGCTGGCTGTCGGAGCTGACGGCTTTCCGGCTGATGCGCCGCGACGCAAAGACCGTGCCTGCCACCCTGACGGTGGAGGCGCTGCGCCGCCTCTACCCGCTGGGGTCGACCAAGGCGGTCTTCGCCGTGGACGAGACGGGCCGCTATGCCGGTCTGGTCGACATGTCGCTGATCCACGATCCCGACCAGGACGCCGCCGCGACCGAGACGCGCGTGGGATCGCTTGCCTGCAAGGCCGACGCGGTGCTGATGCCCGGCGACGATGCCCGCACCGTGCTGAACCGTTTCGGCAGTGAGGAGGTGGAGGCCTTGCCGGTGCTGTCCTCCCCCACCGATCGCCGGATCATCGGCTATGTGACGGAGTCCTTCGCGCTTCGCCGCTATTCCCAGGCGCTGGAACGCCAGCGTGGCGAGGATCTGGGCGAGCGGGGGCTCTGGGGCCGGGACTGACCCGGCGGGAAAAAGGCGACGCCGGTTCCTGGGCTGGAACCGGCGTCGCCGTTATCACTTCGCGTTTCGATTACTGCTGGGTGCCGGTCTGGCCCGTGGTGCCGGTCGTGCCGGCCGGCGTGGTGGTGTCGCCGGGCATCGTGTTGCCGGTCGTCCCGCCGGTCGTGCCCGTGGTACCGGTGGTGTTTCCGGTGCGGGTGCTGCCGGAGGTCGCCTGACCGTTGCCGTTGAGGTTCAGGGCGGTCATCGTCTGCTGATCGGCGCGGCCGGTGGCGCGCAGGCCGTTGTCGCGCTGGAACTTCATCAGGGCGCTACGGGTGCTGGCGCCCCAGACGCCGTCGACGGTGATGTCGCGGCCGTCATTGCGGTCGTTCAGCGCCTGCTGGAGTTCGCGCACCTGCTCGTGGCTCAGCTTGGTGTTGGAGGCCATGCTGCCGGAATGGTTGGCAGACGACCGGCGCGTGGAGCTGCCCGAGGTCTCGTCGCGCACTTCGGCGGTGGCGCGGTCGGTCACGCGGTCGGTTTTCTTGCTGAGGCTTTCGTCCATGCTGTTGCCGGCGACCGCGCCGCCGACACCGCCGACCACCGCACCGACCGGGCCGCCGACGACGGCGCCGGCGACCGCACCCGAACCGGCGCCGGTGGCGGTCCGCGAGGTTTCCGTGCTGCCGCACGCGCTGAGCGCGAACAGGGCGCCGGCCGCGGTGGCGGTCATGACGATCTTCGAAATCCCACGCATGGTTGCCATCCTTCTCGATTACGATTCGATGTTGGCGACCCGCCGCCCGGTGCGGCCTGTACTGTCCTGCCGCACGGCAAGCGACAGCTGGGTCATGTGATGAACAATCAGCAGCGGGCCCTCTTGTTCCCTGGCATCGCCCCGGGATTTTCCGCCGGCGCCCTTTACCATGGCGCAAACGGAGCCTCGGCCGGAGTAATACTCGGCCGACGCCCCGCACTGTTCGCCGGACATGTGGCGGAGTGGGACCGTACCGTCCGGTTGCGGTTGCCGGGACCTTCGATAACGGGTTGGTTCCCACAGCCCTCCCGAGAAGGGCTTAACGCTTTTCCCCTTCTGCGCCGCGTTGGAAGGATTCTCCCATCGCGTTGGACAGCCGGCCGGCGGAATTGACCATGATCGGGTTACATCCGTCGTGGCTGTGCCGGACCTGCGGTGGTCCTGCGCTTCCGCGATTCGTCTGCTGACATCAAGGCAGGAGAGGCAAGGGCTGAATGCAGCACCGTCAGGCACGCGACGCACGGCTCGATCTTTTCAAGGGCGTGGCCCTTCTCATCATCTTCATCAACCATGTCGGGGGAAATCCGCTGGCCAAGCTGATGCCCGCCCGCTTCGGCCCGTCGGATTCGGCCGAGATCTTCGTCTTCATCTCCGGCTATGCCATCGCACTGGCCTACGGCCCGGTTCTGGCGGAGCGCGGATTCGTGGCCTGCCAGCGCAAGGCGCTCGACCGCTGCCGGCAGCTGTGGGTGGCGAATATCCTGACCATGCTGGTCAGCGCGCTGGTGGTGGCCTTCGCGGTCCATATCGGCGACCTGCCGATGGCGGCGTCGAATCGCCTGCAAAGCTTCGCGCCGCTGTTCGACACGCCGGTCACCGCGATGGCATGGCATCTGGTGCTGCTGTATCTGCCCTTCGCCTTCGATATCCTGGCGCTTTACATCCTGCTGGTGGCGGCGGCGCCGCTGTTCCTCTGGACCTATGCCCGCTTCGGCTATGCGGCGATCGTGCTGTCGGTCCTGCTCTATCTGGTCGCCCAGGCGGCCCCGGGGCTGGTGCCGCCCAATTTGTGGGATGAGGACTGGAACTTCAGCCCGCTGGCCTGGCAGTGCGTGTTCTTCCTCGGTACCGGTCTGGCGCTGGTGGTGCGCGGTGGCCGGGTGCGGCTGCCGCAGTCACGCTGGCTGCTGGCGGTTGCGCTGGCTCTGCTGGGCGGCATGGCGGTGTGGAAGTTCGCGGCCTCCGACATCGGCCAGGCCCTGGCGCCCGCGGCGTTGCGGGACTGGCTGCCGGAGGAGACAATTCCCTGGGCCGACAAGGACACACTGGGGCCGATGCGGCTCCTGCATTTCCTGGCGCTGGCCTGTGCGGCGGCGCTGCTGGTGCCGCGCGATGCGGCGTGGCTGCGCTCCGCCCCCGCCCGGCTGCTGGTTGCCTGCGGCCGGCATTCATTGCCGGTCTTCTGCGTCGGCGTGGTTCTGTCCATCGCCGGTTCCGCCCTGCTGGTGGCGGAGGATGGCGCCCTGATGGTGCTGGCGGTCAATCTGGCCGGAATCGCCGTCCTGTTGGCCCTGGCTCTGGTTCTGGAGCGGCGCCGGACCCGACGTCAGCCGTCGAAGCCTTCCGTCCCGCCGACGGCAATGCCTGAAACACCATGAGACCTGAGAGCAGCTACGGCCGGGCTTCTTGAATCCTGCGCCGGGTGAGCGCATAATTTGAAGATGCAAGTCAACCCGGCCATACCGTCGTCCTACCAGACGCTGAAGCCAACCCCGCAGCTGACGCCCGCGGCGCAGATCGCCATGTCCCCGGCGGTACAGGCGGCCCAGCAGACGGCGCCCGCGGTGCGGACTCAGACGGCCGTGGCCCCGCAGGCAGCCGGCAAATCCGACGAGACCCGGGATGGCCGCACCGCCACCCAGGGCAAACAGTCCATCGACACCACCGCCGGCGCGCTTGGTGCCCGGGTGAATGCCCAAGGCTATCAACAGCGCGGTTCCCTGTTGAATCTTTCGGTCTGACTGGGCATCAGCCTGACAGTCCGCGCACGGCGCCTTCAAAAACCGGTCTCGAAAGCAAAAGGGCCTCTCTCCATCCGGAGAGAGGCCCTTTTCCCATAAATGCTGTCCGGACCGTTACTTCAGCTCGTCCATCGTGTCGATGACGTGACTGACGATGCCGTATTCCTTGGCCTCGTCGGCCAGCATCCAATAGTTGCGGTCCGTGTCCTTGGCGACCTTGTCGAACGGCTGCCCGGTCTCACGCGCGATGATCTTGTTCAGACGCTCGCGCATGCGGATGATTTCCTTCGCCTCGATGGCGATGTCCGTCGCCCGGCCGCCCGTTCCGCCAAGCGGCTGGTGGATCAGGAATCGGGTGTTGGGCAGGCAGAACCGGTCTTCCTTGTTCGCCGCCAGATAGATGTGGCAGCCGGCGCTGGCGACCCAGCCGGTACCCAGCATCTTCACCCGCGGCTTGATGAAGCGGATCATGTCGTGGATGGTGTCGCCCGCCTCGACATGCCCGCCCGGCGAGTTGACCACGACGGTGATGTCGTCGTCGCTCTCATGCGCGAGCGCCAGCAGCTGGGCCGACACGACCTGTGCCAGCTTCATGTCGATCTGACCGAAGATCAGGACCGTGCGCGCCTTGAACAGGCTCTGCTGCACGGCGGCGAATTGCGGCTGGGCGCTTTCCTTCGACTTCTCGTCCGGTTCCTTTTCGGGTTCGTCGTCGAACCGGGTGTATCCGACCTGCGCCATTGATGTTCTTCTCCCTGGTATCGGAAGCGGGGGTATCGGAAGCGGGGTACCGGGACCGGGATGCGATGCCGGAGGAATGCCCCGGCCGCCGTCCCGCTGCCGCATGCGCCTTGCCTGCTTCACCACATAGCCCGTCCGGGCTTCATGTTCAACGTCCGGCGGGCCAAAATCGATGGTGCCGATTGCGCATCGGGGGCCGGACCGCCACACTCCCCCGCCGAACGGCAAAAGCGGCGGGGCAGGGAGTGCGGCGGAATGTCCGAAGGCGGTGTGAAGCAGGGCGTGTCGGTCATCATCGCTGCCCACCGTGCCCATGACACCATCGTCCGGGCGGTGCGAAGCCTGCTGGATCAGGACTGGATGGCGTGGGAGGCGGTGATCGTCAGCGATGACGGCACCGATTATCGCCCGACGCTGCTGGCCGCCGGGATCGATGACCCGCGGCTGGTCTTCACCGGCACCGGCCGGGTGGGAGCCGGGGCGCCCGCCGCGCGCAATGCCGGCTTGGCGGCGGCTCGCCTCGGGCTGGTGGCGCCGCTGGACGCCGACGACCGTTTCCGTCCCGGCCGGCTGTCCGCGCTTGCGCCGCTGGCGCTGGCCGCTGGCGCCGCCTTCGACAATGTCGCCGTGGTACGCGACGAGGATGATTCGCCCCTGTTGAGGCTCTATCAGGAGGAACAGGCCCCGGCCCTGCTGGATGGCGAGGGCTTCGTCGCAACCTCGGTGCCGATGTTCCCGGTGGTGCGGCGTGATCTGGTGCCGGGCTGGGACGAGGATGTGAATTTCTGTGACGATGTGGTCTTCAATGTCCGGGTGCTCGACGGCACCGGCCCGGTGCCGCTGGTGGCGACGCCCTTCTATGAATACCGCCAGCGCGCCGGCTCCATCACCTTCTCCGCCGACAGCGGCGAGCGGGCGGAGCGCTGCTACCGCCATGTGCTGGATCGGCTGGCCGGCGACGGGCTCGGCATCCGCGACGACTTCTTGCGTGACGCCTTCGCCCGGTCCATCGCTGCCAAGCGCGCCCGCAACGCCGCCTATGAAGAGGCTTTCAAGGCGGGCCGCTGCGCCAATTTCCAGGAGTTCCTGGCGTTGGAGGGAGCCTTGGACGGGACGTCGGGGGAGGGGTAAAACCCGTAAAAGGCCAAGCTCCTGCTGGCTTTGCTTTACCATTCTGTGTCAGTTTCGATGCGTCGCACATCGCCGGACCGGACACGGGTATCAGTCCATGAACGCCCCGACCTGCTGCCTCGCCCGCATCCCCGCCAATGGAAAGTTCTGGCTGAAGAACGCGCGCGTTCACGATGGATTATGCGACATCCGGATCGAGAATGGCCGGGTCCGCGCCCTGGTGCCGGCCGGCGAATCGCCGTGCTGCGCGCCTGGACTGGATCTTGACGGTGGCGAGGTGCGGCGGATGGACGGTGATGTCCCGGTGATGGCCGGCGATCCGGCGGATCTGTTGGTGACGCTGTGCGGCGGCCGAACGGTGCCGATGCGCGCGGGAAAGCTGGAGACCGTGACGCCGCAGGAGACCGACGGGCGTCGAAATGTGGCAGTATTGGACGGTTCGGGGCGCTGAACCTTCTCGACTCCGGATGTGAACTGAACGATATAGTTCAGTTTGGCCGCTGCCCCTGTCGGTTGCACTGCGGCAAACCGAAACCCGTCCGGATCCCGGTCCCATGCGCCATACGCTCCGCATTGCTGCACTCCTCGTCCTGGCGGCGCTCGCCGGCGGGGCCTACTGGTATTTCGTGAAGCAGGGCGGGACCGTTGCCGGGCTGACCGCGATGGTGAATGGCCTCCTCTCCGGTGGCGCGCAGGCTCAAGGAGGCGCCTCCGGGGGCGCCAAGCCGCCGGGCGGCGCCCCGCCGATGCCGGTGGAGGCCGCCCAGGTCCGCGTCGGCACGGTCGAGCGGACGGTGACCGCCGTCGGCTCGCTGCTGTCCAACGAATCGGTGGTCGTCCGGCCCGAGATCGCCGGCCGCATCAGCGAGATCGCCTTCAAGGAGGGCCAGCGCGTCGCCAAGGGCACGGTGCTGGTCCGACTGGACGACGCCATCGCCCGCGCCACCCTGGCCCAGGCGCAGGCGAGCATCGCCTTCTCCCGTGCCGAGCTGTCGCGCGCCGACCAGCTGGTCCGCCAGAACACCGGTCCGTTGCGCAACCGCGAACAGGCATCGGCCAAGCTTCTGGCCGACGAGGCGGCGGTGCAGCTGGCCAAGGCGCAGCTCGACAAGCAGGTCATCACCGCCCCCTTCGACGGGGTGCTGGGCCTGCGCAAGGCGTCGGTCGGCGATTTCGTCCAGGCCGGAAAGGACATCGTCAACCTGGAGGACATCGACACGCTGAAGCTGGACTTCCGCGTACCGGAGATGTTCCTGCCGGCGGTGAAGGTCGGCCAGACGGTGAAGGTGGCGGTGGACGCCTTCGGCGGGCGCAGTTTCGACGGAACCGTCTATGCCATCGACCCGCTGGTCGATGTGAACGGCCGTGCTCTGGCGATCCGTGCCCGCGTGCCGAATCCCGACGGCTTGCTGCGCCCCGGCCTGTTCGCCCGCGTGTCGCTGACGCTGACCACGGTGCCGGACGCGGTGCTGATCCCCGAACAGGCCATCGTCGCCTTCGGCAAGGACCAGTTCGTCTTCAAGGTGGTGGACGGCAAGGTGGCGCAGACCCGCGTGACGCTCGGTGAACGCCGCAACGCCGAGGTGGAGATCGCCAAGGGCCTCGCCCCCGGCGACATGGTGGTCACCGCCGGCCAGTTGAAGATCCGCGACGGCGTGCCGGTGACGGTGCTGCCTGCCAAGCCGGCCCCCAGCCCATCGTCGGGGAGCTGACGCCATGGTCCTGTCCGACATTTCCGTCCGCCGTCCCGTCCTGGCGACGGTGATGAGCCTCGCCCTGATGCTGATCGGCATCGTGTCGTACCAGCGCCTGTCGGTCCGCGAATATCCCAAGATCGATGAGCCGGTCGTCACCGTGGAGACGACCTACAAGGGCGCCTCGGCCCAGATCATCGAAAGCCAGGTCACCCAGACGCTGGAGGACAGCCTCGCTGGCATCGAGGGCATCGACGTGATGTCCTCGATCAGCCGGGCGGAGAAGTCGCAGATCACCCTGCGCTTCCGGCTGGACCGCAACGTCGATGTGGCGGCCAGCGACGTGCGCGACCGGGTGGGTCGCGTCCGCGCACAGCTTCCCAGCGAGATCGACGAGCCGGTGATCGCCAAGGTGGAGGCCGACGCCCAGCCGATCATCTATCTCGCCTTCTCCTCCGACCGGCATTCGCCGCTGGAGGTGACCGATTTCGCTGACCGCTACGTCAAGGACCGGTTGCAGAACCTGCCCGGCGTCGCCCAGGTCCGCATCTTCGGCGAGCGGCGCTTCGCCATGCGGCTGTGGCTCGACCCGCAGCGGATGGCCGCCTACCGGGTGACGCCGCAGGATGTCGAGACCGCGCTGCGCCGGCAGAATGTCGAGATTCCGGCCGGTCGCGTCGAAAGCGTGGCGCGCGAGTTCACCGTGGTGTCGGAAACCGACCTGCGCAGCCCGCCGGAGTTCGAGAACATCATCCTGCGCGACGATGCGGGATATCTGGTGCGGCTGCGCGATGTGGGGCGGGCCGAGCTGGGCGCGTTGGACGAGCGGGTCAGCGCCCGCTTCAACGGCCGCGGCGCCGTCGCCATCGGCGTGGTGAAGCAATCCACCGCCAACCCGCTGGACGTGTCGAAGGCGGTCAATGACGCCCTGCCCAAGATCCGCGCGGCCGTCCCCGAGGGCATGGGGGTGGATGTCGGTTATGACAGCTCCGTCTTCATCGCCAAGTCGATCGACGCGGTGTTCCACACCATCTTCGAAGCGATCGTCCTGGTCGTTCTGGTCATCTTCTTCTTCCTGCGCTCGCTGCGGGCGACGCTGGTGCCGCTGGTGACCATTCCTGTGTCGCTGATCGGCGGCTTCGCCCTGATGTACGCCTTCGGCTTCTCGATCAACACGCTGACCCTGCTGTCGATGGTGCTGGCGATCGGCCTGGTCGTCGACGACGCCATCGTCATGCTGGAGAACATCTTCCGCTACGTGGAAGAGGGCATGAGCCCCTTCCAGGCGGCGCTTAAGGGATCGCGGGAGATCGGTTTCGCCGTCATCGCCATGACCATCACCCTGGCGGCGGTCTATGCGCCGATCGGCTTCATGACCGGCCGCACCGGGCGGCTGTTCACCGAATTCGCGCTGACGCTGGCCGGTGCGGTGATCGTGTCCGGTTTCGTGGCACTGACCCTGTCGCCGATGATGTGCTCCAAGCTGCTGAAGCACGAGACCAAGCACGGGCTGCTCTACCGCGCCATCGAACGCTTCCTGGAGGGGATGACCAACGGCTACCGCCGTCTGCTGCGCCTGTCGCTGCGGGCGCGGCCGCTGGTGCTGCTGATCGGTGTCGGCGTCGCCGCCGCCAGCTATTTCCTGTTCACCGGCCTGAAGTCGGAGCTGTCGCCGGTCGAGGATCGCGGCACCATCGTCGGCATCGCCATCGCGCCGGAAGGCTCCACGCTCGACTACACCATGGGCTACGCCCAGCGGATGGAGGCGCTGTTCCGCCAGATTCCGGTGCTGGAGAAGTTCTTCGTCGTCGTCGGCTTCCCGGTGGTGAACCAGGGCATCGCCTTCGTCCGGCTGATCGACTGGGACGAGCGCGAGGTGAAGCAGCAGGCGATCACCGCCCAGCTGTTCCCCAAGATGTTCGGCATCCCCGGCATCCTCGGCTTCGTCACCAACCCGCCGTCGCTGGGTCAGAGCCCGATCGACAAGCCGGTGAACTTCGTCATCCAGACCTCTCTGCCCTTCGAGGAATTGCAGGCGATGGTCAACGCCATGATGGCGGAGGCGCGCAACTTCCCCGGCCTGACCAACCTCGACACCGACCTGAAGCTGAACAAGCCGGAATTGCGGGTCTCGCTGGACCGCGACAAGGCAGCCGATCTGGGGGTGGATGTCGACACTGTCGGCCGCACGCTGGAAACCCTGCTGGGCGGCCGGCAGGTGACGCGCTTCAAGAAGGACGGCAAGCAGTATGACGTGATCGTCCAGGTCGCCAACGTCGACCGCCGCAATCCCGACGACATCGCCGGCATCTATGTCCGCGGCGGCACCAGCGCCACCGGCGGAGCGGGGCAGATGATCTCGCTTGCCAATCTGGTGAAGGTCGAGGAGCGGGTGGCGCCGAAGGAGCTGAACCACTTCAACAAGCTGCGCTCCGCCACCATCACCGCGACGCTGGCGCCGGGAACCTCGCTGGGCGAGGCGCTGGCGGTGATGCAGGCTGCGGCGAACAAGGTGCTGCCGGCCACCGCCCAGACCGACTATGCCGGGCAGAGCCGCGAGTTCCGCGAATCGGCCACCGGGCTCTATTTCGTCTTCATCCTGGCGCTGGCCTTCATCTATCTGGTGCTGGCGGCGCAGTTCGAGAGCTTCATCGATCCCTTCGTCATCATGCTGACGGTGCCGCTGTCGATGACCGGCGCGCTGGCCGCCCTACAAATGAGCGGCGGGACGATGAACGTCTACAGCCAGATCGGCCTCGTCACCCTGGTCGGCCTGATCACCAAGCACGGCATCCTGATCGTGGAGTTCGCCAACCAGCTCCAGCGCGCCGGGACCGACATCCGCAAGGCGGTGGAGGAGGCGGCCGTGCTGCGCCTGCGCCCGATCCTGATGACCACCGGCGCCATGGTGCTGGGTGCGGTGCCGCTCGCCTACGCCAAGGGGGCGGGGGCGGAAAGCCGGCAGGCCATCGGTGCGGTCATCGTCGGAGGCATGACACTGGGCACGTTGCTGACTCTGTTCGTCGTGCCGACGGTTTACAGCTATCTTGCCCGCAAGAAGCCGATGCAGGATGAGGCCGTGGAGGCGGCCGATGGGCAGGCCCATGGCATGCCCCATCCCGCTGAGTAGGAGGGGGACCGGCGCCATGGCAAGCGTGCTGATCATCGATGACGACGATGTCGCCCGTGCGGTTCTGCTGCGCACGCTGACGATGGCCGGCCATGAGGCGGTCGGCGCCCGCGACGGGCTGGAGGGGATGGAGCGGTTCCGCGACCGCCCGGCCGACAGTCCGCTCGACCTCGTCATCACCGACATCTTCATGCCGAACCAGGAAGGGCTGGCGACGATCATGGAACTGCGGCGTGGCGCGCCGTCGCTGAAGATCATTGCGATTTCCGGCGGCGGCGCCCGCGCCTCGCTGGACGTCCTGCCGGTCGCGGAGGCGCTGGGCGCGCACCGCACGCTGCGCAAACCCTTCACCCCGACCGAGGTGATGGAGGTCGTGCGCTCGGTTCTGGAAGGGTGAGGCGCCTGTGTCCCAAATCGCGAAGCGCCGCTTTCCAGGGAAAGCGGCGCTTCGCAGAAAGGGGTTCAGCCGAAGGTTTCTGACCGGGTCTTGTTCGACGCCCGCGTGGGGGTGTCTGCGACGCCTGGGTCAGTATGGCCGCTGGTCAGGCGGCGAGCCGTTCTTCCTGTACTCGGCGGCTCCGGCGCAGGCGCTCGAAAAGCTGCTGGACACTGTCGGGGCTGATCCCGTCGCGTGCCATGACGGCGATCACGATCGGATCTTCGAGCAGTTCGGAAAGGGTCGGCGTCGTGTTGCGGTCCATGCGTCCCTCCCTTGGTGTCCGGCCTCCGGGTGCCGTTGCCGTCCCTGAAGGGGGATCGGCGGACGGTCGAAGCCGGCAATGGCGATTGGCCTAATCCCTGCTGCGCGCTCGTCTCGGCTTTCGGTGTCCGGATAGCCTCCGGGGATATACCCCCTTCGGTCCGGATTGTGGGTCTGAAATACAATATGGCGACCATAACTCAGACAAGGTGGTATTGTCACCCGTCCTTTTGTCAACAGCCGCTATATCTTTGTGTATTGCAGTATTAAGGCGGTCGCGCGTCGCGATCGGGCGTTCACGCCTGCCCTGGCCGTGCCCGTGTCAGGCTGGCGCCAATCGAAGGATCGCCCGAGTCGGCAGCGGGAATCGTAACCTCGACCTGCACCTGCCGCACTTTTGCGTGGGAAAGGCAAAGATCCGCGGCACGGTCTGCCAAATAATCGGCGCCAGATACATTGGATTCGCCGCAAAGACGACGCAAGTCTTCGACAATATCCTCGTAAGACATCACCGCGGCGATGTCATCGGGAAAGCCGGGTCCGGGATGGGTGACCGTCAACGTCAGGTCGAAGCGGACCTCCGGCCGGTCGGTGCGGCCGGCGAGCGCCACCGTGGCGGCGAAACCGCGCACCAGGATGGTGTAGGTGAGCGGTGCGCCGCCCGGCTGGACCAGCATGGTCCTTTTCACGCTATCGTCCGACAACACACTCTCCCGGCCGGCGCGCGGGCGCCGGCGTTGCGTTCAGGCCGGCACTATAAGCGGTGCGGCGCCCGCATGCCACCGCAAGCCCGATCCCAGCGTTCCGGCTTCAAAGCGTCTCGGCGACGCGGACGACGGTCTCTCGGCCGGGCACCTCGCCGCACAGCGCGTCGATCCGCCGGTTCAGCACCGGGTGGACGATGTCGGCGGCGATGTCGGCCAGCGGGCAGAGGACGAAGGCGCGCTCGGCCATGCGGGGATGGGGGACTTCCAGTTCCGGCTCCGCCACCACGCGGTCGGCATAGAGCAGGATGTCGACGTCGATGGGGCGCGGGCCGAAGCGCAGGCCGCCCAGATCGCGGCCCAGCGACTCCTCGATCCCCTTCAGGAAGCGCAGCAGTGCCGCCGGCTCCAGGCGGGTGGTGCCGCGCACCGCCATGTTCAGGAAGGCCGGCTGGTCGGTCACATACATCGGCGCCGTCTCGTACAGGGCGGACTGCGCGTCGATCTTCACCGCCTCGCCCAGCCGGCGGATCGCCTCCGCCAGATTGGCGGCACGGTCGCCGAGGTTGCCGCCGAGCGCGAGATAGACCGTCGCGGCTGCCGATGATGAGGGCGAAGGGGGGGGCGTAAGCTCGGCCATGGCGTCGGCGGTCCCGATATGCTGGTATGGGTTGGGGACGGAACTCCTAGCAAATCCGGGCCCGCCCGTCATGCAATCCGTCCCTGCCTGGCCGCCCTTTCGGACCGTCCCGGCCCCTTCGGGAACGGACGGGCAGCGGTGGGGTTTCAGCACTGTATCAACCGGTTGAGAAGAACCCGGCGATGACACGATATTCTGGTGGAGGACGAGAGATGGGCCGTGGCAAGGGCAAGGTTCGGACGGTGGTCGCGGTGGCGATCCTTTTCGGCGGCACCGCCGGCATCCTTGCCGGCTGCGCCACCGGCCCCGACCCGGAGATTGCGCGCAGGGCCCAGACCGCCATGGTGGGCATGCCAAAGGCCGACCTGCTGGCCTGCGCCGGCGTGCCGGACCGGCAGGCGACGGCGGCGGGGCGCGAATACTACACCTATGTCGCACACCCGGCGGTGGCCTACAGCCCCGGCAGCAGCATCGGCATCGGGGCCGGCAGCTTCGGCGGCAGTGGCGGGGTGGGACTCGGTCTCGGCTTCGGCGTGCCGGTCGGCGGCAGCACATCGCCGGGATGCGAGGCGACGATGGTGATCGGCCCACGCGGCACGGTGGAGCAGGTCAGCTACCCGGCCGGCGCCTCGCTGTCCGCCTGCACGCCGATCGTCAGCACCTGCATGGCACCGCGCGGGTGAGGATGCCGGCGGAACGGGCTTCGTGCGGATAAGACTTTGAGATGAGGCGGCCGGGGCTGTCGCCGCGCCCGGTTATGCCATATTCTCAACCGCAACCCCGGCCGCAAAGCCGGGGAAGCGACGCCCGCCAAGGGCCGCATAAGGGTTGCCATAAGGGTTGCCATAAGGGTTGGAGGAACCACGAACCATGGATATGAGCGGAAGCCACCGGATCGAGGCCAGCCGAGAGGCGGTTTGGGCGGCGCTGAACGATCCGGAAATCCTGCGCCAGTGCATTCCCGGCTGCGAGGAGGTGGTTCGGCAATCCGACACCGAGATGACGGCCCGGGTCGTCGCCAAGGTCGGCCCGGTCAGCGCCAAATTCGCCGGTAAGGTGACCCTGTCGGACCTGGATCCGCCCAACGGCTATACCATCACCGGCGAAGGGTCGGGCGGGGCCGCCGGCTTCGGCAAGGGCGGCGCCACCGTGGCGCTGTCCGACGATGGCGGCGCCACCCTGCTGACCTACACCGCCAAGGCCCAGGTCGGCGGCAAGCTGGCGCAGATCGGCTCGCGGCTGGTCGACGCCACCGCCCGCAAGATGGCGGAGGAGTTCTTCGCCCGCTTCACCCAGATCGTCGGCCCGGCCCCCGCTGAAGACGTGTCCGCAGAAGCAACTTCGGCGGAAGCGCCGGTGGCGAGCGGAACAGCCGCCGTCGCGCCCCGGCCTGCGACCCGTGTTGCGGAGCCGCCGCCGGAGATTCCGTTGCCGCTGCCGGTCGGGCGCGGGACGGGGAGCGGCGGGAGCAATTTCTACGTGCCGTGGGCAGCACTTCTTGTGGTTGTGGTTCTGCTCGCATCGCTTGCCTGGATGAATTAGCGTGGCAAATTGTTCATTGGTCGTACGGCTGCATCAAAGGGATTTGACACCCTTTCGGAATGTGTATGCTGCCGCGCGATTCCGGTCGGCGCCGTCGGCCGGTGGAACCATCGGAAGGGAAGCCGAAGAATGAAGAAGCTGTTGATGGGCGTTGCCGCCATCGCCGCGGTCGTGATGGGTGCCGGTGCCGCCCAGGCGGCCGATGCCGCCGCCGGCAAGGAAGTCTTCAAGGTCTGCATGGCCTGCCACACCGCCGAGCAGGGCAAGAACAAGGTCGGTCCGTCGCTGTTCGGCGTCGTCGGCCGTCCGGCCGCCTCGATCGAAGGCTTCAAGTATTCCGCCCCGATGAAGGAAAAGGGCGCCGGTGGCTTGGTCTGGACCGCCGAGAACCTGGATGCCTACATCAAGGCGCCGAAGGAAATCGTCCCGGGCGGCACGATGGCCTTCGCCGGCCTGAAGGACGACGCCAAGCGCGCCGACCTGATCGCCTTCCTGGCCGAGCAGAAGTAAGACCGCTTCCCCTGGTCCGGCGGCCGGGGGAGACCTTGCGGACGGCGAAAGGGCCGGTGGCGATGCCACCGGCCCTTTGCATTTTCGTCCCCCTTAAGGGCGTAGTCCTTTGGTCCCGAGTCTCAGCCGGCAGCCTCCAGGCTCTTGCTGGCGACCTCGTAAACGTCGGGCGACAGGCCGGCCGTGGCGACGATCCGCTGCAATTCGGCCTTCATCAGCCCCTGGCGGGCCGCGTCATAGCGCCGCAGACGGGAGAAGGGGCCCATCAGACGAGCCGCAACCTGCGGATTCATAGGGTCCAGGCGCAGGACCTGATCGGCGAGGAAGCGATAGCCGGCGCCACTCGCGTCATGGAAGCGGACCGGGTTGCCGTTGGCGAAGCCGCCGATCAGCGCATAGACCTTGTTCGGGTTCCGGATCTCGAAGGCCGGATGGCCGAGCAGGGCGGTGACGCGGGCCAGTGTGTCGGCGCGGGGCGACATCGCCTGCACGCTGAACCATTTGTCGACCACCAGCGCCTCGCCCTTCCAGCGCTCGTAGAAGTCGGCCAGCGCCGTTTCCCCCTCCGGCGAGGCGGCGTTGGACAGGAATTGCAACGCCGCGATCTCATCGGTCATGCCCTGGGCGGTGCGGTACTGCGTCAGGCAGAGGTCGAGCGCCTCCGCATCCTCCAGCGCCATCAGATAGGCGAGGCAGAGATTCTTCAGCGACCGCTTGCCGATGGCCTCGGCATCGACGGAGAAGGGCTCCTGGCTGCTGTTGCGGCGGTAAAGGTCGAGGAACTGCGCCCGCAGCCGCCCGGCCAGCGTTTTGCGGGCGAATTCCCGTGCGGCGTGGATGGCATTGGGATCGACCACCGGCATCTGGGTGCCGAGATAGGCCTCCGTCGGCAGCACCAGCGCCTGGGCGGCGAAGGCGCGATCGCGCTCCGCATCCTTCAGGATCATGGCGAAGGCGTCGGCATAGCCCTCCGGCAGCACCAGTTCGCGGCCGGCCTGCTGGTCGGCGACGAGGCCGAGCAGGATGCGGGTGCCGAGGATTTGCCCGGCCTCCCACCGGTTGAAGGCGTCGCTGTCATGCGCCATCAGGAAGGTGAGGTCGGCGTCGGTCAGGTCGGTCTTCAGCTTCACCGGGGCGGAGAAGCCGCGCAGCAGTGACGGTACCGGCCGGGCGGCGATGTCGCGGAAGGTGAAGCTCTGGCTTTCCGCCGTGACATGCAGGATGCGGCTGGTGCCGACGGCGGCATCCTCGCCGTCGCCTTCACTCTCCAAGCGCAGCGGCAGGTCCTTCCCGTCGGGGCCGAGCAGGCCGACCACCAGCGGGATGTGCATCGGCAGCTTGGTCGGCTGGCCCGGCGTCGGCGGCACCGTCTGTTTGACCGTCAGGGTGAAGGTCTTGGCCGCCGGGTCGTGGCTGCCGGTGATGTCGAGTTCCGGCGTGCCGGACTGGCGATACCACAGCTGGAACTGGGTCAGGTCGACGCCGCTGGCATCGGCCATGGCGGCGACGAAATCGTCGCAGGTGACCGCCTGCCCGTCATGGCGCTGGAAGTAGAGATCGGTGCCCTTGCGGTACTTTTCCGGCCCCAGGAGGGTGTGGATCATGCGGATGACTTCCGCACCCTTGTTGTAGACGGTTGGGGTGTAGAAGTTGTTGATCTCGACATAGCTGTCCGGGCGCACCGGATGGGCCATGGCGCCGGCATCCTCCTGGAACTGCACGGTGCGCAGCCCCTGGACGTCGCCGATGCGCTTCACCGCGCGGGAATGCATGTCGGACGAGAATTCCTGGTCGCGGAAGACGGTCAGCCCTTCCTTCAGCGACAGCTGGAACCAGTCGCGGCAGGTGACGCGGTTTCCGGTCCAGTTGTGGAAATACTCGTGCGCGACCACCGCCTCGATGTTGAGGAAGTCGGTGTCGGTCGCGGTTTCCGGCTTGGCCAGGATGTATTTGGTGTTGAAGACGTTGAGCGACTTGTTTTCCATCGCCCCCATGTTGAAGTCGCCGACCGCGACGATGTTGAAGATGTCGAGGTCGTATTCCAGCCCATAGACTTCCTCGTCCCAGCGCATCGACTTGATCAGCGAGCGCATGGCGTGGTCGATCTTGTCCTCGTTCCCCGGCTCGACATAGATGCGCAGGGTGACGTCGCGGCCGGACGCGGTGCGGAAGCGGTCCTCGCCATGGACGAGGCTGCCGGCGACCAGCGCGAACAGGTAGCAGGGCTTGGGGAAGGGGTCTTCCCAGCGCGCCCAGTGGCGCCCGCCCTCCAGATCGCCGGACGCGGCGAGGTTGCCGTTGGACAGCAGCACCGGATAGCGCGCCTTGTCCGCGGTGATGGTGGTGCTGTAGCGCGCCATCACGTCCGGCCGGTCGGCGAAATAGGTGATCTTGCGGAAGCCTTCGGCTTCGCACTGCGTGCAGAAATTGCCGGAGGACTTGTAGAGCCCTTCCAGCGCGGTGTTCTCCTGCGGCTTGATGCGGACGATGGTTTCCAGCGTGCAGATGTCCGGCACCTCCGGCACGATCAGGTGATCGGGGGTGATGGTGTAGTCGTCCGGCCCTAGCGTCCGGCCGTCCAGAGCGACCGACACCAGATCCAGCCTCTGTCCGTCGAGCGACAGCGGTTCGGTCGCCGCCTCCGGCCGGCCGGGGTTGCGGCGGATGGCGAGCACCGCGCGGACGGTGGTGACATCCTCGCCCAGGTCGACGAACAGGTCGACCGTGTCGATCAGATGCGCCGGCGGGCGATAGTCCTGAAGCCGGATGGCTTTCGGCGTGCCTTTGTCCATGTGCCTTGTCTCTGGTCTGTGTCTGTCTTGCGGATCAAGCCGTTCGGGACAGGTCCGAGGAACAGGGACTGTAGCAAGGCGGGGGCGGGCTGTCGTGGGTGGGATTGGGGGTGTGCGGGCTGGCGGCGCACCATCGGAAACGGCAGAAGCATGGCGGAATGACTACACGAGCAATTGTAGGTCTTACGTCTACTGCACCTTGATTTGTCCTGCCTATTTCAGGGAGAATGCGCGGGCTCTGCTGTCGCTGTTAAGCTGCATCATGGTGAATTTTTATCACTCTACACGCTAACAAAGCTTTTCATAGACAACCCAATATTGCTCATCTACGGTCTTATGGTTGCATTGAACGATAGGCGTTCAAGCTCCGATAAGGGGCGGAGCTGTTGCACATCGATTGGGGGTATTTATGAAGAATGCGGCTTTTGCGGCCATTTTGGGGGCTCTGACTGTTACCGGCTGTGCATCAATTACTGCGGGCACAACACAATCCGTGGCCGTCAACACGCCGTCCAAAGATGGCGCCGAATGCAAACTGTCGAATGAGAAGGGCAGTTGGACAATTCCGAAGACGCCGGGAGCGACGACCGTCACCAAGGCCTATGGTGACCTGACCGTGGCCTGCGAGCACAGCGACGGATCGAAGGGATCGACCTCTGTCACGTCGAGCACTGCGGGGGCTGCGTTCGGCAACATCGTTGCCGGCGGGATCATCGGCGCGGCGGTCGATATGGGGTCCGGTGCAGCCTATGTGTATCCGTCCAGCGTGTCGGTCGTTCTGGCTCCGCCTGCCGGAAACGTCCCTACCGGTGGTGCTTCACAAGGAAGCCCGTTGGTCATGAGCCCGGCAGCAGCGCCTCGTCTGAGCAAAGAAGATGCAGAGGGAAAATTGAAGGATTTGGCCTCGCTCAAGAAGCAGAAGCTGATTACGGAAGCGGAATATCGCGACCGGTCGCGCGATATCCTTGGCCAGATGTAAAGAAGTTGAGCGCATCCCGTTTCGGGGTGCGCTTACCTTATGCGGCAAAAGTTTGTTTTCAAATTTTGGCGGATGGGGTGGGATTCGAACCCACGGTAGGCTTGCACCTACGCCAGTTTTCAAGACTGGAGCCTTAAACCACTCGGCCACCCATCCTTCCGCCCACGGGAGTAGCGAATGCGTCGCGGTGGGTCAAGTGTCGCGCGCGAGCTTCAGCGATTTGCCCCTCAGTTGCGGATCGGGCGGCCGAGCGTCCGCAGGCGGCGGGTCGGCTTCGGCGGGCTCGGGCTGTCGGAGAAGTCGGGCAGGGCGGGGGCGCGGGCGATGGTCTTGCGGATCATCTCGGCCGTCGCGTCCAGATCGTCCAGAACCTCCGGCGCCACACGGTCGGCATAACGAGGGCTCAGCAACCGGGCGCGGGTCTGGTCGATGCTGCGCAGTTCCGGCTCGAACAGCTCGCGGGCGCCGATGGGCAGGACCTGATCGTCGCGCATGCTGGAGAAATAATTGCGCATCGTGCGGGCCAGCATGCGGCTCAGCAGCAGATCCATCCGCTCGAACTCGGCGCGCAGGTCGCTGAGACGCGACTCGTCGACACCTTGCAGATGCTCCTCGGTCAGCGCGAACAGGGCGCGGATTTCCTCCACCTTGCGGCGGAAGTCGAGGAAGGAGGCGAAGCGGTCGTCGCCCATATCGCGCTGGGCGCGTTCGGCAAGCTGGGAAGCCTCGATCGCCTGACGTTCCAATGCCGCCAGCAGAGACTTCACCCGTTCCCGGTTGATGTCGCGCCCCCACGCCATGCCCGCTCTACACTCCCCTGGGAACCATGGCCGCCCGGTTGTCGGCCGGGCGGCGCGGCCATCCTAGAAGCGAAACTTTTAACAAAATGCTTTTATCACAGACTTTCCACGTCCGGCGCTCCCGCGCCGGTCAGGCGTCGCGCAGGTCGAGGATCACCGGGGTGTGGTCGGACGCCTTTTCCAGCCCGCGCGGACCACGGTCGATGGTGCAGCCGGCCAGACGGTCGGCGGCCTGCGGCGACAGCAGGAAATGGTCGATGCGCAGGCCGTTGTCGCGCGGCCAGCTGCCGGCCTGATAATCCCAGAAGGTGTAGGCGCGGTCGTCGTCATGCAGGGCCCGGTAGGCCTCGGTCAGGCCGAGATTCAGCAGGGCGCGGAACTTGGCCTTCGACTCCGGCCGGAACAGCGCATCGCCGGCGAAGGCCTGCGGCGAGAAGACGTCGCGCGCCTCAGGGATGATGTTGTAGTCGCCGCCCAGCACCACCGGAATTTCCCGGGCCAGCAGGCCGCGGGCGTGGTCGTACAGCCGGTCCATCCAGCGCAGCTTATAGGCGAACTTCTCGCCCGGCACCGGGTTGCCGTTGGGCAGATAGAGCGAGGCGATCCGCACGCCCGCCACCGTGGCCTCGACATAGCGGGCCTGCTCGTCCTCCGGCTCGCCCGGCAGGCGGGTCAGCACGTCTTCCGCCGGGGCCTTCGACAGCAATGCGACGCCGTTGTAGGCCTTCTGCCCGACGGCGTTGACGTGATAGCCCAACTCCTCGAAGGCCGCGACGGGGAAGGCGGCGGTCTCGCATTTGATTTCCTGGAAGAGCACGACGTCGGGGGACGCCGTGCGCAGCCAGTCGGTGATCAGCGGAAGGCGGGCCTTCGCCGAGTTGACGTTCCATGTGGCGATCTTCACGAAACGGACCTGCCTTCTCTTCTTGTTCTTCCGGTCTCAGACCGCAAAGGAGTTGCCGCAGCCGCAGGACGCGGTGGCGTTCGGGTTCTTGATCTGGAAGGCGGCGCCCATCAGGTCCTCGACATAATCCAGCGTCGCGCCGGCCAGCAGGTCGAGCGAGGCGTCGTCGGTGACCACCTTCGTGCCGTCCTTCTCGAAGACATGGTCTTCGTCGGTCGCGGTCTCGTCGAAGGTGAAGCCGTACTGGAAGCCGGAGCAGCCGCCGCCGGACACGGTCAGGCGCAGCATCAGGTTGGGATTGCCCTCCTGTTCGATCAGGAAGGCGACGCGCTTGGCGGCGCTTTCGCTGACGCCGAGGATGCGGGCTTCGGTGGGGAGTGCGGTGTCGGGCATGGGATGGCCCCTCTGGTGCGGTGCGGGAGTTGGGCACAAATGTAAGGGGGATCGGTGCCTTCGTCAAAGTGTGGGCCGTCGAAGTAGGGGCGCCGTTTCAGGAAAGCGTTGCGCTTCTGGCACGCTTGTCCGCCGGCTGGCCCGCCGCCTGGGCATAGCACGCCTTCGCCGTTGCACCTGCCATTCCCCGCCGGTAGTGTCCGCCCCATGACGGCGGACTGTTCCCACGATCGGCTGGCTCCCTATGGCTGCAACCCGGCGGACACGCGCGGGCGGCTGGTGGCGGAGCCGGAAAGCCCGACGCGCTCGTGCTTCCAGCGCGACCGCGACCGCATCGTGCATTCCGGGGCCTTCCGCCGGCTGAAGCACAAGACGCAGGTCTTCGTCTATCACGAGGGCGACTATTACCGCACCCGGCTGACCCACAGCCTGGAGGTGGCGCAGATCGCCCGCTCCATCAGCCGCACGCTGGGCCTGAACGAGGATCTGGCGGAGGCGGTGGCGCTTGCCCACGATCTCGGCCACACCCCCTTCGGCCATGCCGGGGAAGAGGCGCTGAACGCCTGCATGGAGCCCTTCGGCGGTTTCGCCCACAACGACCAGACCCTGCGCATCCTGACCCGGCTGGAACGGCGCTATGCCGAGTTCGACGGGCTGAACCTGACCTGGGAAGCGCTGGAGGGCGTGGTCAAGCACAACGGCCCGCTTCTGCCGCTGCTGCCCGGCCATCGCCTGCCGACGACGATCGCGGCCTTCCAGGGCGACTGGGATCTGGAACTGCACACCAATCCGGGGGCCGAGGCGCAGGTGGCGGCGCTGGCCGACGACATCGCCTACAACAACCACGACATCGACGACGGGCTGCGCGCCGGCCTGTTCACGGTGGACGAGGTGGCGGAACTGCCGCTGGTCGGCCCGCTGGTCCGCGAGGTCTGCGACCGCTATCCGGGGCTGGAGCGCTCGCGCCTGATCCACGAGACGATCCGGCGGATGATCAACGCCATGGTCGTCGATCTGGTGACGGAGACGCGGCGGCGGCTGGCGGAGCACAGGCCGGGCAGCGCGGCGGAGCTGCGCGCCCTGCCGCTGGCGATGGTCAGCTTCTCCGACGGGATGCTGGAGGCGCAGCGGCCCTTGCGCGCCTTCCTGCGCCAGCGCATGTACCGGCACTATCGCGTGAACCGCGAGATGAGCAAGTGCAAGCGCGTCGTGCGCGCCCTGTTCCAGCTGTTCATGGACGAACCCAACACCCTGCCGACCGAATGGCAGCGCGATATCGCCAAAAATGGGGGTGACGCCGATCTTGCGGTGCGCGCCCGTCATGTGGCCGATTATATCGCCGGCATGACCGACCGCTACGCGCTGGCCGAACATGACCGGCTGTTCGATCTGCATGTGAAGACCTGACGCCTGAAGACCTGAGCCGCGAGGCTCCTGTGACCTCCTGAAAAGACGACCTGAGACGATGAATATTTTCAAGGCCTTCGAGACCGATATTCGCAAGCTGCTGGAAGAGCTGGCCGCCGAGGGTGCCATCCCCGCCGGGCTGGACAGCAGCCGTCTGACGGTCGAGCCGCCGCGCGAGGCCTCACATGGCGACCTGTCCACCAACGCCGCCATGATCCTGGCGAAGCCGGCGAAGATGGCGCCGCGCGCCCTGGCGGAGCTGCTGGTGTCCAAGCTGAAGAACCGCGCCGACGTGGCGTCGGTCGAGATCGCCGGTCCGGGCTTTGTCAATTTGCGCCTGACGCCGGACGTCTGGCGCGACCGCATCCGCGACGTGCTGACCGCCGGCACCGCCTATGGCGACAGCGAGCTGGGGGCCGGGACTCCGGTCAATGTCGAGTATGTGTCGGCCAACCCGACCGGCCCGCTCCATGCCGCCCATGGCCGCGGCGCCGTGTTCGGCGACGCGCTGGCAGCACTGCTGCAGAAGGCCGGCTATGCGGTCACCCGCGAATACTACATCAACGATGCCGGCGCGCAGGTCGATGTGCTGGGCCGTTCCACCTTCATCCGCTACCGCGAGGCGCTGGGCGAGCAGGTCGGCGAGATTCCGGCCGGCCTCTATCCCGGCGAGTATCTGAAGGAGGTCGGCCAGGCCCTGGCCGAGCGCGACGGCAACCGCTGGGTCGGCACCGACGAGTCCGACTGGCTGCCGGCCTGCCGCGACTTCGCCATCTCCATGATCATGGGCTGGATCCGCGAGGATCTGGGCGCTCTCGGCGTCACCATGGATGTCTACAGCAGCGAGCGCGCGCTGGTGACGGCGGGTGCGGTCCAGACGGCGCTGGCGGCGCTGGAGGAACGCGGCCTGATCTATACCGGCGTGCTGGAGCCGCCGAAGGGCAAGAAGCCCGACGATTGGGAGCCGCGCCCGCAGACCCTGTTCAAGTCCAGCGACTTCGGCGACGACGTCGACCGGCCGCTGAAGAAGTCGGACGGCTCCTTCACCTATTTCGCCAACGACATCGCCTATCACTACGACAAGTATCGGCGCGGTGCCGCGTCGCTGATCGACGTGCTGGGCGCCGACCATGGCGGCTATGTCAAGCGCATGCAGGCGGCGACGCGGGCGATCTCCGGCGGTGCCGCCGAGCTGGACGTGAAGCTGTGCCAGCTGGTCCACCTGATGCAGGACGGCCAGCCGGTGAAGATGTCCAAGCGGGCCGGGACCTTCGTGACCTTGCGCGACGTGATCGATCAGGTCGGCAAGGACGTGGTCCGCTTCATCATGCTGACCCGCCGCAACGACCAGACGCTGGACTTCGACTTCGCCAAGGTGACGGAGCAGTCGAAGGACAACCCTGTCTTCTACGTCCAGTACGCACATGCCCGCTGCCGCTCGGTCCTGCGCCATGCCGCGACGGCGCTGCCGCAGCTGGACCAGACGCCGGCCGCGCTCGCCGCCGCTGCCAACCTCGCCCGGCTGGATGCCGAGGAGGAGATGGCGCTGGCCAAGCGCATGGCCACCTGGCCGCGCGTGGTCGAGGCGGCGGCCGAGGCGCATGAACCGCACCGCATCGCCTTCTTCCTCTATGATCTTGCCAGCGATTTCCACGCGCTGTGGAACCGTGGCCGCGACGATGCCTCGCTGCGCTTCCTGATCGAGGGCGATGCGGAGCTGACGACGGCCCGTCTGGCGCTGATCGCCGCGGTGGCGACGGTCATCGCCTCGGGCCTGACGGTCATGGGTGTCGAGCCGGTGGAGGAACTGCGTTCATGAAGTACGACGGCGACGTCAACTACGCGGCCAATCCCTACGGGATGCCGCCCCGACAGTCCGCGAACAAACGCGGGCTGCTGGCGCTCGGCTTCGCCGTGGTCGGCGTCGTGACGTTCGCCGGTGCGGCGGTGGTCGGGCTTCGCGGCCCGTCGCGCCTGTCCGGTGACGGGCCGCCGTTGCTGACCGCCGACACCGGCCCGTCGAAGGCGCGTCCCGACCAGCCCGGCGGGATGGAGGTGCCGCACCAGGACATCCTGGCCTATGAGCGGCTGCGCGATCATGACGGCGGGCGCGGCAATCAGGTGGAGCGGCTCCTGCCGCCGCCGGAGGTGCCGCTGCCGCGTCCGGTGGTGACGCCGCAGATGCCGGCCGTGGTGCCGCTTCCCTCGGTGCCGTCGGTGGCCCAGTTGCCGCCGGGGTCAACCGCCACCGTGCCGCGCGACACCGTCGCCGCGGCGGTCGCGGCAGCGGTTCCGCTGGCCGCTCCGGAACCGGCGCCCGGCCTGGCTTCCGGCACGGCGACCGCTCCCACGGCAACCGCTCCCACAGCCCCGGCCCCGGTTCAGGCTCCCGCCAGCGCCGCCAAGCCGCAGCAGCCTCCGGCGAAGCCGGCCCCGGCTTCCCAGCAACAGGTCGCCTCCGTCGCCAAGCCTCCCGCTCCGCCGGCAACGCCGCCGGCGCAGCAGAACGCCGCCCCGTCGATGGGGCAGCTGATCGCCAAGCTGGAAGCTGCGTCCCTGCCGGCCACTCCGGCCAAGGCGGCACCGCAGCCCGCCAAGCCCGCCCCCACCTCTACATCCGCTCCGGCGGCCGGCGGCAGCGGCGGCTGGCGCGTACAGCTGGCTTCGGTGCGCAGCGAGAGCGAAGCCGCAGCCGAATGGCGCCGCCTTGCCGGCCGTCATCCCGACGCGCTCGGCGGGCTGTCGATGCAGGTCGCCAAGGTCGATCTGGGCGAGAAGGGCATCTTCTATCGGGTGCAGGGCGCAGGCGCCGACGAGGCGCGGGCCAAGTCGGCCTGTGCCCAGCTGCGTGCGCAAAATGTGGGGTGTGTGGTTGTCCGTCCCTGATTCTGTGGAGTCCGCCACCCCGGTCACCCACCCGCGCGCGGTCGTCTTCGGCTGCGCCGGGCTGGAGGTGACGGCCGACGAGGCCGCCTTCTTCCGCGATGCCGATCCGCTCGGTTTCATCCTGTTCCGCCGCAACTGCGACAGCCGCGACCAGATGCGCCGGCTGGTCGACGATCTGCGCGCCAGCGTCGGCCGCGCCGACGCTCCGGTCCTGATCGACCAGGAAGGCGGCCGGGTCGCCCGCATGCGCCCGCCGCACTGGCCGGCCCACCCGCCGATGGGCGTGTTCGGCAGGCTCGCCGAACGTGATGCCGCCGCCGGACGCGAGGCTGCCCAAGAGGCGGCCCAAGAGGCGGCATGGATCAATGGCCGCCTGCTCGCCCACATGCTGATCGAGGTCGGCATCACGGTGGATTGCGCGCCGGTCTGCGACGTGCCGGTGGAGGGCGCCCACGACATCATCGGCGACCGCGCCTTCTCGCGCGATCCCGCTCTGGTGATCGCTCTCGCCCGCGCCACCGCCCACGGGCTGCTGGCCGGCGGTGTGCTGCCGGTGCTCAAGCACATCCCCGGCCATGGTCGCGCCTTTGCCGACAGCCATGCCGAGCTGCCGGTCGTGGAGGCCGACCGTGCAGTGCTGGAGGCGACGGATTTCGCCCCCTTCCGTGCGCTGGCCGACCTGCCGCTGGCGATGGTGGCCCATGTGGTGCTGAAGGCGATCGATCCGACCGCCCCCGCCAGCACCTCGCCCATCGTGGTGCGCGAGGTGGTGCGCGGCCCCTCGATCGGCTTCGGCGGCCTGCTGTTCAGCGACGACCTGTCGATGAACGCCTTGCAGGGCGACCCGAGGACGCGGGCAGAGGCGGTGCTGGCGGCGGGCATGGATGTCGTGCTCCACTGCAACGGCGATCTGGCCGAGATGCGGTCGATACTCGACGCCGTTCCGTTGCTGAGCGGACTGGCGGCGGAGCGCTGGGCGCGGGCGGAGGCGATGCGCCACGCGCCGGAACCGGCGGACATCGCGGCTTTGACCAACCGGCTGGCCGAGCTTCTCGGCACGGCGCAGACCTGACGGACGGGAGCGGACCATGGAAGCATGGATCTTCCAGGTGACGGCCGTGGCCCTGCCGGCCATCCTCGCCATCACCCTGCACGAGGCGGCGCATGGCTTCGTCGCCTGGAGGCTGGGCGACGACAC
Source organism: Azospirillum sp. TSH100 (assembly GCF_004923295.1). Classification (NCBI taxonomy): domain Bacteria; kingdom Pseudomonadati; phylum Pseudomonadota; class Alphaproteobacteria; order Rhodospirillales; family Azospirillaceae; genus Azospirillum; species Azospirillum sp. TSH100. The sequence continues at coordinate 1,012,435 of NZ_CP039635.1, forward strand.
CGCCTATCGGCTGGGTCGCGTCACCTTCAACCCGATCCGCCACATCGACCCGTTCGGCACGGTCCTGCTGCCGGCGCTGATGTATTTCACCACCGGCTTCGTCTTCGGCTGGGCCAAGCCGGTGCCGGTCAATTTCGCCCGGCTCGACCACCCGCGCCGCGACATGGTGTGGGTCGCGCTGGCCGGGCCGGGCACCAATTTCCTGCTTGCGGTGGCGTCGGCGGTGATCTGGCGGCTGGTCAATCCGGAAAACAGCGTGATTGAGATGTGGATCCGCTCCGCCGCCGAGGTCTCGGTTCTGGTCAACGTCATCCTGATGGTGTTCAACCTGATCCCGCTGCCGCCGTTGGACGGTGGCCGGGTCGCGGTCGGCATCCTGCCGGATGTTCTGGCGGTGCCGCTGGCGAAGCTGGAGCGTTTCGGTTTGCTGATCCTGATGGCCGCCTTCTTCCTGCTGCCGATGCTGGGGCGCCAGATCGGCATGGACCTCAGCGTCATGCATTGGGTGCTGGGGCCGCCCGTGGACGCGGTGATCGACTTCATCCGCGTCCTGACCGGCAACGACTGAAAGCGATCATATGGCTGATCTGGTGGCCGAGCCTGTGTTCGACACCCCCGCTGCCGCGGAGGCATCGCCGTCCGAACAGCTGTTGCTGGTCCTCGACGGCTTCGAGGGGCCGCTCGACATGCTGCTGGCGTTGGGGCGCGACCAGAAGGTCGACCTGACGCGCATCTCCATCCTGGAACTGGCCGACCAGTACCTCAGCTTCGTTGCCGAGGCGCGGAAGGTGCGGCTGGAGTTGGCCGCCGACTATCTGGTGATGGCGGCGTGGCTGGCCTACCTGAAGTCGCGCCTGCTGCTGCCCGAGCCGGAGGGGGAGGAGCCGTCGGGCGAGGACATGGCGGCAGCGCTCGCCTTCCAGCTCCAGCGGCTGGAGGCGATGAAGGGCGTCGCTGAAAAGCTGTTCGCCCGTCCGCGGCTGGGCATCGAAATCCACCCGCGCGGTGCGCCGGAGGATTTGGACCTGCGCCGCAAGTCGGTCTACGAGGTCACCCTGTTCGACCTGCTGCGTGCCTATGGCCAGCAGCGCGCCCGCAAGGAATCCGGCGTCCTGCACATCACCCCGGTCCGCCTCTATTCGATGGAGGAAGCAGTGCAGCGCCTGTCCTCGCTGCTCGGCCGGATGCCGGACTGGGCAACGCTGGCGAGCTTCCTGCCGGGCGGGGAGGGCGGCGCGCTGCTGACCCGCTCGGCGCTCGCCGCGCATTTCGCCGCGACGTTGGAACTTGCCAAGGCGGGCAGGGTGGAACTGCGCCAGGAGGGCGCCTTCGCCCCGCTCTATGTCCGCGGGCGGGCATCCGGTTTCCAGGACGCCGACAGTTCGGAAGAAGCGCAATCGCATGATTAAGGAAGGCACCGACGCCCAGGAGGCGGAGGCCCGCATCGGCAAGCTGCGCCTGCTGGAAGCCCTGCTGTTCGCCTCAAGCGAGCCGTTGGACGAGGAGACGCTGGCCGGCCGCATCGGGCCGGAGGTCGGCCTGCTGCTGGAGGAGCTGCGCGCCCATTACGCCCCGCGCGGCGTCACCCTGGTGCGCACCGGCGGCGGCTGGGCCTTCCGTACCGCGGTCGATCTGGCGCCGGAGCTGCGGCGCGAGGAGGAGGTGTCGCGCAAGCTGTCCCGTGCCGCCATCGAGACGCTGGCGATCATCGCCTACCACCAGCCGGTGACGCGCGGCGAGATCGAGTCCATCCGCGGTGTGGCGACCAGCAAGGGCACGCTGGATTTGCTGATGGAACATGGCTGGATCCGGCCGGGCAAGCGGCGGGAGACGCCGGGCCGGCCGCTGACCTGGATCACCACCGACCATTTCCTCGACCATTTCGGGCTGGAGAGCCTGCGCGACCTGCCCAGCGTCGAAGACCTGCGCGCCGCCGGCCTGCTCGACAGCCGTCCGGTGCTGCTGGGGTTGGGGGCGACGGCCGACGACAGCGCGCTGGGGAGCGACAACGAGGAGTAGGTTGGGGGCGGAGGCTTGGTTTTTCACCGGAACCTGAGCGAATTCCCGTGAAACCTCAATGACAACCGGTTAAGGATGGTGGGGCGAACGTTGCGGCACCCCGGCCTTTCTGCCATAGTGCCGGCCCGCCGCAAAGGCCGTTCAAACGTGATAGGCGCGCCATGGGTTCTTTCAGCATCTGGCACTGGATCATCGTTCTTCTGATCGTTCTTCTGCTGTTCGGCGCCGGAAAGCTGCCGAAGGTGATGGGCGATCTCGCCAAGGGCGTGAAGTCCTTCAAGGCCGGCCTGCAGGACGACAGCGACGATGCCGCCCCCGGCTCCACCGCCAAGACCATTCCGAACCAGCCGGCCAACACGGCCGAAACCGCGGCCAAGAAGGACGAGGCGGTCCGCAGCTGACCGGCGGGCGCGCGGCTGCCCGGTCGGGGCGCCGCACGCCACTCTGCCAACCGCATTCGTGAAGCCGGAAGAACATGTTCGACATCGCTTGGTCCGAACTGATGGTGATCGCCGTCATCGCCCTTGTGGTCATTGGCCCCAAGGATCTGCCCAAGGCGATCTTCACGCTCGGCAAATGGGTGCGTAAGGCGCGGGTCGTCGCGCGCGAATTCCAGACCCACATCGACGACATGATGCGGGAAACCGAGTTGGACGAGCTTCGCAAGGAAGCGCTGAAGACCCGTGACCTGAACATCAAGAAGATGATGGAAGACACCATCGATCCGAAGGGGGAGGTGGGGAAAGCCTTCGATGTGGGCCTGAACGGCCACGCCGGCAGCACGCCGGAGCCGGACCTGCCGCAGGCGCCGGCGCCTGTGACCGATGCCCCGGCGGTCCCGATGGTGACGGACAGCGTGGCGCCTTCGGCCGCCCCGTCTCCGATCACCGCGTCTCCGATCTCCACCGAGCCTCCGCAACCGGCCCCGGTGCCGCAGCCCGCACCGGCCCCGCGCGCGGATGCCGTGGCCGCTGCCCAGCCGACCGACAAGCAGACCTGAAGACAAAGACGGCCCATGACCGGCGATACGCAGCAGGACGAACTCGAAGACAGCAAGATGCCGCTGATCGATCACCTGATCGAGCTGCGGAACCGGCTGATGTGGGCGATCGGTGCCATCCTGATCGCCTTCCTGCTGTGCTATGCGGTGTCGGACAAGATCTACAATTTCCTGGTCCAGCCGCTGGCCGACATCCTGGCCGGGCAGGGCCGCCGGATGATCTACACCGGTCTGACCGAAGCCTTCTTCACCTATGTCAAGGTGGCGTTCTGGGCCGGCTGCTTCATCTCCTTCCCGATCGTCGCCAGCCAGATCTGGATGTTCGTGGCGCCCGGCCTGTACAAGCACGAGCGCAAGGCCTTCCTGCCCTTCCTCGTCGCGACCCCGGTGATGTTCCTGACCGGTGCCGGCATCGTCTATTACTTCATCTTCCCGATGGCCTGGCGCTTCTTCCTGGGCTTCGAGTTCCACCCCGGCGGCGACGGCAATGCCCTGCCGATCGAATTCGAGGCGCGCGTCGGCGAATACCTGCATCTGGTGATGTCGCTGATCTTCGCCTTCGGCATCGCCTTCCAGCTGCCGGTCCTGCTGACCCTGCTGGTCCGCGTCGGCATCATCAGCACCGATGCGCTGGCCTCGAAGCGGCGCTACGCCATCGTCGGCGCCTTCATCGCCGCCGCGGTGCTGACCCCGCCCGATGTCATCAGCCAGGTCAGTCTGGCGGTGCCGCTGATCGGCCTCTACGAGATCGCGATCATCGTCGGCCGCCGGATCGAAAAGGCGCGGGCCGCGGCGGAGGCCGAGTGATCGTCGGCACTTTGCCCGCGCCAATTCGCCGGTGGCAATTTGCCGGCCGTGACCTAGGGTAATAATCCGTCCGTCGTGGACATGCCGCCATTCTCGCGCTAAAAGCACGGTTCGGCCAACAAAGGGCCTCAGCCGCGCACCCGGAGCCTTGACCGTATGCAGACCGCCAACGACATCCGTCGCACGTTCCTGGATTTCTTCGCCAAGCAGGGCCATCAGAAGGTCGATTCGTCGCCGCTCGTGCCGCGCAACGACCCGACGCTGATGTTCACCAACGCCGGCATGGTCCAGTTCAAGAACGTCTTCACCGGTGCCGAGACGCGGCCCTACAAGCGCGCGGCCACCTCGCAGAAATGCGTGCGCGCCGGCGGCAAGCACAACGACCTCGACAATGTCGGCTACACCGCGCGGCACCACACCTTCTTCGAGATGCTGGGGAACTTCTCCTTCGGCGATTATTTCAAGGACGATGCCATCGCGTTCGCCTGGAACCTGATCACCAAGGAATACGGCCTGCCGGCTGACAAGCTGCTGGTGACCGTCCACACCTCCGACGAGGACGCGGCGGGCATCTGGCGCAAGGTCGCCGGCCTGTCGGACGACCGCATCATCCGCATCCCGACCGACGACAATTTCTGGCGCATGGGCGATACCGGCCCCTGCGGCCCGTGTTCGGAAATCTTTTTCGACCATGGCCCGTCGATCGCCGGCGGCCCGCCGGGCAGCCCGGACCAGGATGGCGACCGCTTCATCGAGATCTGGAACCTCGTGTTCATGCAGTATGAACAGCTGGGTCCGGACAATCTGGTGCCGCTGCCCAAGCCGTCCATCGACACCGGCATGGGGCTGGAGCGTCTGGCCGCCGTCCTGCAGGGCAAGCACGACAACTACGACATCGACCTGATGCGGGCGCTGATCATGGCGTCGGCCGAGGCGACCAAGACCTCGCCGGACGGCGCGCATGCCGTGTCGCACCGCGTCATCGCCGACCATCTGCGTTCCACCTCCTTCCTGATCGCCGATGGCGTGCTGCCGTCGAACGAAGGCCGCGGCTATGTGCTGCGCCGGATCATGCGCCGCGCCATGCGCCATGCCCACATGATCGGCGCGCGCGAGCCGCTGATGCACCGTCTGGTCCCGGCGCTGATCCAGCAGATGGGCGACGCCTATCCGGAGCTGAACCGTGCCCGCGCCCTGATCGTCGAGACGCTGAAGCTGGAGGAGACCCGCTTCAAGCAGACGCTGGAGCGCGGCCTGCGCCTGTTGGAGGATGAGGTCGGCCATCTGGGCGAAGGCCAGCCGCTGGCCGGCGACGTCGCCTTCAAGCTGTACGACACCTACGGCTTCCCGCTCGACCTGACGCAGGACGTGCTGCGCGGCCAGGGCCGCGGCGTCGACGAGGCCGGCTTCAAGGCGGCGATGGACGAGCAGCGCCGCAAAGCCCGCGAATCCTGGGCCGGCTCGGGCGAGGTCGGCACCGAGAAGCTGTGGTACGAGATCAAGGACGATCTGGGCGCCACCGAGTTCTTCGGCTACGACACCGAAGTCGCCGAAGGCAAGGTGACCGCCATCGTCAAGGGCGATGCCCGCGTCGACGCCGCCAACCTCGGTGATCAGGTGCTGGTCGTCGTCAACCAGACCCCCTTCTACGGCGAATCGGGAGGTCAGGTCGGCGATGCCGGCGTGATCTTCTCCGCCGGCGGGGCTGAGGTCGCGGTGTCCGACACGCTGAAGAAGCTGGGCGCCGTGTGGGCCCATGTCGGCACGGTCACCAAGGGCACGCTCAAGGTCGGCGACGTGGTCGAGCTGCGCGTCGATACCGAGCGCCGCTCCGCCATCCGTGCCAACCACTCCGCCACCCACCTGTTGCACGAGGCGCTGCGCCATCGCCTGGGCGACCATGTCACCCAGAAGGGTTCGCTGGTGGCGCCGGAGCGTCTGCGCTTCGACATCAGCCAGCCGACCGGCCTGACCGGCGCCGACATCTCCGCCATCGAGGACGAGGTGAACCGCCGCGTCCTCGCCAACAGCGAGGTCATCACCCGCCTGATGTCCCCGGACGAGGCGCGCGCCCAGGGTGCCATGGCGCTGTTCGGCGAGAAGTACGGCGATGAGGTTCGCGTCGTGTCGATGGGCGGCCCGCATGGCGAGCAGGATCGCGATTACTCCATCGAGCTGTGCGGCGGCACCCATGTCCGCCGCACCGGCGACATCGGTGTCTTCAAGATCGTCTCCGAAGGCGCTGTCGCTGCCGGCGTCCGCCGCATCGAGGCGTTGACCGGCACCGGCGCCAAGGCGTGGCTGTCCGAGCGCGACCATCTGCTGACCGAGGCGGCGAGCGTCCTGAAGGTGAAGCCCGACGAGGTTCCGACCCGCGTGGCGGCCCTGGTCGAGGAGCGCCGCAAGATGGAGCGCGAACTGGCCGACCTGCGCCGTCAGGTTGCCATGGGAGGCGGTGCCAAGGCCGACGGCGGCAACGAGGCCAAGGATGTGGCCGGCGTCAAGTTGGCTGCCCGCGTGGTCGAAGGCCTGCCGGCCAAGGACCTCAAGCCGATGGCCGACGAGCTGAAGAAGCAGGTCGGCTCCGGCGTCGTCGTGCTGATCGCGTCCAATGAAGGCAAGGCCTCCATCGTCATCGGCGTGACCGACGACCTGACTGCGGCCCTCAGCGCCGTCGATCTGGTCCGCGTCGGTGCCGAGGCGCTGGGCGGCAAGGGCGGTGGCGGCCGCCCGGACATGGCCCAGGCCGGCGGCCCCGACGCCTCGCTGGCCCATGCTGCGATCGAGGCCATCGAAAAGGCGATTGCGGCCAAGAAGGCTTCCTGACCCTGATCAAACCTGGCCCCCGGTTCGCTCCGGGGGCCGGTTTTCTATGGTGCCCTTTCCCAAGGTCCGGCGATGGAACTTCCGACTCTTCCCTTCACCGTGACCGACTGGTCTGCCGTCCCCGTCACCGAACATCCGGGTGAAACCGGCCTCGCCCGTTGGCGCAGCTTTCACGCGGGAGAGCTGCGGGTGCGACTGGTCGAATACACGCCGGGCTATCTGGCCGACCATTGGTGCGACCGCGGCCATGTGCTGTTCGTGGTCAGCGGCGAATTGGTCACCGAGTTGAAGGATGGCCGCCGTTTCGTATTGACCGCCGGCATGAGCTATCAGGTGTCCGATTTCGGCGATCATCCGCACCGGTCCTCGACCGAAATCGGCGCCACCCTGTTCATCGTGGACTGAAACCTTCTCGCTTGAGGGAGCCCGCCCATGCGTTTCACCGGAACCGACAGCTATGTCGCCACCGAGGACCTGATGGTGGCGGTCAACGCCGCCATCACGCTGGAGCGGCCGCTTCTGGTGAAGGGAGAGCCCGGCACCGGCAAGACCGTGCTGGCGGTCGAGATCGCCCGCGCGCTGAACAAGCCTTTGCTGTCCTGGCATGTGAAGTCCACCACCAAGGCGCAGCAGGGCCTGTACGAATATGACGCGGTCAGCCGCCTGCGCGACAGCCAGTTGGGAGAGGCGAAGGTCCATGACATCGCCAACTACATCGTCCGCGGCAAGCTGTGGGAGGCCTTCGAAGCACCGGAGCCTCCGGTCCTGCTGATCGACGAGATCGACAAGGCCGACATCGAGTTCCCCAACGACCTGCTGCTGGAACTCGACCGCATGGAGTTCCACGTTTATGAAACCCGCCAGACGATCAAGGCGGCCAAGCGCCCCATCGTCATCATCACCTCCAACAACGAGAAGGAGCTGCCGGACGCCTTCCTGCGCCGCTGCTTCTTCCATTACATCCGCTTTCCCGACCGCGAGACGATGGAGCGCATCGTCGAGGTCCATTACCCCGGCCTGAAAGCAGCGCTTCTGCGCGAGGCGCTGAACCTGTTCTACGACCTTCGCGAGGTGCCGGGCCTCAAGAAGAAGCCGTCGACCTCGGAGCTGTTGGACTGGATCAAGCTGCTGATGGTTGAGGACGTCGATCCGGAGACCCTGCGTGCCAAGGATGCCCGCACCCTGATCCCGCCGCTGTGCGGCGCGCTGCTGAAGAACGAGCAGGACGTCCACACGCTGGAACGGCTGGCCTTCCTGACGAAGCGCGGGCGGTGATCGGGGGTTTCTCCTACACCTCCTCAACCTCCTCGATCGCCACCCCCAGCGCCGCTCCCGCCACCGATTGCACTGTCACCCGGCTGCGTCCGCCGCCGATCGGCATCACGCGGATTTGCGTGCCGATGCGCTCGACCATTGCCGGAACGTGGCTGATGACGCCGACCTGACGCCCGTCCGCCTGCAATGCCTCCAAACAGGACAGCGCCACGTCCAGGCTGTCGGGGTCGAGCGTGCCGAACCCCTCGTCGATGAACAGAGTGCCGATCCCGCCCGAGGTCCCCGCCGCCATCGCCGACAGCCCGAGCGCCAGGGCCAGCGACACCAGGAACAGCTCGCCGCCCGACAGACTGTGCACGCCGCGCCGCTCGTCGCCCATCTCGCGGTCGACCACCTGAATTTCCAGGTCGGCCCCCGCCACCCGCTCCAGCCGGTAACGGCGGGCGAGGTCCTCCAGATGACGGTTGGCATGGGTCAACAGCAGGTCCAGGCTCAGGCTCTGGGCGAAATTGCGCATCTTCTGCCCGTTCGCCGAGCCGATCAACTGCGCCATCTTGCCCCACAGTCCACAGCACGCCTGCTGCGCCTCGATCGCAGCCGACAGCCCCGCCAACCGTTGCCGGCTGGCATCGTCGGCCTCCAGCCGTCCACGCGCCGAGCCCAAGCGGTCGCGGTCGCGCTCAAGCTCCGTACGGATGGTCTCCGCCGTCCCCTCAGCCTCCTCGATGTTCAAGGCCGGCCGGTCCACCGCGTGATGATCAGCGCGCTGCCGTCGCCGTTCGGCGACAACCAGCGCCGCATCACCGCGCGCCCGCTCCAGCACCGCCAGAGCCAGTTCTTCCGCCTCCAACGCGCTTTCGGGGGTAGCCAGCAGCCGGCGGACCTCGTCCAGCCCAACCCCGCGCTCGGCGACGGCCCGTTCCAGCCGTTCGCCGGCTGCCTTGGCCTTGTCGGCGCACCGTTTCGCCGCCTCGCCGCGGGTTTCCCGCTCCTGTTCCGCCGCCGACAGCCGGGCGATGGCATCCTGCCGCGCGAAGGTGGCCTTTTCCATCAAGGCCTCGGCCTCATGCCGTTCTCCGGCCAACGCCTTGCGCACCTCCGACACCGGCCGTCCACCCAGCAGTGCGGTGCGTGCCCTCCGCATTTCCGCCAGTCGTCCTGCGAGGTCGCCCGCCCGGGACTGCGCCTCCTTCTCCGCCCGCAACGCCGCTTCCAGCTCGGCGCTCTGCACCGCTCGCTCACCGCTGGTCCGCTCGACCTCGCGGACGGCGCGGGCCAGCGCATCGCTCTTCCCCCGATATTCGGTCACCCGGGCCGACATCCCGGTCCGGTACGCTTCAGGCTCCTGGTCCAGCCGCGACCGCCAGCCGGCTTCTCCCGCCAAACCTTCGGCCAGTTCCGCCAGCGCGGCCTCCTGGTCGGCAACTGCCCGCTCCAGTGCCGCCACCGCCAGGGCCAGGGATTGCCGTCCATCGGCCAGCCGCTGTCGGGTCGTCTCGCACTCGCTTGCCAGACTGGCCGCCGCGGTTTCCAGCCGCCTTTGTTCCTGCTGTGCCGCATCGACCCGCCGGCGATGGTCGAGCGCCCGTTCCTCGTCCCGCGCGATGACCGCAAGCCGATGCTCGACCGCTTCGACTTCCCTGCGGAGCCCGGTGAGCGTTCCATCCTCGGCGTCCCAGCCGATGGCCGCCGCCTGCGCGGTCCAGCGCGCCACCAATCCTTCGGCTTCCTGAGCGATGGCCGCCTGGCGGGCCGTCTGCCCTTCGGCCGCTTTGCGCGCCGCCTGTTCCGCCGCCTCCAGCGCGGCATGGCGGGTTACCGTCCCGGCGAGCGCCTCGCGCAACCCGGCAAGATGCTTTTCCTGGTCCTGCGTCACCCGGCCGAGCGGCGTCGCCCCGGCGCCAGCCCAGGGATGCTCGGCCGAACCGCAGACCGGGCAGGGCTCCGCCTCGACCAGCCGCCCGCGCAGGCTTTCCACATCCTCGCGCTGGGCCAGCAGCAGCCGTTGCAGGGTCCGCTCCGCCTCATCGACCGCGGCGCGCTGCCCGACACGGCGTTCGGCAAGCTCTCGCGCCGCCGTCCCGTCCCGCTCCGCTTCGGCCAGCAACCGCAGCCGTTCACCTTCTGCCGCCGCCCGCTCCGTCTCCAGGCGGTGGCGCGCCTCGCCGGTGGCGAGCAGAGCAAGCAGTCCGTCGCGCCGCTGTCCGGCGTCCGTTCGTGCCTGTCGTGCCCCCTCCAGAGACGGCACTGCTTCGCCGCGCAACTTCTCCAGCACCCGTTCGGCGGAGCGGCAGTGCTCCCGCGCCTCCGACAGCCGGCCTTCCTCACCCCGCGCCGCGGCTTGCGTCGCCGCAAGCTCCCGATCCAGCCGTCCACGTTCTTGAGCGGCAGCCAGACTGGCCCGCCGATCAGTGATGATTCGGGCCAGCAGCCGGTCCCAGCGTTCCCACTGCCCGGCCACTCCGGCGAAGTCCGCCTGCTCCCGCAGCCAGGCTTCCAGCCGGGACGCGTCGTTGCGCGCCGCGGACAGGGTGGTGTCGATATCCTGCACCGCCTTCTGTAGCATGCCGCTGCGCTGGACTGCTGCCTTCGCCGTCGCTTCGGCCGTCCTCTGTTCCGCGGTCAGGGTCGCGACCCGCCCATCGAGGTCTGCGGCGCGTTCAAGATCGGGTTCGGCCTTGGCCTGTTCCGCGTAGGCCGCTTCGAAGCGGCGCCGGGCCTCGCCATGACGGCCGGTCGCCTCCTCCACCGTCAGTCGTGCTGCGGCCAACGCCGCCTCCGCCCGCACCACCGCCGCTGCGGCCTCCGCCGCTTCGCTGCCCGCCCGGTCGGCATCGGCCAGCACCGGCCGCACCGGCTGCAGCCCGCGCAGCCGGATGGTGGCTTCGCGCCGGTCTTCGGCTTCGCTCCAGGCCCGCTCCGCCGCTTCCGCCGTCTCGACCGCCTTGCCTTCCGCCGCTGCGAGTTGGCCGTCGCGGTCGTACCAGGCCAGCGCCGCCTGGGCATGCGCCAAGGCCTGCTCGCCGCTGCGCACCGCCTTCGCGGCTCCAGCGGCCTCCCTCTGCAAGGCCGCGCGGTCGTCGTCGCTCAGCACGCCGATGCCGCCGCCCTGCGCCACCAGCATTTCAAGCGTCTGTTTCTCCGCATTCGCCCGCTCGTGCGCCGCAATCGACAGGCGCGAGTAGATTTCGGTTCCCGTCAGCAGTTCCAAAAGGGCGGACCGCTCGCGCGGCGGCGCCTTCAGGAAGGTGGCGAAGTCGCCCTGGGCCAGCAGCACCGCCCGCCTGAACTGCTCGAAACTCAGGCCGAGCCGTCGTTCGATCTCCTCCAGCACGCTCTTCTTGCCATCGCCGAAGCGCCGTTGGCCGTCGAGGCTGCTCAACGACATGCTCTGCTGCTGCAAGGCTCCCTGTGACTTCTGTCGCGCCCGCCGCACTTCCCAGCGGGCGCGATAGGCGTCGCCGTCGATGCCGACGAAATCCACCTCGGCCCAGCCGAAGCCGGCGCCCCGCCGCAACACCGTGCGCACATCGGTGGTGCGGATGCTGTTGGGATCGCCCTCCGGCCCCAGCATCTCGCCGCGTCCCTCGGGCAGTCGCGGCATACTGTCGAACAAGGCGAGGCACAGGGCGTCGAGGATGGTGCTCTTGCCGGCGCCGGTCGGCCCGGTGATGGCGAACAGTCCGGCCCGCCGCAGCGGCTCCCGGTCGAAATCGATGGCGAAGGGGCCGTCCAGGCTGGTCAGGTTGGCGCCGCGCACCGCGAGAATCCGCATCACATCGTCTCCTGCACGCCGGTCAGCAACTCGTGGAAGGCCGCCATCAGGTCGGCTTCGGGATCGCCCTGATGGCTGCGGCGGTAGAGCCGCCGGAACACCTCCTCCGGCTCCAGCGAGGCGAGATCGACCGGCGGCGCGCTGTCGGCCAGCGTTTGGCCGTTGCCGGTCAGCCGGACCCCCAGCTTCAGCAGCCGCACCGGCCGGCCGGCCAGCACCGCCTCGACCTCGTCGCGCAGCGCCGGACGCGGCTCCGGCAGGGTCACCGTCACCTCCAGGAAGGGCCAGGCGTCGCGTGACAGGGCGTTGTCCAGTTCCAGCCGCTTCAGTCTCTCCAGCGCCGCTTCCGGGCTGGTTTCGCTGATCCGGTGGATCGTCACATGGCGCGGCACCCGCAAGGCCTCATGACCGACCAGCTGTCCGCCTGCGAACTCGGTCAGCATCACCTGATGGGGATAGGGTTCCTCGTCCAGCGCCAGCGGGATCGGCGATCCGCTGTAGCGCACCGCCTCGCGTCCACCCACCGCCTGTGCCCGATGCAGATGGCCGAGCGCCACATAAGCCGCATCCTCTGGGAAGATGTCGACCGGCAGGGCATGCAGGTTGCCGCCCAGGATCTTGCGCTCGCTCAGTTCCGACAGGGTGCCGCCGCGCATGTAACAATGTCCGGTCAGGATCAGCGCCTCTCCCCGACCGCAACGCTCGCGCCCACCCGTCCAGGCCTGGGTATAGAGGCGCCGCACGCCCTCGATCAGCGGATCGACATCGTCCGCCTCTTCGACCACCGGCAAATCCGACGGCCGCAGATAGGGCATCGCGACACAGCGCGCGGCGATGCTCCCGTCGGCATCGCGCAGCGGCACG